>JBGFRR010000030.1:0-55044 GCA_041695045.1 Bacteroidota bacterium
GTCGAGCAAGGCATTGAACGCTACCAACAACGTTTCAAAGAACAACAGCTTAGGTGGCTACACAAACAAGCCAAATCGCTTGGATTACAAATTATTCCAGCTTCATGTCAGTAGCAGTTAACTGATTGTGACCTGAATCGCTTCTGCAAGAAAGCGGGGGTCTAAGGAGGCGGTCAGACACAGTCGTAGTTCCCCTCCCTGCCCCTCCTGCCAGTGGAAGTGTTCTGCAATACTTTTCTTTGACAGTTGTTAGGAGTTGATGAGCGTGAGACCCGCATAAATACCGGAAGGCACGCGGGGGGGAGAGCCGTTAAAGACGGTTTCGGTCGATTGCACAGGTGTTACCTCAATCGCGTTATAGCACCGTCCAATCTTGAGACGCTTCACCGCGATCCGTCTGTACCTGAGCCTCGGCAAGTGCCGCCGCTGGTTTGTCAAGTATGCAAGTCCTTCATCGGTTTGCCAACGCGGCATTTTGATGGCAGACTTGCGTTCTCTTTCAAGGCAGCTCTGGCTTTCCGAAGAGACGCTGCTATTTTAGGCCAAGTGCGAGGTTCGGCCCAGGATCAGGCTCGACCGAATCGGCACGAGCAGGTCGAGTTGCCCACAGTTTCAGTCGTGCCGAGTCCGCCTGCTTTTCGTAAACCCGGTATCTCCGCAGGACGTTCTCCCTGTAAGGGACTGTTTCCGCACGACCCCAGCCACGCATATATCCTGCGAAACCTGCGTTATAACTTTCTATCCTCCCCTCGATGGGTAAACCGGCCCGATTCGCGGGGTTGAGGTGCGCGAAGTAATATATTCCCATCGTAATATTGTTGATCGGATTCAGTGTAACTGCCTCGATACTTTCAGGATGTTTGTCAGCATGATCCAGAATCATCCTCCGAATCAGCATTTTCTTCGCCTCCGGCGAAGTTGACGTATCCCTCCTGACACCGATGATGGCATCATAAGTACTCTCCACCGACCTGTCATAATAGATGCCCAACTCGTCGGCAACTTCTCGTGCAGTCGGAATCATGAGTTGGAAAAGTCCTATGGCACCCTGTGGACTTATGGCTTGAGGATGGAAAGGAACAAATGTGTTTAAGCCTTCAATTCTTTCCCATGTTGCCGACTCAACATGTGCTATAGCCAGCGTAAGTGGTATGTCTTCGCCAGTTTCGCTGCATGCTAAGTACCAGACGTTCGCCCACTCCACGACCTGCATTGAATCTAAGTCTGAGTTTTCTCGTAAGATCGTGTTGTGTATGAAGACGGTCCAGAAATACCTGTTGACATCCTCTTGCCAGAGCTTTTCACAGGTTTGGAGTTTGAGAACTAATTCATCGTCCTCCGTGTATTGCTCTACAGCATCCCGAGAAGCGGGATTCATCCCCAAAAGGGGTGCAAAAGAAGTAAAACCAAAACAAATAATCCCGCAGAGCAGGAGAAACCCGCAATACATCCAGATGAGGAATCTACGTTCTCGAATCCCCTTCGTAAAACTTAGTTGCCCACGTGTTGACTTACGCGAGCCCGATCGATAGAACAGTCGCTTAAAGCTACTGCAATACGCACCCATGGCTCTTACTCCGTTCGTTTGAGAAATAGTGGTAGCCAATACCGTTCTCTGAGTCAGAGCCACTCCGGAATCATTCCGGTAATTTCCTGACGGGTCCGTATTTCAACACTTATTCTTTTTTATGCGGTTGGATAACATCCTTTTCAAGTCTCTCAATTCTCTCTTTCAGGGCATCCATCTCCTCTCTTGCTAAGCGGGATTGGCCGTTACCTTTTGCTTTCGAACTCAGAAAAGGATTGGTTTCCCACCAATCGATGCCCAGTTCCTTCGCTTTATCAACTGACGCAATGAGCAATCGTATGTTTAGCGTAAGAAGTTCGACGTCAACAAGCTTTATTTTGATATCACCAGCTACGACGATGCCTTTGTCCAGGATCCTTTCCAAAAGATCAGCCAAGTTGCTGCCTTCGATAGCATGCACCATTGCGCGTGGACGACTTTGCATGGACACATTTCCTCCACCTAATGACTTCGATGGCCGTTTGCCTCTGTGGGGTTTGTTCTGGTAAGAATGTTCATGCTTCGGGGCCTTAAGTATTTGTTACCAGGAATGAACATCCCTTTGTAGAGTATTCTTTCCAAAAGGTCCCAGAGGTCGGTTGTTCTTGTTTGGTGAACTTCGTTAGCAAGCTTGGTTATGGAGTTGGATTGCGCGCTGGCCAAAAGAGAATGTGTATGGGGCGAGCGCAGCCGACGTTTTCTTTTCAAGAGGCGAAACACCATGAACTGTCCTTCTCGTGGCGGGGCTATCTCTTCGATATTTGTATCCAGATCAATCGACAAGTTTTCCCAGAGGTCCCAAATGAATGTCGAGGTCATCAATCCTGAAATGTTCTTTCAGTTCGATCATCTTCGTTTCCAGCCGCATCAAGGTGGTTCCGAGTCGCTCTATTTCTTCATCTGACAGCGAGCCACTTTCGACTCTTCGAATCGCCTGCTTCTCCAAAAGCTGGCGGATGAGCTCCACAATCGTCAGTACCAACTTTGCCAGACCTTGTTCTACTTTTTCAGGATCGATATTCAGCCTACGAGGAATGGCCGCGAATCCGTGTTGAGCATCCGAGATCGCATAGGGTAAGGATATTTGTTCCTTTTCCCTCCCGCCCTGACAGGAAATGGGTCTCTGGCACACCGGACACAATGTAGAATTGTCACACATTTTCGGGTTCTCCCAACTCAGTCGAGGCTTGCCTCATCGTCTCAACTGAACTGACGACGAGATTGAGGCCGAGATACAAAAGGTCGATGTCGGCAACGGAGATGGTTATGTCGCCTGTGAGAACCGCTCCCTTATTGAGGACTCTGTTGAGAGTCTCAGCTAAGGATATTTCCCTCTGCAGATGCAGGGATGAATGTTCCATTTCCACCCTGTTGGCCTAATTGAGGAGTCTTTCCGCCTGATGGGGAAAACTCGAGCATCCGACATACATCCTCGCGTCCCTCAAGGACAGCCCGAGGAATGCTTATCATTTCCATCTCAGGAAACCTTTGTCTGTGTTCCGACAGTCCGCCTTTGGCGGTCTCTTGTCGCCGCCCCAGACTATAACAAGATTCGCAATCAACCTGACCTATCATCATATTGATGATCATCCTTTTCACGGGCACATTCAATCTTCGAAGGGCTATGATCATCCGCTGTACCTCAGCCAAAGCCATCTGCGTCGGGATACTAACGGGTATGAATTCACACAGCAGGGAGTCAGAAAAGATATCTCTGATCTTCTTCAACTTCTTGGAGATGTCTACGAGAAGTTCCGATGCCTTGGAAAAGCTCACTACATCCCGATACTTCAAAAGAATTCCAAAGAGAACTCTCAGCCACTCTCGTATAAGCTCCGGAAGTTCTAAGAAGCGCAGAGCGTGACCGGTTGGGGCATTGTCGAGAACATAGAGATCGTACTCGCCTCTGTGCACATAGTTTGTTACCTCAATCAACGACATGATTTCGTCAAGACCTGGTGGAGCAAGGTCCATGAGATTTGTCATTACCTGTCGGTCAAACTCAAAATCCACTGAAGCCTGATCAACAAGTCTATCGAAGATCTCGCTAATCTCTCTGGCATAGACTTCTCTAAACGTCTCGAAATGTTTTTCAGCATTTATCTCTACAGCGAACAGATTTGCTCTGTGCTCGATAGCCGTCACGCTGTCGCCCACTGCTTGACCCAGGCAATCAGAAAGCGAGTGCGCGGGGTCGGTGGAGAAAAGCAGAATTCGCTTCTCACGATAGACGGAAGCCAGATTGAGTGCAAACGATGCGGCAATGGTGGTCTTCCCTACGCCCCCTTTGCCTCCAAACAAGATAAACTGTGTACGAGGATCTGGAAGTTTTAGACGAACGGGATGGTGATGGTAAGGGCGAAGTGCCCGACTTCGCCCGGATGTGGTCACTCCAAGAGCGCTCCCATCAATGTGCTCTCTCTCTTCCATGGAGCTGGGTTTGGTTATGCCTATCCGATGGGCTTTTTCGAATGCCGCTTGCGCAAAGATCCTGAGTGTAACTTCTCCCTTCACTTCGAATGGAAAGTACGGGACAGCAGTTACGTTGATTCCATTAAGTTTCGTGATGTTAAGGAGGTTGTGAATCTCTTTCTGTTGCGTCGACGCCGTAGAACAATCACAGAACGCTGGATTCACCATTTTGTTCACAACCATCTCCCGCACAGGGATTTTCTGCTTGAGGAGAACTTCTATCAGCCGTTTCGTTTCAGCAAGCACCATCGGTTCGAGGTTTGTCACCGGAACAAACTGGCACCTGTTTTCATCCTCGAGATACGCCCGCACCTTGCCAAAGGACTTGAGCATCGCATCAATGAAATCGTCCGCATCATCCCGGCGGTAACGACCAGTATACATTCGGGATAGAAAGCGATGCTTGACCATCAACGTATCGAGAAAGCCAACCCACTTCTCCAGTAAATGAGGAAGTGCAAGGAGCTTTAATGTGTGACCTGTTGGAGCCGTATCCAGGATGATGAGATCGTATCTGTTCCATTCCAGCAGCTGCATTACCTGCACGAGCGCCATCACCTCATCAAGACCCGGGAAAGACAATTGGAGAAAAATGGAGACGTCACCGTCGTCAAGGTAGGTGCCATACTTGATTATCTTCCTGACGGGTTCTCGGTACCGCCGCTTGAAATCTTCGAGCGCCTTCTCAGCGTTCATTTCCAGACCGAAGAGGTTGGATCTGTGACAAATGCTGACAGGTAAATCGCTCAGCGGATACTCAAGACTATCGGAGAGCGAGTGTGCAGGGTCGGTCGAGGCAATTAAGACTTTCTTCTCAGGATAAAGCTCAGAGAGGTAAAGAGAGGTCGCTGCTGCAGTCGTGGTTTTGCCAACGCCACCTTTGCCGCCAAAGAGAAGAAGTCGAAGGTTCTCATTTGTAACAAAACTCAGTGGTAATGCGTCTGCGGAATGCATCCCTCTGTGAACTTTGGAATTGATCATCCATGGTGTCCTGGGAATGGTCAAGCTTTCAGTCTTAACTCAACGAAATTATATGGAGCCCAAGGGCCATTGTAATCGAACGAATAGTGCCTTTCAGTATTGCTTCTTGTACTCCTCCATCTCCTCTAACATTTCTACCAATTCCCTTTCCCTAAGCTCGAACTCTGCTTCGGTTATTTTCCCCGTCTCCAATTGCATATAGAGTGTCGTGATTTCGCGCCGCACTGCTTCTGCATCAAGGAGTTCTGCTTGAGCCGCCTGCCGAATTTTTTCGGCCACAGCCCGGATACCTTGAAAGGGCGCCAACAGGATATCATCGATCAAGAATGCCATATGCAGTTTACCGCGTCACATTTCGAGCTCGATATGCTCAACAAAATTAAAGGGGACCCAAGGACCACTCATTCTGACAGCATACTCTTCGCCGAGAACGCGTGCCGCCTCATTCACGGTCTGCTCAAAATCTTGCCGGCGTCCCTTGCACACCAAGAACCACCCACTCATGACTATCTTTTCCTCACCTGGCTCATCGAGTTTTTCCTCGACTGACGCTCTGCGAAGAACGGACATCGCCTTCTGAGACACTACCTCTTTCCGGGCCTTTATCCTATCAGACACGAACGTCCCAAGTTGAACCAGCTCCAGGGTTGTCGGAGGCCGCTGCCGGGAGAAGGTGCGATCTCGTAGTCTCCTGATCTCTGCATCGGTCTGAACAAGATATTCGAAGAGGTTATCCACCTCCCAAAAGACCTTCACGCCCATTTCCATCTTTTGGTCAAGCCGGTCCAACTCCTCCCTAAGACGAGGATAGTGGCGGCGGAGCAGCCACAGGACTTTTTCTCCATCCTCAGCGATCTGGCCAAATTTAGCAGGGATTGTGGTGCAGGTTTCTGCAATCCCCCTGATGACCTCATGGTAAGGGGAGAGGTTCTTCCTGATCAGGCTGACCGTCTTGGCAGGATAGTCACTTACGACAGCGGCAATATCTCTATAAGGAATCAGATACACGTTGCAGCCATCAAGACCAATCAAATCAATCCCAGGCCGTCCAAAAGGTCCTTCATAGTTCTGCATTCGGTGTTCGATGTTCATTATTTGATTTGAATTTCGAATATCGAACAAGGAATGATGAGTGTAGAAGTGCTTTTTGTACAGCCCCGGACCTCCATTGGGGAGGATCACTGCATAAAAAAATTTCCCCTCGCTCGATGTTTCACCCATACTCTGCCGTCTCTTCCACCTCGTTTCTTCTGCGCACACGCTTGCGCTCGTAATGCATGATCCTTCCCTCATCATCGAGGATAACCTCGTAGACACCGAGGAGGTCTTGAGAGTCAGGCAAAGCGTGACGCTCGACCATCTCAACCGTCAGATGCCATCCGTCCTCCTTTCTGAATCCACCAATCACTCCGGATATCTTGAGGTGAAGAAGCTCAGGCAGTTCATGCTGGGCTATCTTGATTGCTTGGCTCAGTACCATAATTCCTCCGATGATGCAGCCCTGGCCATTGCTCTGTGGCTTCTGGCGTCTCTTACAATAAAAACCCTTTCGATCTCATCCTTGGCGAACGAGTAGAGAGTCATGCCCCCCTGAACACTCCGGCAGTAAGCCACCAGAATCTTGTAAGCCTCGATCACTTCTTTGCACTGTTCCTCTGCCCGCGGACTATCGGGATTCCTGTCAGGGTGATGGCTCAGGAGTAGATTTCGATATGAGGCCTTTATTTCATCCAGAGAAGCTTTCTCCGGTAATCCTAAGGTTTTCCTCGCCCTATCCACCATCGCGAAGTTCCCCCGGTTTAACTCGACATTCACAAAACTGTAAGCTGGGAGTGGACCAATGTAGCGAAAGGTTAGATAGCCTTCCTCTTGGCTTGCCAGAAAGTTCACTGCCTCATCAAACAGCGCTTCACTTTCGTTTTCTACCAGATAACTCCGGTTCATGATCATTGCTTCCGCTTTGCGAGGCCCCTCCGAGAAGTCTTTTGCCAATGGCGAGAGTCTGTGATGAATGCTTGCGATGAATTTTCTTCTTCTTACCTCAGCCGCTTCGAAGAGAATTCTTCCTACACCCACAGGATCAGGTGAATTCGTCTTCGTCTCAATACATCGGCGATCGTTCCCTATGTCTTCAAGAATCTTCTGCAGGTTCCAGACTACCTGGACAACAAGTTCCACCTTCCCCTTCAATCTGTTGAGGAAGGTTCTCAGTTGAATGTAAATCCTTCTCAGGACCTCCTCGACCTGCTCCTTATCTTTTGCTGTGAATCCGAATCTAAGAGGAAGCATCCCGCTGTAGCGGGAGTGTTCCAAGAGAAAGCGATTCACCAGTTGATAGCACAGCATGTCTGCCTGCAGGCACTCTTGCTTCCGTCCAGATGAATCTTCAGACTCGTCGAACCTTTTGATGTCGATGGAACTGATAACAGCCGCCAGGTCTCGATAGGGAACAATTTCAAGCGGGGCACCGTCGATCCCACCCGTATCATACACAGGAAGGGGTGGATCCTCTGCATTGTTCTCGATTACTGCATAGATAAATTTCTCGTTCATTCGGCAAGCCCCGTGTTCCCTTGCTCCTGCCCGCCAGAACGCTTGCCCCGAAAGATTCGGGGCGCAGCGAGCTGGCTTGCTGTCAACCGAACGGGCAAGATCTGATAGATTAATACTTCAGAACCGTCACTCGAGAACTTGCCCGGAGAGGAAGAGGCTTTCCCTGAGCCTCAAGCCAGGGGAGGTGCAGATCATCATGGGCGGCGAACTCGCGCAACCGTTTTTCCGCCTCTTCGATCTCTCCTAAGCGAGTCTTGATCTGCTCGCTACGTTTTTCCCACCTTTGGATTTCATGACGTAGCTGTTCCTTTTCTCGATTCAACCGGGCAAGCTCGATTAAGGCCCCATAGGGCGTCTTGGTGTGGAATCGATCCAACAGACCGCGCAGTGTTCTGACCGTTTCCAGTCCTTTTCTTGACGCTTTCAATTGGCACCCCATATTCCGTTCTTAATGGTTCGTACCGCAATGCTTTTCGATGAGCCGCTTAACCTCATCCCGCGTGATGGAAACGCCGTTTCGTTTTACCTTCACTGTATCCGAGCCCAAGACATCAATGCAGGTCTGCAAGAAGATAGAATCATCAGCTCGGACCTCTCCCCCGCGAGAGCTTACGATAACTGCAATCATGATGCAGGCACGAATCGTGGGATGAAAATTTGCCATCCCCACGGCGCGGAACTCTCTCACAATGTCCACAATCTTGGCGACGTCCCGATCGGAAAATCCTGACTTGGCTTTGGTGATTGCAATCTCCGTGTCCCGATCATAGTGGCTTAGTTCTATGGTCATCATCCGGTCCAGAAGCGCATCCTGGGTCCTGTGGACGCCAGCGTATTCTTCCGGGTTGCTGGTGAAGATGGCTCTGAAATCTGGATGGACGGGGAGACAAACCTCTCCACGAAGGATTTCGGGGAGGACAATGATTTTCTCTTCAAGGATGCTCAGAAACACATTGTTTGCCTCAGGGCGAGAACGGGAGAACTCATCATAGATGAGCGTGAAGCCGTTCTTGCAGGCAGTGGTCACGCGGTTATCCACCCATTGTGCATGCACGCTCTCCTCTGTCTTGAGGACAGAATGGATAAAATTATCAATCAATCTTTTTGAGCTAAAACCTCTCGGTCCTCCTACCAGGTCAGAGGTGCCAAACTCCTCGTCGCCATAAACCAACATCACTGGCTTATCCCGGATTGCAGCGACATGCATAGCCAGGGTCGTCTTGCCCGTGCCTCCCGGACCGCAAAAGTGGACGGGGTACCCAGCCTCCAGGTAGGCTAAGGCTCGCTCAGCGATATTTTCTACCTGCGGCGTGACAACAAAGTCTTCCCCTCGCTCGAGTCGAAGTGCAGCTACATCCGTTCGTCTCATATTCTTTTTTATTCTCTTTAACAGCATCCAACGATGGATTCAAATACTGTGCGGGAGCTGCCTACCGCAGCGGGCGGGACTCCCGCACAAAGCAGGGGCACCCCCTTCCCCTCAGCATTCCCAACCGTCACTCAAGCTCTTCTGCAAAGTACACGCCATTAACTCTATATATCTTCCTCTCCTTCAAGAGCGTTTGGATAGTCGGTATCAGAGATCTCCAATTCACCCCCATCTCATTCCCTAACTCCACCAACTTGAGGCCTTGAGGATTTTGTCTCAGTATCTTGAGAACCCTTAGTTTTTCAGATCGTCCCGATTTCATCGGGATAGTTCCACAAGAGTTGGCTACCCGTTGGTACCCTTTTTTTTCTGACCCTTACCGTGAGCTTCGGCGGCAGCTTTGCTGAAAGCCTCTTTGGTGGGACGACCTTTTCCCCTTGATGAACGATCTGCCCTGCTCTGCCACAGCTGTGCCGCTCTACGGACATCTATGCCAAAGTTGCCCAGGGACTCCCGCAGTTCTGCAGCCATCGCCCTATGCTGCTTCGCGAGTTTCTCGACAAAACCACGGGCGTCACCGAGCAGTTCGCTCACCATTACTCTGCGGAGCTCACTCTCTTTTTGGATCAAAGCAGCGAGTTGTGCCCGTGCTTGATACAATGAATCTATGTCTGACACCAGATTTTCCGCCCATTCGGCATGCCTTTCCATGATAAAATCCTCCTTGAGTGGAATGTAGTTTTTGACTGTTACTTTCTTTACCAACGTCCAAGTTTGCCCCGACAGCTTCGCCTGCTGCTTGGCACCAGCACGAAGCGAGTCGGGGACGACAAACTTGGTTGTGCGAAGGGGTACCCGCCCGTCTCACTGCGTCAGCAGTCGGGCGAGCAACTCTCCAGGTTAGGCTGGAACTGCGGCCGTGGCGGTCAAGCCGATTGCCTCGGCATACTTCAAGAACGTCTCTACCGAGGCCACAACCACTCGGGCTTCAATCGCCAGCAGTTCGATCCCCACCAATGAGACTCTCGCCCACGCATCAATGACGATGCCTTTGTCGAGGATCCGGTCAACGACCTCTGCCAGGCTGGAGGAATCCATGGATTTATGCACACGTGCCATAACGCTACCCTCCTGATTAATTGGGTGAATGAGATGTGATTTAGACACAGGACCCGTTGTGACTTTCTCTCCTCTGACCAGCCTCTTGGTAAGCAGGCAAGTCGGGAGAAGGGAGAACGGTCGTGGCTGGTGTTTACAGCGCAAGATATATGCCAACGGACAGATGGGACAACAACTAGCTATCGCTCCAGGTACTATTGCAGCATATCTAAAGTCCTACTTCAATAGCGCAAAAAGAAAAAGGGAATCTGTTTCCCTCTCAACGGGAATCAGTTCCCTTTATCCACTTTTGCAGATTTTACAGATTTCCAGGAATGCCTTCCCGGAAGGGATCATCCGTATTCGGGCTATACGAAGCCCTGAGCGATAGCGAAGGGTTTGGGCGAACGTAGTGAAGCCGTATAGCCTGTGTTATATGAAGTGGCGTTTTCATTTTCTATCTCGCTAACCTCAGTTCTTTTTTTGCGTTGCGTATCTCTGTTTGAATTTCTTCTATTGTCATATTTTTCCATTCTATCTCACGAATATATCCGTGATAATGAAGCGCTTGTAGAACTTTATTACCTGGAAACTCCTTCTCAGCTTTTTCTCTTGCTTTTTGTCTATCTTCTTCAGTCACAATTATTTTAGGCATCATTACACCTCCTCAAAAAAGTCCTCTGGGGTTACAATCTGTGGCACTGGCAGACCGCCATCCATATTTACCCGCCGAACCATATATTGGGTTCCTGGTTTTACCATGTGTCTGAGATTCCACGTTACAAGAAAGTCCATTCCTTCCAGAGAAGCAATAGATATGTGAAGAGCATCGCGTTCAGGAAGACGCCTATATTTTCGATATATTTCAGCTAATTCCCGCGATTCATTTGTAATTGGCAATATGAGAAGGTTTTTGACTAACCCAAGAAGCCGTTCCCTTAATGGAAGTACTTCCTCTTGATAATACATGTTTATCACCGAACTCTCAATGTATACATTCGCTTTTCGTTTCATATTCCAGTTTCATCCTTACGTTTTCTGTTTAATACCGCCATTTCATAAACGTGAGGAACAGCGAAGGTTTCTATGGCCTTTACGGGTCCTGGATGGCGCACCGTGGGAAGTTTTATGACAAATTCAGTGCCCCGCTCGCCGACTTCACTTCGTATTTCAAATCTTGCACCGTAGGGACTTAGTAATTGATGCACGCTCCACAGTCCCAGCCCTGTTCCGGTCGGCTCATCGCTCTTCTGTTCACCTAACCGAGGTTTGCTCGTAAAGAACGGGTCGAACAATCTTGGAATGTTCTCTTTCGGGACACCGCATCCGGTATCCTTCACACTAATGCAGATTGAGGAGTAATCTATCTTAGTGGTGACCGTGAGCTTTTTCTGCTGCGACCCGTGCATCGCATCGATGGCATTCCTGATAACGTTGCTGAAACTCTGTGAGAAATCACTGTAGATGCCTTCTATGAGAAGAGGTGTCTCACAAAAGTCGTACTCCTTTTCAATTTGATGCTTAAAACTTGAGTCCGCTTCAAGGAATAGAAGTTCGCTCTTCAGCACCTCATTTAAGTCAAGGAGTTGTTCCTGGCTTTCAGTTTCCTGCCGACCCTTACGGAGAATGTTGGAAATAATCTCACGCATTTTGTCGCACTGAGACAGGATCCGTTCAACCTTTCTTCCTCCATGTTCTTTCCTTATGACTTCCGCTGCAAGTCGTATTGTGCCCAATGGATTACTCAGATTGTGGACGATGCCAGTCGCAAGCTGACCGATTGCAGCTAACCTATGACTGTGTAGAAGGTCCAGTTCAAGTTCCCTTTGTCTCTTCTCGAGTTTCTTGGATTGAGTAATATCCATGACGACGGCAAAAGAGCCAACATAATTGTCCTCGTCGCTGTACAGCGGCGCGGCGGATACAATCGTCGAAACACAATCGCCTGACTTCCGGATGAATTGGAGCTCGTACTTTTCTGGAATCCCTTTCCTCCTGTTTACAATTTTCTCGCGAACAACCGCTTCATTGGTCTCATCCAAGAATTGATAGAGGCTGCGTCCAAGCACTTCGTTGGGTTCAAAGCCCAGAATCTCACACATCTTGTCATTCACAAAGGTGATGTTCTCATCTCCGTCTGCTACAATCAGGCCCTCGCCCATTTTTTCCACAAGGTAGCGAAACCTCTTTTCGGATTCCGCCTTCACCCATCCGTCGTTTTAGCTCCGTCAGAAGCAAATCGAAGCTCCGGGCAAGCTGTCCTATCTCATCGCTTGCGTCAACTTGTAATTGCTTGCCCGCACCAGAGAGAATTTCCCTTGCTGTCTTTTCCAACACATGCAAAGGGTTCATGATCAGCCGTGCGAAGAGCAGGGACATCACAACTGAACCTGTAATTCCAACGCCTAACATCAAGATATGAACGTTGATTCCGAAATTTGTTTCCAGCCAATCATCGATAAGCTTTGCTGGAAAATAAAAGACAAATGGGAAAATACTAACGACGAGAAATGCAAAGAGGAGTTTTATCAAAATTGGTTGAGAACCCTCTGCGAGACCGTCGGTTAACTCGTTGAGAAGATGTTTGATCTTCTGCTTCATAGCATCATCAACCTTCGGGGGAAAGCTTAAACCGTTTTAATTTTGTCCGGAGGGTTTTGGGATCGACGCAAAGAAATTCCGCCAACTGGACCTGGGTAAATTTCTTTTTATGCATCACCTCGCGGATAACGTTTCGTTCCGCTGCCTCGGCTGCCTTTGCGCTCACCTCTTTCAAGCGTATTCCGTTCTCTATATCAAACCCAAACTTAATTTCCATGCTCATCTCTTTACCGTTGACAGAAAAAAGAGGGAGTTGTCCCTTTGCCTGATGCATCAGCACGGAACTATCTGAGCGTAGATATTCAGGCAGGTGAGAGGAATCAATCACTTCCTCTGCAAACAGAATCGAGTATTTGATGGCATTCTCGAGCTCCCGAACATTCCCGGGCCAATAATAGCTTTTGAGAATTTGGACGCAGTCCGAAGAAATTCCAGAAATGGTTCTGTTAAATTTCTTATTGTAGATTTTCAGAAAGTGCTCAGCAAGTGGGCGAATATCCTCCAGCCGCTCTCTTAAAGACGGGATTCTGATGATCACGGCGGTCACCCGATAATAGAGATCCTGGCGAAACGCTTTCGTTTTCGTCATCTCTGCCAGATCAGCATTCGTAGCGGCGATCAATCTAAAGTCAATATCGATGGGTTTCGATCCTTTCGAACCTAAGCGGTAGATGCAACGGTCCTGCAGTACCCGAAGAAGCTTTGCTTGTGCGTTCTGCGGAAGATTGGAAATCTCGTCAAGAAGGAGCGTACCACGATTGGCCGACTCAAACAAGCCGATCTTTTTTTCATGTGCACCTGTAAAAGCTCCTTTCTCATATCCGAAGAATTCGCTCTCAATCAGCGTCTCAGGAAAGGAGCCGCAGTCCAGCGGCACGAATGGCCCGTCGTTCCGCTTGCTCATTTCGTGGATCGCTCTTGCAAAAAGATCCTTGCCCGTTCCGTTCTCCCCTTCTAGAAGTATTGTGACATCAGTGGGAGCGAACTTGTCCACCATTTCCCACACTTTTCTCATCGGCGCGCTGTGGCCCACAATGAGCTGACGGATTGCCAGGTCCCGCCAGGGTTTTGCGCGAAGAGAGAAGAACTTATCGATTTCTCTCCTGAGTTTCCCACTGTCTATGGGTTTCATGAGAAAGTCCTCAGCGCCCAATTTCATTGCCCTCACCGCCGATTCCACGTTCCCATAGGCGGTCATCATGATCACCGGCATATCGCCTATTCTCTTCAAACCTTGCAAGACCTCCATACCGCCTATCCTGGGCATTTTCAAATCCAACAGTACAAGATGCGGCCGTAACTCTTTCGCTTTTTCAAGTCCATCCAGCCCGGACGCCGCCGAAAACACCGTATACTCTTCCAGCGTGTTCATAAGGCTTGCGGTGAAGTCTTTGTTGTCATCAATGACTAAGATTCGCTTAGACTTTGCCATGGTTGGCTCCCTCCAGGGGTAACACGAGAGCAAATGTTGAGCCCTTTCCCACGGAACTTTCCACTTTGATACTGCCAAAATGTTCTTCAATGATTGTGCGACAGATTGATAAACCAAGTCCCGTCCCGCTCTCTTTCGTCGTGTAGAAAGGCTTGAAGATGAGGTTCAACTCATCCTCGGATATCCCCACACCGGTGTCAGACATTTCTACGACAACGGCTTTTTCGGAGGATCCTTCAGATAGAGGCGCTCCATCTTCTCTCAGGAGTCTTGTTCTCAGAGTGAGCATACCTCCCCCCGGCATCGCCTCGATAGCATTCTTGAATAAGTTCAAGAACACCTGTTTCATTTGTCTTTCATCCATGAAGCAACGAGGGATGTCTTCAGAGAACTGAGTACTAACCTTGATATGCTGGCGAGCCATTTGTCTGGATACTAACGTCAAAACATCGGAGATCGCTTTCTGAATATCGCTATGCTGTCGTCTTCTTTTTCTTGGAGCGGTGAAGTTTATCATGTCTCGTATCATTTTGTCCATTGTTTTCAAATGATCAAGAACAGTATCCAGGCGACTCCATAGGTCAGCTTCCTTCTTCTTCAAGCGTCTCTTGATTTCCTGAAGCGTGGCTATGATGGCCTGTATGGGGTTGCCGAGTTCGTGCGCTATGCTTGCTGCCAGCTGCCCCATGCCCGCCATCTTCTCTGCCTGTATCACGTGTTCCTCCATTCTAATGTTTTCGGTGATATCTTCCAGTATGACCAGAATGGCCGACCCATCCTGTCCACCAGCGTTGTCTGCCCCGCCGTTGGCAGGAGGAGATATCGTCCTGACTCGTCGTGATGGGCTGTCCCACAACGATATTCTCGAAACGATAACTCGGAAAATCGATCTGGAACCCGTCTCAGCCCGGGCGGGATGCTCCAGATGGATCTCAAGCTCTTTATGTCCGCCTTCTTTTTGAACTCGGTCGATGCACGTTCTCATTGCCTCATAAAAGGTCATTATCTGCCCGGTCCCGGTTCCTACTCCTTGTTCGAACTTATCAAGCAGCTCATAAAAACATCTGTTGGAAAAAATAATCTTTTGATTCTTGTCCAGCACCAATAAGGCGAGTGGAAGTTCGAACAACAGACAATTGTACATTGAGAGACGGTTCATCGGTACCCTCCTTAGACTTCAAGAGGTAGCTCCTCACTCAAATGACTTCCGTATCCCAGCCATCATTGCACGAATAGCTGCAACAGGGTTGTTCACGCCATCCGGAAGCCGTCCTGTGACGTTTTTCGGTAATGAAATCTAGGGGAAAAAATGAGCATGTTCGAACATAGGATCAGTATGAGATGGGAGTCCGATCCGGAAAAGCGCGGTAGCCAGGAGCCGACGATAAGAAGCTTCCTTTTGCAGCAGCAAATCAAGAACCTTGCTTGACTGATAAACCGTCGCATCTTTAACGGCGCTGTGAACACGATGGATCGATGCTTCGATCTGATCCGGCCGCCGCAGAGTGTCGCTATTCCCCTCAAATATCCTTCGTATTTCAGCTGTCAGCGCACCAAAGAGAATCGGATTCTTGTTCATCCAGTTCAGCGTTGAATTCCAAACCTTTTTTCTCATCGAAGCCGCTCGCGTGTTAACCCTTTGACACAAACCCCGCCAGGGCCATTTTGAGATGTTTCTGTCCAATTTCAAAAGCCGCAAGATCATCCGTTTTACCCAGGAAGTTTCCGACCTTAGCAAGAAACTCTCGGATCGCATCCATCGAAGCCCTGGCACAGATCGCTTCGATGTCAGCACCGACCTTGCCATCAGTCTCTTTCGCCAGCACTCGTAGATCAACATCTTTCGCCAGCGGTTTCCCTCGCGTGTGTATTTTGAAAATCGCGAGACGTGTTTTCTCGTCCGGGACTGGAAGCTCGAGGAGAAAATCAAATCTGCCAGGACGTAACAATGCTGCATCGATCATATCTATCCTGTTCGTCGCTGCGAGGACGAGAACGCCTCGCAGCTCTTCAATGCCGTCCATCTCGGTGAGCAGTTGGCTTATCACCCGTTCGGTCACGCCCGAATCTCCACCGCGCAGTCCTCTTGTCGGCACCAGGGCATCGAGCTCATCGAGAAATAAGATGCACGGAGAAGCCTGGCGGGCTTTTTTGAAAATCTCCCTGACTGCACGCTCGGCCTCACCAACATACTTGGACATCACTTGAGGTCCCTTCACGGAGATGAAGTTCACTCCTGCCTCTGAAGCAAGAGCCTTGGCCAGGAGGGTCTTGCCAGTTCCGGGCGCGCCATGAACGATAATGCCTTTGGGCGGTTTTACGGCTGCGTGTTTGAAAAGAGAGGGATATTTCAACGGCCACTCCACGGCCTCAACCAGCCTTTGTTTTACCTCATCGAGGCCGCCAATATCATCCCAGCGCACTTTTGGAATCTCCACAAAAACTTCCCTTATAGCGGACGGCTCGATTTCCCCCAATGCCGACAGCATATCGTCTGCGGTGACTTCAAGCTCCATCAACAGTTCATACGGGATGGCCTCTCGACTGAACTCAATCTTTGGCATGATCCTGCGCAGCGCCGTCATCGCTGCCTCTCGACAGAGAGACTCCAGGTCAGCACCCGTGAAGCCGTGGGTTATCTCGGCGAACTTTTTCAGGTCGATATCTTCGCGTAGGGGCATACCGCGCGTGTGAATTTCGAGAATTTCCTCCCTCGCCTGGGAGTCAGGAATGCCGATGACGATTTCTCGATCGAAGCGACCCGGTCGTCGCAGTGCCGGGTCGAGAACATTGGGAAGGTTCGTCGCTCCTATGACGATAACCCGCCCGCGTCCTTTCAGTCCATCCAGCAGTGCTAACAACTGAGCCACAACCCTTTTTTCCACGTCGCCAACGACCTGCTCCCTCTTCGGAGCTATGGAGTCAATTTCATCGATGAAGACGATGCTTGGCGCATTTCTCCTCGCCTGCTCAAACACCTCACGAAGTTTTGCTTCGCTCTCACCATAGAACTTATGGATGATCTCCGGCCCGCTCACCGCATAGAACGTCGCATCGGTTTCATAGGCCACGGCGCGGGCAAGCAGGGTCTTTCCGCATCCCGGTGGACCGTGAAGCAGCACTCCTTTCGGCGGCTCAATGCCTAATCGCTCGAAGACCTGTGGATATTTCAGAGGAAGCTCGATCATCTCACGAACGCGTTGAATCTCTTTATGCAGGCCGCCAATATCCTCGTAGGAAATCCCAACCTGTCCCGCTTCTTCTCCTGCCTTCGTCGGGGCCTCTTCAATTCTTATCAGGGTCTCGCTACCTATTACTACCGCGTCTCTGGGAATAGTGCTCACCACAATATAGTCCTGGAATCGGGAGCCAAACAACGTAGCCCGGATTCTATCGCCGGCTACCAAGGGTAAACCATCGAGCAGCTTGCCCATGTACTCCAAATCTCGTTCTCTCATTAGAGTACTCGATCCTCCGGTTGGCTTGATGACAACCTTGGTGGCTGGTTTGGGGGAGATCTTTGCTACAGCGACTTTCTCATCCAGGCTGACGCCGGCATTTGCTCTGGTAATGCCATCGATTTGGATGATGCCTTTTCCCCTGGCATCTTTGAAAGCAGGCATTACCTTGGCAACCGTTACTCGCTTTCCTGTCTGCCTTGCCTGGCCGCCAGCAGTCTGGCGGGCCTGAGCAGACTCAGAAGGGGGTGAACCCTTGATCTCAATAATATCGCCCACCTGAATCTCAAGTTTTTCCAAATCCTTGGGATCCAATCGAGCCAATCCTTTGCCCACATCCTTGCCCAAGCCTTCGGCAACTCTGAAGGTATTTTGCGAATTTTCGTCATGCGCAGGTAGCACTGTCCCCTCACTCTTGTTGTTGTCTCTCCATTTGAATTTGAACTCTTAGATTGGTAGCAGGTAGGATATCTGGATATCAGAAGCCAGCAGCTCATTCACTCTGTGAACGACCCCCACGAAAAGCAAACCCGTCTCGCCAGGTTTCAGGGTTTCGTCTATTCGTTGGGCTATGTATCGGTCCCGCTGGGACAACACTCCGCCTGAGTTTGACGAAGCAGAACGGGAGCGAAGCAACTTGCTTTTGTGTGGCGAAAGGCTCTTACCCTGCAGATTCTCCAGCGTGTTTTTCAGCTGATTGTACTCTTGAATCAATAAGTCGGGGTCGTCCGTACCAATGAGCTGAGCCCCCTTATTCACCAAACGAAGAAGGAACTGGTAGTTCTCGCTTCCCGCTGCTGCTGCACGTTTTGTGATCTCAAGTTCCCGTCCGCATTTCGGCAAACCATCTTGATAGATTTTCACCCTGGTGTAATCCAAAGGGAGCAAAGAGAGTTTCCTCTCGATTTCTTTCCAGATCTTTCCCACAAGATTTGCGCGCCGGGTCCATTTCCCTTTCCCATAGCGTTCCATATAGACTTCTTTGAGGCTTGCCGACATCGATCCCATATCCGCCTCAGAGTGCACAATAGGGATGTAGATCAATCTTCGGATCAAGGTGTTTCTCCGGCGTTTTATCATCCTTTTATTCTCCGTGCTCGCCCCGATGGAATCGGGCAAGTTGAATTCCTTTCAGCACTACTTCTCCTGCCTTTTTCCTTATGGAAGATGCACTGCGGCAATTAACACAGTTTTCGTCTTTTTCGTTATACGCGTGACATGAAAGCAAAACGCCAAGCTCTCTCAGCATCAGCTTGGCGTAGCGTTCTTTTTCGACAGCATCTTTTGTCGCGTTGATGAGATGTGTGAGTTGGAGAATTTCTTTTTCCACCTCCCCGAAGATGGAAATCTGGCAGCGTACGGTGGGTGCTGTGCGTTGCCTCGGTGTTCCCCCTGGGGGTTTACGCATGAATGCGTTCATAAACACTCTGTAAAAGACTCCTTACACGGTCTCGATACCTTCAGTGCAGAAATTATACGGAGGCCACGGACCGCTGAGCTCAAAGATAAACCCCCTGCCGCTGTACGTAGCCGCAAGCTCATCTATGTTCGATTTGACCTTCCCGACATCTGATTTTTTCAGAAGCATGGCGACGTTTAAAACCATTTCGCCATCCCTTACGGTTTGCTGTCTGCCATAGAGTTTGTTTCTGCGCACCTCAACAGCCCAGGATTGCAGTTCCTCATAGATCTTTTCCGTCAGCCGACGAAGAACCTTTTCTGTGTTCTCCTTGACCGTCCTGTCTCTTTTCCTTCTCAAAAAGTACCCCACCCCCGGCGAAACGACTGCGAGTTTCTCCTCAATCTCTTTCATCTTGTCAGTTGATTCTGCGGCCACTTGACTGAGTGGCTCGACAAGGGCATCGGACGAAGTCTCAGTGATGTCCGCTTCACGAATCTGCTTGCCATTGAAATAGACTTTGATGCCCCACTCTTCTTTATCTTCCACATAATCGTGAAGTGACTTCAGTTTTTCGTAATTCCGCCTGAGGATTTCAGATACCTTCGATTCATCTCTAAAAATGGTGCAAAACTTTATCGGGATAATCCCAACCGCATCAGGGCAGAATCGCATTACACTCTCGATGATTCTCTCATGCGCTTGAGCTCGTGGCGCTATCCACTGCAAGTCGCGAAGATTTTTTTCCAACGATTCCTCATTGTATTCGCTTAATGGCACGTAGCTCGCAAGGGCTTCTATGTCGCCATACTTGATCGAGAAAATAGGATTGGTGTTGTCAATCCCCCTCACCAGCGGCAGGGCATATTCTTTCCCCGAGAAGATGCAGTAGAGATACACGCCATTCTTCTCCTGGTCAGTTGATCCGGAAGATTCTTCGGGAAGGATTGCTTTCGGACTGTCGGCTCTTTTCCGCTTGCGTCTTACTTCTTCCACAGTCTTAACTCGAAGATCCCATTTTTGTAGAAAGAGGATGTTTTCTTCTCTTGCACTGAGCTGGAGAGAAGTACTTCTTTGTAATATTTTTTCTCTCCAGACTCAGCCGAGAGTATCACAATATCATCCTTGATTTCAAATCGTATCTCTTCTTCACTGACACCGGGGAGTTCCGCGACTATCACCACAACATCCCCTTCGTCGAACACATCAACGATAGGCTCTCGGACCTCATCGACCATCGGCCCTTTTTCCTTGTCTTCTCGAATATTGCCAAAAGGTTCAACGGTTGGTCTGCCTCCGCCGGCAAACTTCACAGAAAAACCATAGACGGCCTTGATGTCTTTCCCCAGCTCACCTTCTTTCCTCACCTCTGTCAGACCTTTCTTTTCCATCTCTGCAAGCAAGTCTAAGAAGGACGCAATGCCTTTAAAGATTCCACCAAGTCCGAAATCGAATTCGGATTCACTTTTTTTTGCCTTTTTCATTTTGGATATCTCCTCAATTGTTATTGCAACAACGAAAAAAAACCCGCAAGCCTGATCGTTGCCACGACCGAAGGACGGCTTACGGGTCTTTGTGTCCCACCCCGACAAAGGTCGGGGTAAGAATTATAAACTTATGGTCGCTCACCTTTTCTCTGGAACGGTTAGCAGTCCCTTTCGCGTGCCAGGAGTTGTGGGACATGGAAACCTTGAAAAGGTAGAACGTGTTGTGTCGTGGCAACGAAGAAGCTTGATGACTGTAAACAAATCTCCCGTAAATGTCAAGTGAAAAAATTATTCTGGGCACCTCACGGATGGTTTGTGCCGTTCCTGGTACAATGCCCCAGATGGAGTATTGCGCGGGTAGCTCGAATTCTCCATTCTGCGATAATTTCTGGCTTGCTCAACTCTTGCGATAGCTTGAACTTAGAACCAGATCCTACGAATATAAGTGGTGATGCTTAGTAAATTGAGCAAGACCACTTAGGCAGGTACGGTAGAGCATGCTATACCGCTTTCGCACAGTCTCTCTTAAATTTTCACCCAACCTGAAGCTCGTTTTCTTCTGGACCACCATACGCACGATGTTGGACTGTGGCGATTGCAGTGACGAACCAAGAGGGGAATGCTCAAGGGTTGGGCCGCTATGAACACTCAACAAACTTCTGTCTCCGAAAACAAGAGTAGTCCACTCCGTCGCAGATCGCTTCTCCTGCTGGACGCCGATGAGATGTTCCTCCAGAGTTTTTCCGAATCTGCCGCTCAAGCTTTCGAACTCTTCATTGCCCAGTCGGAGGATCAGGCCTGGGAGATCCTGCACCGAAAGCAGGTCGACGCCATTCTCCTGGATCCCCACGCCGGCCATGGCTCATTGGGCATTGACATCATTCAGCGTCTCAAAGCATCCATGCCGGATGTGCCTGTTATCATCACGAGTACGGATGCGTTGACTTCCGAGACGATGAAGGTTGGTGCCCCATACTTCCTCACCAAGCCGCCGCGCATCCCCGAGCTCCAGCTCCTCATCGAAAAAGCCATCGCCGACCGCTTCCTCAAGCGTGAGTATGACTTTCTTCGAGAACAGGTCAGCCGGAAGACAAGTGCTCTCGTTGGCAAGAGTCAGGCTATTCAAGATGTACTTGGCTCTATTCAGCGTGTCGCTGGCACCAACGTCAATGTTCTCATCACCGGAGAATCAGGCGCGGGGAAGGAGCTTGTTGCCCATGCGATTCATGCTGCAAGTAAGCGCTCAGGGCGACCGTTCATCGTGGTCAACTGCGCCTCGATCGTAAAAGACCTTATTGAAAGCGAGCTCTTCGGCCACCAGCGCGGATCGTTTACGGGCGCCATCAAAACGAAGCTCGGCAAATTCGAGCTCGCCGACGGGGGCACCATTTTTCTCGACGAGATTTCCGAGCTCGACCTGCAATCGCAAGTTAAATTGCTGCGTGTTTTGCAGGAGCGTGTTATCGAACGTGTGGGCTCGCTCACGCCCATTACAGTTGATGTTCGCGTGGTCGCGGCCACGAACCAGAACCTCTCCGAACTGACGAAAAAGGGACTGTTCCGAGAAGACCTCTTCTATCGCCTCAACGTCTTCCCGATCGACATTCCTCCGCTTCGCGACCGCACCGAGGATATCGTCATCCTTGTTCAACACTTCCTCAAGCGGTACGGCGCCGAACTGGGAAAACCCTCCATCACCGTCAGTCAAGAGGCACTCGACCTCATGGTCGCTTATGACTGGCCGGGTAATATTCGTGAACTCGAAAATGTTATCCAACGTTCCATCCTGCTCTGCTCGCGCGGTTCCATCGAGCCTGAGCATCTTCCTCTTGAGGTATCACACGGGATGATCGCGTATGGCCAGCATCGTCCCCTTGCGGAGGTTGAAAAGGAAGCGAAGGAAAACGCATCGCGCCGCGCGATCAACCGGGCGCTTGAAGATACTCTCTGGGTTGTCCGAGATGCTGCGAAGCTTCTGCAAATCCCCGAGAAAACTCTCTACGATAAATGCCATAAGCTTGGCATTAAGCTTCATCGACCTCATTCTGAGTAACTCGGAACGATTCATGCTGTTTTCCGATTTTTTAGGAATGGGGTTCATTCCACTCCTCAAGCATCTTTCCTAACTTCTTTTCTTTCTAGCTACTTCGTTTTTCTTAAAGCTGCAAACGATGGTGGAACAGCGTTTGCAGTGACGAGTGACAACCTCTCGATACGTGTGTCTTCACAGACCTATCCATCGCGGCAGCAGCATCCCGCACTGTGAAACACACCGACTACCACATTGTTACAATGAACTTTCTTCTTTCCCTGCGCGTGGACGGTTTGTACGACCCGTGCGCAGAAGAAGCATCGGTTGGTTATGAGCTACGCGTTCGCAGACTATCGCATTGATGCTCTTGACCTGAAGGGAAAACCCATTCAGGGGTTTATCAGCGCATCGTCCTATTTCGAGGCGCGCAAGAAGGCGCGCTCGCTTGCATTGGCGCGCAAGGCAAAGCTCATCGGTGTGAGCCGCAAGAAGAACTACGCCTATCGTGTTCGGCGCGGCACAAAAATCATCGACGGTTACCAGAGCGCCTATTCGCGGGAGGAGGTCATGAGCGCTCTGAAGCGGATGGGCTTTGAAGTCCGCTACGTTCGGCGTCTGTTCGATTTCAAAACGAAAGCAGCGTCGAGCGAAATCGTTACCTTCGTCAGCACCAGCGCACGCCTGCTCGAGCAGAAGTTTTTGTTCAACGAAGTGCTCGAGACGATGTCCACCAACGTACGCGATAAGAGTTTGAAGAATGCCCTTCGCGAGATTCTCAACGACCTGAAGAACGGCATGGATTCACGGGAAGCGTTCCTCAAACAAAGCAGCGTGTTCGGTTATCACGTCGCTCTCATGATCGGCATCGCTTCAAAGAGCGGCAACATGAAAGCCATCTTCCGCAGTATCGCTCTGCTGGTTGAGCGGCAGGCGGAGTTTAAGAAAGGACTCGTCAGCTCGCTCATTCTTCCGGGAGTCACCTCGATGACGCTCGTTGGCGCCATCGTCTTCTATGCCGTGTTCCTGCTTCCGAAGATGGCTGAAGTGATGGGCTCGATGGTTGCCGAGATGCCTCCCCTCACGGCGTTCACGCTGGGCATCAGCTACGGTATCCGCGAGAACCTGACCCTCCTCATCAGCACCATTGTGTTAGCGACCGCCGGTTTGTATGCATACCTTCTGAGCTCCCCAGGGCGGTTGATGCTCGACCAGTACATCATCCGCGTTCCGTATATCGGACGGATCATGAAGAACACCTCGGTCGAAATATTCTGCCGCGTGCTGGGCATCATGTATACTTCTGGGGAGAACATCGATGCAATCCGGCTCGCGGCGGAATCTAGCGGCAATCGCTACCTCGCCAAGCAGATAAAGACTGTTGCCATCCCCTCGATGCTCAAATACGGCACCGAGTTCGCTCGGGCAATGGAAGCCGCCCGCTTCTTCCCAGAAATGGCGCTTTCCCGGTTTAAGACCGCCAGTGAAACCGGAACCGTGAAAGACACCGCCGTACAACTTGCCGACTATTACCAAACCGAGAATCAGTATGCCCTGAAAAATCTCGTCAGCATCATCGAGGTCTCCATTACGATGGTCATCATGCTGACTATGGTGTTCCTCACCATCCTGTCGTCGGAGACCGCAACAATCGATATGAAGCCGCAGGACAATACCGTCATGGTTCAACCGTCTGAGGGCTAAGAACCGATGCAAACCTACGTGAAACGAGACTTGGGAGAAGCCTTTGTTCGCAAGGGTATTATTACCCCGGAGATTCTCTCGCAAGCCCTCGACATCATGGGAAAAGAAGACTGGAAGAACCGGCGGAAACTTCCGCAAGTGTTGGTCGAAGACTTCCACATCGACCGCCACAGCGTCTACGAGCAGGTGGCCGAACACTACGCATTCCGCACGGTTGACCTTACAACACAAACTGTCGACGATGACCGGTTGGCGTTCATCCGCCGCGAACTTAACGGTATCCCACCCGCGCTCCGAACGATTGCAGCCGACCACAACATTCTCCCCTTCGCTCCCGACCCCGAGCGACCAAACCGACTCCTTGTCATCACCCCCGACCCCACATCTCCCCACACAAGCCTGTTAGCACGCAACTTCTCCTTCCATAAGTTCGAAGTGTGCTATACACCACTTTCTCAATGGGAAGAACTGTGGAAGCGTGTCAGCGTCGACCGGTCGATGTACAAAGAGCGCGACCGGACGAAAGACCAATCCGACTTCGGCGAGGAATCCGAAGAAGAGCTCGAGCACTATGAGCAAGCGCTCGAAGAAGAAATTACCCGAAGCGGTCTAATCGACCTGGTGCAGAACATCTTCGCCGACGCTGTGCACGGTGGTGCGAGCGATATTCACGTCATCCCGCGAGGCGAAAAGATAACAGAGTTTCATTTCCGGATTGACGGCCGGTTGACGCTCTGGTACACTCACACCGATACCCGCGCCGAGGCCGTTGCCGCCGTGGTCAAAGACCGTGCAAAGAATCTTGACCGGTTCGAGCGGAATGCAGCACAGGATGGGTTCGCTCAGATGTCCATCGACCGGAAGACTGTTCGATTCCGCGTTTCCGTCATTCCGCTCGTCGGCAAGGAACTCAAGAACAAGTTCGAGTCGATCGTCATCCGCATCCTCAAGGAGCCGTCGGTCAGCACGCGCATCGAGGATTTGGGATTTGACCCGTATTCCGAAACGGTGTTCCGCAAAGCTATTGCCAAGCCATACGGGATGGTCATCGTTACCGGCCCCACCGGAAGCGGCAAAAGCACCACGCTCGTCGGAGCGCTGCGCACGGTCATCGACCCTTCGAAGAACGTTCTCACCGTCGAAGACCCTGTCGAATATTTTCTTGACGGAGCACGGCAGGTCAAGCTGAACTCCAAACTTGATTTTGAGGGCGCGTTGCGTGCCATCCTGCGACACGACCCGGACATCGTGATGGTCGGAGAGATTCGCGACAGGGAAACAGCCGACATCGGCATCAAGCTCGCCAACACAGGCCATCTGACACTCTCGACGCTTCACACAAACGACGCCGTCAGCGCGATCTCGCGGCTGTACAAAATGGGTGTGGAGCCGTTTCTCATCGCCTACAGCATCAACATCGTGCTTGCCCAACGGCTCCTGCGTAAGCTGTGCGTGCGTTGTAAGAGCCCCATCGCCGAGCCGGAGGTTGACCGGCTCGTGGCACTCGGCTTTCCTGAAGCTGATATCCCCGCGACGACATTCTTTCGCCCCATCGGTTGTAGCGAATGCACGAACGGCTACCGCGGCCGCGCGGCCATTCACGAGGCGCTCTATTTCACCAACGACGTCCGACGCCTTATTCTGGAGGCGGGAGCTTCTGTTGATGAGGCCGCCATTCGCGATCGCGCATTACGCAACGGCACGCGCACGCTGCGCATGAACGCACTCGAATTGCTTCGGAAAGGCGTCACGTCAGTCGAAGAAGTAATGGCTGTAACGGTTGATGACGATTGAGATGACAGAGGAACGATTTGTAAACCATGCCCACGTTCCCACATTTTATACTGGAGGATCAATGACAACCCAACACGATGAAACACGGCCGATCACTCTTCTTCTGGTGGACGATGAAGATTCCTTCCGGATGATTCTCCAGGAGGTTCTCTCTGCAGACAGCGGCCTGCATGTCCTTGCCGCCGACTCCGGGGAAGCTTCACTGAAGATCCTCAAGCGGGAACACGTCGACGTCGTTTTGTTGGACTACAAGATGCCGGGGATGAACGGCCTGAACGTCCTACAGTGGATGCACGAGAGGAAAATGGAAACGCCCGTTATTATGCTGACGGCTGCGGGCACCGAAGCGGTTGCCGTGGAAGCGATGAAATTGGGAGCGTACGACTACATCCGCAAGGAACAGATCGACCTCAATCATCTTCCGGTCATCATCCACGGCGTGTACGAACGCTATCTTTTCCGGCAAGAGAAAGAACTCCGACAGATAATCGAAAGCGAGCAGATCAAGAGCATCCTGGCCATCGATCTGTTCCACAGCACGCTGGCGTCGCTGTCCGAGATCGTCACAAGTTCAATCTCGATGGTCGTGAACAACCTTGACCGGTACGAAGAAGAACTGCTGCCGCTGGTACCGCCGGAACACCAGCCGTCGCTCCGCAAGGGCATCGCCCGGATGCGACAGGACTACAGCCTTGTCTCGTCTGCCACGCGGTCGGTCTTTCAAATGGCAAACCGTCTCCATGCGAACGCATCGCATGGAGCGCATACGGCCGAATTTTCGAAATCACTGGAAGAGTACCGCCGTGCCGCTCAAACGAGTTTGATGGAACTTCAGCAGCATACCAGTGGATAATCTGATGAGGTCGTACCGATGGGTCTCGGACAAACCATGATTACAGCAGCCTTTCTGGTGCTTCTCTCTGTTGCCATCCTGAGTGCCAATCGGATGGTCGTACAGAGCGATGAGACAGTCAATACGGCCGATGCGTACGGACAAGCCGCGATCCTGGCCGAAGCGCTGCTGGCAGAACTCGCCCTGAAAAAATACGACGAAAGGGAGAATAAAACGGTGTATCAATCGACGAGCAACTTCACAGCGCCCAGTTCACTGGGGCCGGATGTCGGTGAGACAATAAGCCCCCTGCCGGATGCAGCACCGTTTCAGTCGCTGGCGCTCTTCGACGACGTTGACGATTATCACAACTACTCGCGGGTCGTGAATCTGGCACACATGCCGGGGTTTGTGATTTCGACAAGCGTCTACTATGTCTCCGCTACCGACCTGAGCACGCGGGTAAGATGGAGAACATACTTCAAGCGGGCCGATGTGTCGGTTCAACATCCTGTGTATCTAAAACAAAAAATTACCTTCAGCACCTTGCTGACCTACTGATGAACATTGTACTCGATATCGTCGGCTCCATGATGATCCGCAGTGTTATCGTCATTGCCATTCTCCGCATTACGCTTTCGATGAACGATTCCCTGTACCGCAAAACGGCTGAAAACACACTCAGGCAAAATCTTGCTGTCGCGAGTGAGATTATGTATTTCGATTTCAAGAATCTCGGTTTCGGTTCAACGACGGAGACGATCATCGCGGCAAACCCGGCTGAGCTTCAGTACTGGGCTGATTTGAACAACGACGGAGTTCTCGACCGCGTACACTATTACCGCAGTACGGCACAACACGACACGACGCAATCGTCGGTGTATCGACGTATCAATGACGAGGCTCCTCTTGCCATCGCAACAGGAGTGACGGCATTTCAATTCACGTACTTCAACGCATCGGGCGTGGCAACAACGACTGTCTCAGAAATACGGTCGTTTTCAATCCGAATAACGATCGAACAGCGATATTCAACCATCGGGGTAAACCCATCGGTATCATGGGAGAGCCTCTTTTTCCCACCGAATATTTAGGGGAGAATGCACTATGGGTACATCAAAAGTTATCTTCATTTCCGGGCTTTGCATCATCATCGGCGTCTATTCCTACAACTTCCGGCACGCTGATAGCGGCGCCGTCATGAGGAGCGATGCCCTCGCAAAACGAATCCAGGCCGAGGAAATCGCGAAAAGCGGTATCCAGCATGCGATTAACAAATTGGGAACGGCCAAGCCGGACCAAATGCCCAAGTTGAGAAAGCGTTCCCTCTATGGAGGTGTACTGAATTACGTTTGCGACGACTCCGGTCTCGAAGGAGACCGTATCAGAATTACTTCCTCCGGAGCCATCGGTGGAGTAGCGATTACGCGAATCGCTGTCGTGAACCTCGAATCGACAACCGTCTCAACGGGTAGGAGGAAAAGAACGTGGAACCAGTGGGTCGTCGAACGAGCATACACATCCAACAAGGAGGAAGACTACAAGAAGAGCCTGTAACACGGTGACACACTGAAGAACGTCCGGCAACGAGTCAATCTCCCCAACTCGTGTTGTTCAAAACAAAAAATACTGCCAGAGCCGAACTCCCTTCAACTGAGCCGTCGGCCAATAAAGAGAAGGCGAAAGCCTGCTTGCGTGAAGCCGATAAAGCTCTGAAGGACCTGAACTTTCAGGCGGCGCGCAACGCTCTCGGCCGGGCGAAAGAGCTCGATCCTGCCAATCCGTACCTCTTTGCGTTCGAGGACCGGATTAACCACTTTGAGGAAGAGGAGCAGAAAAAGCAGGCTGCGCGGCGCCCTTTCGCCCTGCCGTTGCAGGAGACCATCCCCCAATCCGAATCACTTCCGAAGACAGTAAACGCTGAGCCAACGACTCCGCCTCCTAAGCGCGTTGAGCCACGGGCACCTCTGCCTTCTCAAGCTCCTCCGGTTATAGAACCATTTGCCTCCACTCCCCGCGATGTTCCCAAGGCCGCCAACGGATTCATCGCTCCGCCACCAATTCAGGAACACGTGCAACCTCCGCCGCTAAAGCAGCGAAAAACCCCAGAGCCCGCAAGAACCGAAGGGCCTTCGTCCGCGCCCGCTTCCGCGGAAGTTTCAACAGTACTGGAAGACATGCGAAGGCAGATTGAAGAACTATCGCGTTCGCTCGAACAAGAAAAGAAAGCACGCGAGGAAATCAGCGAGCGGCAGCTTCAGTCTGCTGTGAAGCAATTTCGCGTGGAACTCGAGAAAGCCTGGGTCAACGGAGCACCAAAAGAACCTGAGGAAGACCGATTACATCAACTCGCCTCCTCACTCGGTATTTCAGCAGAGGTAGAGCAATCGCTGACACGAGAAGTCAAGCTCGACATGTACAGCCGGGCCGTCAAGGAAATGGTCTCAAAACGGAAACTTCTCCGGAGCTCATCCTCTACGCTCGAATGGCTCCGGAAAGTCTATCGCGTGAGCGTTGCCGAATACTTAGAGAACGAATCGAAGTTTCTGCTCGACCTCGTCGCCGACCAGTACAAAGGGACGTTGCTGCTCGTCACGGAGGACGAGCAGATGCGAAAAGACCTCGCCGGCCGGCTCAAGGCGATGGGCTACGCCGTCGTTCACGCTCAAGCGCCCGAAGCCGCGCTCGAAAAGATCGAGAAGGTCAACCCCAATCTCATCCTGTGCGAGAAGGATTTCTCCAATGGGAGCCTGAGTGGACTGAAGTTTCTGAACCTGCTGCGCGTCAATCCAAAATTCAATTTTATCCCGTTCGTGTTCTTCTGTCGGGCCGCCGACCTCAGCCAGCTTCAGTCGTCGGAACTACGACCGAACGAAGGTATTGTCCAGAAACCGGTCGACGTCGACGCGCTCAATAGTGTCATGAACGAAAAGCTCAATTACTTCCGTGAATATATTTCATCGCTCGCATAGTCATAGCAGAAGCGATGAGAAAGGATAGCAACAATGGGACGACTTATTCTCCTTGCTGAAGATGACGAGGACAACCGGGACCTCGTTGAGTTTGTGGTCATGCGAGGCAACCTGGACATCGAACTGCTCATCGCTGAGAATGGCAAGCAGGCTGTCAACCTCGCTGTCGAGCGAAACCCCGAACTGATCCTCATGGACATGCAAATGCCGGTGATGGACGGATATCAGGCAGTCGCCTTCCTGAAGGGGAACGAAACGACACGTCACATTCCGATCATCGCCTTCACGGCACAGGCGAAGCCGGAAGACAAACAGCGGACACGCGAGGTAGGATGCGCCGAGCACTATACCAAACCGATGGACCCCGAAGAACTCCTCGGGCTTATCAAAAAGTATCTCGATCAATCGGTCCGTTCGTCAGTCTGACGGACGCACCGCACAACAACACTCATGACTACGTGAGGATCCTATGCTGAAGTCAAAACTGTTCTGGAAGGTGATCGGCAACTTCGGGTTTTTGCTGCTCATTCTGACGGCAATGACGTATCTGATCACCAACATGCTCCGCCAGATTGAAGAGAAGTTCAACGCTGCGCGGGCAGACATGCAATCGGTACAGAACGTCAACCGTCTTGCCTCATTCATCGATAACGTCCCGCCGGCTGCACGGGAATACGCCTTTACAGGGTCCCCGGCAGTCCGAGCCGTCTACGAAAGCGGGCTGAACGACTTTAGCACGGCGCTCACGGCCGCACAGAAGGACTTTGCGACCGACACCAGCAGCACAATCTCACTCAAACGGGTTGAAGACCTCTACTACAGCTGGATTCAACATGTCGGCAACAAGTTCATCAGTATCCATGAGGAGCGTCTCACCGAGCAGGAGACAGCACAACGCTTGAAAGGATTGTTCGAGCTTGAGGCGAATGTTCGTTACATACCCATTGCCCGGTCCCTCCTCAAGGAGATTACTCAGAAAAAAATCGTCTCCTCGCCCGCTTCGATCGAGTTTGCCATCAACCTGAGTCAACAAATGACGTCGTTCATCATGATCGTCAACGTTCTGGTTGCCCTGTTCTCGCTGGCACTCGGATTCGTTCTCACACGGTCGATCACCAAGCCGGTGCAGAAACTGAAAGAGGGAACGAAGAACATCGTGGAAGGAAAGTACGAACCCATCGACCTCCATCGGTCTGACGAGCTTGGCGAGCTTGCAAACGATTTCAACAACATGGCGAAACTCCTCGGCAGTACGTACACGCGGCTCAATGCCTATTCCGAACTCGTGACGGAACTCAACACGCACGAGACCATCGAGGAGGTCGAAAGCCGCAGCCTTGCACTTCTGTGTCAGCATTCAGGTGCAGTGATTGGCGCAGTCTATGAATACGACCCCGATGCGCAACTCCTGCAATTAACCAACGGCTATGCCCTCGACCGTCGCACGGCCGCCACCAAGCACTACGCGCTCGGAGACGGGATTCCGGGCCAATGTGCGCTTCTCCGGAAACCGCTTGAGGTTGCCGATATCCAACCGCCGGAGGGCTTTACGATTCAAACAGGCATCGCGGACGTCGTGCCGCGCTCTATTGTGGCCGTTCCGATACTGTTCCAAGAAAAACTGCTCGGGGTCATCGTGCTCGGCTCCATGACACCGTTCGACGACACACGCAAAGACATCATCAACAATTCCGTTCCGCAGATCGGCGTTGCAATCACCAATGCACGCAACTATGAGGCTGCCCAAAAGCTTTCGCGGGAAGTGGCAAAGCGCAACGAGGAACTCGACGGAAAGAATGCGGAACTCGAAAAGGCGTACCGCGTAAAATCGGACTTCCTCGCCAGCATGTCCCACGAGCTGCGCACACCGCTCAACTCCATCATCGGCTTCAGCTCTGTGCTGCTCGGGCCGAACGGCGACCCGCTGACAAACGACCAGCGCAAGGCCCTCGACAAGGTGCTGAAAAACGGCAAACACTTGTTGCAGCTCATTAACGACATCCTCGACTTCTCGAAGATCGAGTCGGGACGGATGACGGTCAATGTAGAATCCGAAGAGGTGGCCGAAGTCGTTTCAAACTCACTCATGACTGTTGAAGCGTTGGTGAAGGCCAAGGGGCTTATGCTCAAACAGGAGATCGAGCCGGAACTTCCCATGCTGGCAACCGACGTGCTGAAGGCGAAGCAGATCATGGTCAACCTGCTGAGCAACGCCGTCAAATTCACCGATGCCGGAGAGATCGCCGTGACCGTGCGAAAGCTCCCCAACGGCTTCGTCAGTTTTGCGGTCAAGGATAGCGGGATCGGGATTGAAGAGAAGAACTACGAGCGGGTCTTCGAGGAATTCCAGCAGATCGACACCAGTAATACGCGAAAGTACAAAGGCACCGGCCTTGGACTTCCGATCTCGCGACGGCTGGCGCGCATCTTGGGCGGCGACCTCACCGTGCACAGCGTCTACGGACAGGGGTCGACGTTCACGCTGGCGATTCCTCCGGTGTATCAGGGGAAGGAAGTCCCGAGCCGGCCGGCAGAGAAGGAAATCTCCATGCAGCCGAAGTTTCCTGCGCCCACCCCGCAAAGCGGGGCGGTACCCGTTATGACATCGGGAAGCGGAACAAAAATCCTCTGCATCGACGACGACCCCGACGTCATTGAAATCCTCCGCAAATACCTTGTACCGGAAGGCTACGCCGTGACGGGAGCGCTCTCGGGCGATGAGGGAATCAAACTCGCGCGAGAGCTCCAACCCTCCCTTATCACACTCGATATTATGATGCCGAACAAAGACGGCTGGGAAGTGTTGCGCGAACTTAAGCAGCACGGCGAAACCCGCGACATCCCCGTCATCATTCATTCGATCATCGATAATAGGCCCTTGGCCATCTCGCTGGGTGCTCTGGATGTTATGACAAAGCCGGTTGAACCCAAGCGACTCCTCAGTATCGTCGAACGAACATGCAAGTCCAACGATGAATTCGTCCTCGTCGTTGACGACGACATCGACTACACCATCATGCTGCGCGAACTGCTCACACGCGACGGCTTCCGAACAAAAGTCGTCAACAGCGGCTCTGAAGCGCTGGAGATTCTACGGACATCTACTCCAGCGCTGATCCTGCTCGACCTCATCATGCCGAATATGGATGGGATGGAAGTTGTGCGCCGCTTGCAGCAACACGAAACATGGAAGAACATCCCGGTTGTCATTCTCTCCGGGAAAGAGCTCTCGAAACAGGAACGGGACGAGTTGAATTCACACATCTGGCAGTATCTCCAGAAGAGTGAATTCTCACGCGAGGTCATCTCGGGAACGATTCGAAAGATTCTGAATATCGCTCATACGAACTAAGGGGGTGTACTATGGTTGAACAACCAAGGACCACACCGGCCCAACCGGCCGTCGCAGCCGTTGAGCCGCAAGAAACCACAACGATCCTCGTGGTCGACGACACGGAGGATAACCTCGACCTACTGGAGTTCGCACTGAAGCGCAAACCGGTCAGGATGCTGCGGGCATCCAGCGGTAAAGAATGTCTGACGTTGGCCGCTGCGCACAATCCGGATATTATCCTGCTCGACATTCAAATGCCGGAGATGGACGGCTTTGAGACACTGAAGCGCCTTCGTGCCAACACGATGACAGCGCGGATTCCCGTCGTGTTCCTCACAGCCCAACGGAAAGACCCCAACAGTATTGAAGCCGGGCTGCTCATGGGCGCCGATGAATACCTGACGAAACCCATCGATACCGAGGAGCTGCTTGTCCGGACGCGCACCCTGGTTCGGCTTCGACGCGCTGTTGCCGAGCTTGAACGAACGAAGGCGGATTTCACTGCAATGCTTGTGCACGACCTGCGAAACCCCCTTCTGGGAATCAAGATGGTCATCGAGTATTTCAATGAGATGGAAGATAAAACACAGCCCCTGAAAAAGACAGATTTCGAACTCCTGGCCTCTGCCGCTCAATCGGCGGATAAGATGCTCCAGCTCATTAACGATCTGCTCGACGTTTCCCGCTTCGAGGCCGGAAAGGTAAGGTTAGAGAAAGTATCTTTGTACATGCCGGATCTCATCCAGCGAATCGTCCAGCAGCATGAACTTCCGTACAAGAGAAAGAATGTGGGGCTATTCGTTGACGTTGGTGAGGCAATCCCACGCATCCACGCCGACCCGCAAAAGGTCGAACAAGTCGTGATGAACCTGTTGAGTAATGCACTCAAGTTCACGAGCTCCGGAGGCACAGTCAATGTGCGGGTTGATGTCCTGCCCCATGGCTTGGAACGAGAGGGCGACCACCATCCCGCCATTCAAGTAAGCGTTTCGGACACGGGCTTCGGCATTCCTGCCGACGAATTACCGCTGCTCTTCGAACGCTACAAACAACTCACCACCGCAAAGAAGATTACCCAAAAAGGAACTGGCCTCGGACTCGCCATTTGCAAAATGATCGTCGAAGCGCACGGTGGTGTCATCGACGTCCAGAGTGAACACGGGAAGGGCACCACATTCCGTTTCAGTATTCCGGTCAACGAACTCTAACACTACACTGAAGGAGGTACGATCCATGAACGGTAAAATTCTGCTCGTCGACGACGAAGATACCCTGCGGTTAGCGACGCAGGTTCGTCTTCAATCGAAGGGATATGACGTCACCACCGCGGCGGACGGAGAAGAAGCGTTGGAGTTGTTACAGGCAGAAACCTTCGACGTCGCTCTTCTGGATATTAACATGCCGCGTATGAACGGGCTGCAAGTGCTGGATTACATCACACAATCCCGTCCACAGACTGACGTTGTGATGCTTACCGGATTCGCGGATTTCAGCACCGCGCTTGAATGTCTGAAGAAGGGCGCGAGAGACTACCTGGTCAAACCGGTGGACATGGCGGAGTTGATTTCACGCGTCAACGCCATTCTCCGCGCCCGTCACTCCGAACAGGCATTGAATGAATATCGGCAGGAGAACGCCGGACTGCAGTTCTACGGTATCCTCAGCCCGCTCATTACGATCACAGCCATCCTCGAAACTGTTGCATCTTCCCCCCGCACAACGACAACCGACGAGGACAAAGAGTTGCTCCAGTACACGCGCCGTTTGGCCGAGCAAGCCCTCACTCGACTCAAGGATGTGGCCGACCTATCCCTTCTCCAGTCGCTCCAACGACCGATTGACGGCCGCTCGGCAAACCTCAACGCCGTTGTGAAAACAGCAACCGAGCGGTATGCAGCATTAGCAAAGCTGCGCGGCATTATCTTCAAGCGAGAGGTACAGCAGGACCTGCCGTCGGTGGCCATCTCCCCCCTGCTGGTCGAGGGAGCGCTGAACAACGCATTCGACCATGCGTTCCGATACGTTGCACAGGGAGGATTGGTGAAGTTCTCCGTGCTTCGCAATGACGATGCAGAACCGTCGGGCACGGCGAACTCGCTTGTCTTTTCCATTTCGTACACCGGGACGGACCTTGACCCGACCGGTCGCAGCATGCTTCAACAGGGGGCCGAGAAGCTCTTTAAACGCGCCAGCGAGTTCGAGACAACTGTTCTCGCATTGACAGCATGGCGTCAGCTTATCGAAACTGTTGGAGGGAGATTCTGGATGGAGCGGGATGACAACGCCATTCAGCGACTCAACTTTGCTCTACCGATCACGGCATCGTGAGTGTACACTACTCCGAAGGAGGAGCATGACACCGAACAACAATATTCGGTACGTCTACATCTTTCGTTTTGAAGATGGAACCGAGAAGCGATTTGAGATTATGCTCGATGGCGCCACATTCCGCTACCACGGCGATGACCGGCAAGCCAAACCCGAATGGACTAAACTTCACCATCATCAGTGTGAGAATTGTCCGCTGGCCGATACGGTGGAGTATTGTCCGGTAGCCGTCAATCTCGTTTCAATCGTCGAAGCGTTCCAGGAAAACTTCTCGTATGACAAAACGGAAGTGCGTGTTGAAACACGCGAGCGGACATACACGAAAAACACCTCGCTCCAGAAAGGACTGAGCTCCATACTCGGCATCATCATGCCGACGAGCGATTGTCCGGTGATGGACAAGCTGCGACCCATGGCGCCGTTCCATCTCCCTTTTGCGACCCCACGAGAGACGACGTATCGCGTCCTCGCGATGTTCCTGATGGCTCAGCATTTCCGGAGACTCAGGGGAGAACAGGTGGAAGACGATCTCAAACCGTTGCTGGAGATCTATCGGGAGGTTGCAATGGTTAATAGGGGGATTAGCCAGCGACTGGTGGAAGTGACCGAAAAGGATGCGAGCCCCAACGCCATTGTTATCCTCCACTCGCTAAGCGACTCGCTCCGATATTCCGTCGAGGGCAATTTCGATGAGCTTCAATCACTGTTTACCCTCTACTTTAACAACACAGCAGAGACTCAAAAACCCGTCCCGGAAACATCCTGAAGGTCGCATCTCCTACCATCTCCTCGGCGCGCCGGTAATCGACCGCACCGTGTCGCGGGCGATCAGCAGCTCTTCGTTTGTCGGGATGACAAAGACACGGACCCGCGCACCGGATTTTGTGATCTCTGCTTCCTTCCCGCCGAAGGTCTGGCTATTGTTCACCTCGTCAATCTCAATCCCCAACCATTCCAACCCCTTGCAGACTCGCTGACGGATAACAGCTGAGTTTTCGCCAATCCCTCCGGTAAAGACAATCGCATCCGTTCCGCCAAGCTCAGCAAGATACGCGCCGATGTACTTCCTCACGCGTTTGCAAAAAAGGCCGACGGCAAGAGTTGCACGCCGATCCCGGTGTTCCCGCTCTTCTTCCAATAACTCGCGCATGTCGTTCGTGAGTCCGGAGACGCCCAGAAGCCCGGATTGCTTGTTCAACATCGCGTCGATTTCGGTGAGCGACGTTCCCTCCTTGTGAGCGAGGAACTCGATGATAGATGGATCCAGATCGCCCGACCGCGTCCCCATGATGAGCCCCTCAAGTGGCGTCAGCCCCATTGATGTATCCACCGAGTCGCCGTTCCGGATCGCGCAGGCCGAACAACCGTTGCCAAGATGAAGTGTAATGATATTCGTCTCTTCGCGTTTCTTTCCGACAATCTGCCGATACCGGTAGGCAACATAGCGATGCGACGTGCCGTGAAATCCATATCGCCGTATCTTGTGCCGCCGGTACAGTTGATACGGGATGGCGTAGAGATACGACGTCTCAGGAATTGTGGAATGAAATGCCGTATCGAACACGGCGACCTGCGGTACTCCCTGTCCGAGCAACTCCCGCGCTGCATGAATCCCCTTGAGGTTCGCTGGATTATGCAGCGGTGCAAGTTCGATGCAATCTTCGATGCCTTCGATGACGCTCTTGTCGATTACGACTGATTTCGAGAACTTTTCTGCCCCGTGCACCACGCGATGACCGACGGCGTGAATATCGGAAAGCGATTGAATGCCCGGAATCTGCGCATCGGGGGAGATGACCCACCGGAGCAGGTAGTCGAGCGCGGCACGATGGTCTCGAAGCGGAGCCGCTTGTTTCACTGTTGGTTGACCATCTGCCTGCAGGGTGATCAGCGACTGACTGCCGATGCGCTCGATGATCCCCCGGGCTTTTCGGACATCGGCATTCTTTTCGATGAGATCAAGGTCGGTTTCGATGATCTGGAATTTAAGGGAGGAACTGCCGCAATTGAGGACGAGGATGTTCATACGCTTACGCGGATTCTTGCCGATTTAATGGATTTGCACTGATGAGTACAGCTAAATGATTGCAAATAGCCTTCGTGCGATGGTTTATTTTTGCTGTCTCCGGCGCTTCGGTGCACCGCCGCTGTCTTTGGCTGCTACGATCGCTGTTCAATGTACAATATTCAAACTCGTGCTGCAAAGGTTCGATGAGGCGGTCGTTTTACTTTTCCGTAATTTGCGCTATCTTCCCGCCCGCAGACTGATGTCTTTCAATGGGCCGGCCTGCCAATCACTACGTGTTATAAGGAGAAGCTATGAAACCCATGAGATTGCTTCTTGCACTCGTTTTCACCGCATTGACTGCGGTCGCGCAGACGTCGCAGTTCTTCGACATCGTCAAAGTCGCCGACGGTGTGTACGGCGCTATCGGAAAACCGGGCATTCTGAGCAACGCCACCATCATTGTGACCGACCGCGGCGTCATTGTGGTCGATACGCACTTGCGACCGAGCTGGGCGAAGGACCTGATTCAAACCATCCGCCAGATTACCGATAAGCCGGTGCGCTACGTGATCAACTCGCACTGGCACGGCGACCACGTGCAGGGCAATCAGGCGTATCAGGCGGCGTTTCCCATCGGCACGGAGTTCATCTCGCACGTGAACACGCGGGATGACATCATCGGCAAAGCGATTCCGAGCGTGAAGCAGAATCTCGACAGCCTGCCGGTGCAGATCGGGCGATTGAAAACGCGATTGGCAGAGGGCAAGAACCCCGACGGCTCGACAATGACCGACAGCGCGAAGCAGGTTCTCCAACGACAGATCGCCAACCATGAATCGTATCTCGAAGAACTGACGACGCTGCAGATCACGATCCCCAATCTGACGTTTGATAAGAGTCTTACTCTCTGGGCCGGCGAGCGCGAAGTCCGCGTACTCTATTTCGGCGAAGGGCATACTCGCGGCGATGTCTTCATCTATCTGCCGAAAGAGAACGTGCTGATCACGGGCGACATGCTGACAGGCGGGTTGCCCTTTATGCGTGACGCCGTGCCGCTGGCATGGGCGGCGACATTGGAGAGCGTCGGGAAGTTGGAGATTGAACAGATTATTCCCAGCCATGGTCCGGTGCAGAAAGGGAAAGACCGACTGAACCTCGTCGTGCAGTACCTCAAAGATCTCTACCCCGCCGTGGAAGCACAGGTGAAGAAGGGCGCGACGGTGGAAGAAGCTGTCAAAGCCGTAGGCGACCAGCTCGCACCGAAGTACGAGAAGGAGTTTCCCAACTTCCGCGCGGGGCTTGGCGGGCCGTTGGGGAACGTGACAAAGACGTATGAAGCGGTGAGGGGGAAGTGAGTGGGTGAGCAGACGAGAGGAAGATAGGGGGAGAGGTCGGTTCTTATGCCTCATCCGTGCGTCCATCCCGATCATGTTAATACGCGCATCTGTGGAAATCTGTCTTGAATCAGTGAACATCATGCGAACATACGGTCAATTATGTCAACCCTAACCCAATCCCCCGCCTGGCAAGCCCTCGCGCAACATCACAAAGAAGTTGCGGGGCTCCACATGCGCGATCTGTTTGCCAGCGATCCTCAGCGCTTCAAAAAATTCTCCCTCCGCTGGAACGACCTGCTCGTTGACTACTCCAAGAATTGCATCACCGAAAAGACGATGTCGCTGCTCTTCGACCTCGCTCGCCAGGCGGACGTCAGGGGGTGGATGGAGAAGATGTTCCGCGGTGAAAAGATCAACGTTACCGAGCAGCGTGCAGTCCTCCATATCGCTCTACGCAATCGCTCCAATCTGCCTATCGTGGTGGACGGCGAAGACGTGATGCCAGCGGTCAACAACGTGCTTGCCCACATGCGTGCGTTCAGCGAGTCTGTCCGCTGCGGCGAGTGGAAGGGCTACACCGGAAAAGCCATCACCGACATTGTCAACATCGGCATCGGTGGCTCGGATTTGGGTCCGGTTATGATCACCGAAGCCCTGAAACCCTACGGCCACGAGCGGCTACGATGTCACTTTGTCTCGAATGTCGACGGTACGCACATCGCGGAAACGGTTAAGCGGCTCAATCCCGAGACGACGATGTTCATCATCTTCTCCAAGACGTTCACGACGCAGGAAACCATCACCAACGCCGAGTCTGCCAAGCGATGGTTTCTCGAGCATGTGAAGGATCCTTTAGCCGTCGCCAAACATTTTGTGGCTGTGTCCACCAATGCCAAGGCCGTTGCCGCGTTCGGCATCGATACGAAGAACATGTTTGAATTCTGGGACTGGGTCGGCGGGCGCTACTCACTCTGGTCGGCTATCGGGCTCTCCATCGCACTTTACATCGGGATGGATAATTTCGAGGAACTGCTCACAGGCGCGCACGAGATGGACGAGCATTTCCGGACAGCGCCGTTAGAGCAAAATATTCCGGTCATCCTCGCGCTGCTGGGGGTTTGGTATAACAACTTCTTCGGCTGCGAGACACACGCGATCATCCCGTACGACCAGTACATGCATCGTTTTCCGGCCTACTTCCAGCAAGGAGACATGGAGAGCAACGGGAAACGTGCAGCCCGTGACGGCAAAGTAGTGGACTACTCAACCGGACCGGTCATCTGGGGCGAGCCGGGCACAAACGGCCAGCACGCGTTTTTCCAACTGCTGCATCAGGGCACGAAGCTCATCCCCGCTGACTTCCTTGCGCCGATGCAATCGCACAATCCCATCGGCGACCACCACGCGATCCTCATCTCGAACTTCATCGCGCAAACCGAAGCACTGATGCGCGGCAAGACTGAAGCTGAAGCGAGAAAGGAGCTTCCCAATCTTCCGCCGGCTGAAGCCGAGGCGCTGCTCCCGCACAAAATCTTCCCTGGCAACCGACCGACGAATACGATCGCGTTCAAGAAGCTTATTCCCCGCGTGCTCGGTCAACTCGTCGCCATGTATGAGCACAAGATTTTCGTGCAGGGTGTTATCTGGAACATCAACTCGTTCGACCAGTGGGGCGTGGAGTTGGGAAAACAGTTAGCGAAGGTAATCTTACCGGAACTGCAAGGCAAGGCAGAACCTGGTGGACACGATTCATCGACAACGGGATTGATTGAGTATTATAGAGCCGAAAGGCGGAAGGAGTGAAGCGAGATGCTCAGCAAGGTCAATCTGATGCAGAAGCTCAGTCTCTTTCACGACCGCTGTCCGCCTCCGGCGGAAAGATCGTCGGCGAGCTGAACGATTCCTGTCAAACTCGTGAAGCTCAAGGGCGAGTTCGTCTGGCATCATCATGACAACGAAGACGAGCTCTTTCTTGTTCGGAAAGGCAAGCTCACGATGAAGCTCCGCGGGTGAATCGATTAGAGTGGATTTGAGTGGCTGCCGTATCGCAGGCATGACATTTACTGCAATGCGCTAAGTTTACTCTGTTTGACATTCCCGCGCCAATGGCGTATATTCCCTATGCTCATCATTGAGACATCTGTCTTTACAAGACGGATCACGGCGCTACTTGCTGACGAGGAGTACCGTATTCTCCAAGAGGCGCTTACGGTGCATCCTGAACTCGGTCGAATCATTCCTGGCAGCGGTGGCATCCGTAAACTTCGCTGGAGAGTTCTCGGCCACGGAAAACGTAGCGGTATTCGAATTCTCTATTACTGGCTCAAATCCAGACGGATTCTTCTCATGCTCTTCGCTTTTTCGAAGAGCGAACGATCCGATCTCACACGCGAACAATTGAGACAACTCCGAAAACTGGTTCAGGAGGAATTGAAATGAAGAAAGAACTGTTTGCTGAATTGCTCAGCAGTGTCCGGGAGGGAGGAGCAACCCTCCGTGGGCACAAGAAAGCCAGTCGCGTATTCGATCTCTCAGACCCAGACGTAAAAGCTATCCGTGAACAGTTCAACCTTTCACAAGAAAAGTTTGCCCAACTGTTGGGAATCAGCGTGGCGACTCTTCGGAATTGGGAACAAAAGCGGCGTAAACCCGAAGGCGCCGCGCGAGTCTTACTCTGCGTCGCAGCCCGATATCCAGAAGCTGTGCTCAACACCATCAACGCGGCATAGAAAAACCAGCAGCGTGGTAGTCTCCCGCAATCATTTTGCTGTACGAATCTGTGGTAATCCGTCGAATCAGTATGAATCTGCGTCAATGAAGAAATACACCCTCAAACCACTCCCGCATGACAACCTGCGGCTCGTCCATCCGCAGAAGTTCGTCATCGACTACAAGAACGAGCTGAACGCCGCGCAGCACGAGGCGGTCACCTCGCTCGACGGGCCGCATCTCGTTATTGCCGGAGCCGGAACGGGCAAGACACGCACCATTGTCTACCGCGTTGCGTATTTGGTGGAGCTTGGCGTGAAGCCGGAGAACATTCTGCTGCTCACCTTCACACGCAAAGCTGCGCAGGAGATGCTGCGGCGTGCGGCGATTCTGCTCGATAGTCGCTGCGAGCGCGTCGCCGGCGGCACGTTCCACTCTTTCGCCAACAGCGTGCTGCGCAAACACGGCAGTTTGCTTGCCTACATGCCGAACTTCACGATCCTCGACCAGACCGACGCTGAAGACGTGATGAATCTCCTCCGCACGCGGATGAAGTTCGACACCAAGGAGAAGCGTTTCCCTCGCAAAGAAGCCCTTTATGATCTCTACAGCCGACCGCTCAACACGATGACGCCGCTGGCCGATCTCCTTCTGAATGATTATCCGCAATACATCGAGTTAGAAGCAGACATCAACGCTCTGCACACGGCGTACGTGCATTACAAGCGCGAGCACAATCTGATGGACTACGACGACCTGCTGGTGAACCTTGTAAAGCTCCTGCACCACCACAAGGTTGTGCGCGGCATGTTGTCCGAGCGACACACGTACATCATGGTGGATGAATATCAGGACACCAACCGGGTGCAAGCGGAAATTGTTAAACTGCTGGCCTCCAAGCATCAGAACATTATGGTCGTAGGGGACGATGCACAGTGCATTTACTCGTTCCGCGGGTCGACAATCCGAAACATTTTGGAGTTTGGCGAGCAATTCCCCAACTGTAAGACGATCAAGCTCGAAGAAAACTTCCGCAGCACCCAGCCGATTTTGAATTTAGCAAATGAGATACTCAAACGAGGAGCAGGTAATTCAAAATGAAAAATTCAAAAGGAAAAAAGAAAACTCCGGCCTATTTTTCATTTTGAATTTTTCATTTTTCATTGACTCATGTACTACAAAGAACTCTACACGACCAAGCCGGGCGGAGAACTGCCGCAGCTCGTCGTCGCTGAAAACGAGAACCTGCAGTCGCGCTTCGTTGTGCAGAAGATCCTCGAGTTGCGCGAGCAGGGGATTCCGCTGCAAGAGATGGCGGTATTATTCCGCTCTTCTTTTCTCTCGTTCGACCTCGAAATCGAGCTTGCCAAGGCCAACATCCCCTTTGTGAAATTCGGCGGCTTCAAGTTTGTCGAGACGGCGCACGTGAAGGACATGATTGCTTATCTCCGGGTACTGGAAAATCCTCGCGATGTCGTCGCGTGGAACCGTATCTTGTTGCTTGTGGATGGCGTCGGCCCGCGCACGGCGGAGAAAGTCATTGACGATATTCTGAAGCGCCGCGTTCCAGCCAACCCTGACTCCGACGCGGCAATCGTAACAGCCAAGTTTTGGTCAGAGTACAACGCGTATCCCAACAACGTCCAGGAGCTCTTTGCTACGCTGAACGAGGTTGCCTCGCCACAGATACCGCCGGGAGAGAAGTCGTACCACATTCTGAAATACTATGAACCGATTCTGAAAGCTCGTTACGACGACCATCTCAAGCGCAAGAAAGACCTCGAGATGTTTCAGAATATCACCGAGCGTTACAGGGACATCGACGAGCTGTTGACCGATTTAGCGCTAGAGCCGCCGAACGAGAGCGTCGTCGATATCGAATCACCAGGGCAGGAGGATGAGTATCTGACACTTTCTACAATCCACAGCGCGAAGGGGTTGGAGTGGAATACGGTCTTCGTGATCTACGCGCTGGAAGGGCGATTCCCCACCATGCGCTCTGCCGCGAGCGACGATGAAATGGAAGAAGAACGCCGGCTCATGTACGTCGCCTGCACACGCGCCAAGCAGCACCTCTTCATCACCTACCCGGTCAACATTTACGACCGCGAGTCGGGAATGATCCTGACGAAGCCTTCCCGGTTTATTCAGGGCATCGGCGAGAATCTCCTGGAGCCGTGGGTGGTGGAATAACAACAGCGGGGGAGATGAGAAGCAGTCATGATAAGTGGATGATAGGCAGAGGGGTGAAAGGGCGTATTCTTGCGCAGTCAATCGCTCGCAATCATTCGGGAGTACGCATCCCTGCCTACTCCGCGAAGCAGGGATTCAGCGGCAGGTGCGAAAATCAGTAGAATCAGCGTGAATCTGTGGTAATGACGACCCCTCAATCAAACAATGAACCGCTTGTCTCCGTCATTCTTTGCACGTACAACCGCGAACGGCTTGTGAGGCGAGCAATCAAGTCGGTGTTGCGTCAGTCGTACACGAACTGGGAGCTCATCATCATCGACGACGGAAGTACGGACGATACCGACCGAATGGTATTGCCGGTCGTGAAGCGCGATCGACGGCTCCGGTTTGTGCGTCACGCAAACAAAGGATTAGCTCTTTCACGCAACGACGGCATCGCGCTCGCCCAAGGAGCGTTCATCGCTTTCCTCGATTCGGACGATGAGTACGCGGAAAAACATTTGGAATGTCGAATTCACTTCATGCGGCGACGGAGGGATGTGGGGCTTGTGTACGGCGGCATTCGGTGTGTGGGTCCGAACAAACGGCAATTTGTCCCCGATGTCGAGCGACCGGGAACGATGATTCACGTCAGCAAATGCTTTACCAGTGGAACGATCGTTGCGCGGCGCTCGGTGCTTCTTCGGGCCGGAGGATTCAGGAATGTCGTGTTTGCCGAGGACTATGACCTCGTCCAGCGCATCAAGACCTTCACGCGCATTGCCCGCTCACGCTCTGCCACGTACATCTACCATGTCGATGCCGACGACCGGTTGTGCGACCTGTACGCGAAGGGGGGCGAAGAAGGGATCCTGAACTTCAGAGGCACGGCGCGGTAGCAACAACGCCGCTGTCTCAGGATTGTTTATTCATCCGCTCTTTCAACTGCCGCGCGCGCTTGATCTTCCCTTTGATGGTGGAAATCAGCGTTTCGTCGGAGAAGGGTTTGGTGATGTAATCATCAACGCCGAGCTCTTTGCCCATGCGGATGAGCGCATCGTCGGAGAGGCCGCTGAGAAACACAAAGGGGACATGGTAGAGGTTGTCCATCTCCCGCACTTTTTCGTAGAACGTGAAGCCTCCCATGGTGGATGTTTCGAGGTTGATATCCGAGAGGATGAGGTCGGGCGTGTACTCCCGCAGGAGGGTATAGGCTTCGTCGGTCGTCGTCACGGCGCGGACGTCGAAGTTGGCGTCCTCCAACGTTGCGGCAAGCATTTCGAGGAGCCGCTCATCATCATCGATGACGAGAACGCTCGACTGGCGTTTCGGTTGCCTGGAACTTCTTCGCACAGTCGGCTCAGCCGGAACAGGTCGTTGTGCGCGCCGGGCATCTTCTTCCTTGCGTAATCGCTCTTCCTCCGCACGACGCTGTTCAGCCGCCCTTCGTTCCTCTTCGTCCTTTTTCCGTTGTTCTTCTTCTTTGCGGCGACGCTCTTCGTCAAGCCGTTTCTGTTCTTCTTGAAATTTCCGTACCGCTTCTTCGTCCGCCTTCCGCTTCTGTTCCCGCTCCTCAAGAAGATGGATGAGCCGCTCTTGATATGCGTGAACATAGACATTCTTCGGGTCGATGGCCCTTGCGTTCTCCACCTCTTTCTGCGCGAGTTCAAGACTTCCAGCTTTGATCAATTGGTCGACGCGCTTGAGAATCTCGCTCACGCGCTTCCGGTCGTCATCTCTCGGCGTTAATTCCGGCATGGGCTGTTTTTCCTGTACGCGTCCCGTGTCATTCCTCGTCTAGCGTCGCCGCTGCAAACATCTCGAATGAGACAACGGGAGAAAGCGGGCTTTCCTTGCCGAGTCGATCGACGGCGGAAACGGCGTACAACGCACAGCGCGGTGGCTGACGGTCAACGGCGTGTGAAGCACCCCGCCCCGTCACGAAGAGAATCTGTGTCACATCGGCCGGATCGACGAGCGGGGATTCCGACCGATACACAACGTACACATGAGAAGGATCGTCGGAACCGCTCTGCCAGGAGATCGTTATCGCGTTTCCCTCTTGTTTCATACGCACGTCAGTCGGGGCCGGTGGTGGCTCTGCCTTCTTCCACGGCATCGGAGGTGTGAGCGCCCAGTACGGAAACTCCGTGAGGCCGAGAATTTCCCAGCTGAGCGAAAGTCCGGCGGCGGAGAAGAACACAACACCCGGAAGTTTGAGTCGTCGTGTCTCTTCAATCTGCGCCGAGATTTCCTGCCACCCGAACCGCCGCGTCAGAGCTATATACAGTCCGGAGAGCACTTGCCGGTCATACGCAACACGATCCTGCCACTGCATCACGAGCGGACCGAACGGATGCGTGGGATGCGAGCGTTCCCAGTACACCATCGGCACGATGAAATCGATCTTGCCCACTTCCATCCATCGGCGCGGGTCCTGATACACAGCATGATAGGCCGTCCACCCCGTGCCCATGTACTTGCCGATAACAGCGGCGGACATCTTCACCCACTGTTTGCGCTCCTGAATGCCGTTGTACGCATCGAACACAAAATGGTTGATCTGCTCGCGCTGCCAGTGATCCCACGCGAGCCCGTGCGGGTTCCCCTCTTTACTGTTGAAGCGCGCCACGCTGACCGCATCGTGGGAGTAGCCCTGCTGCGGCGCGTTCTCCGGATAACGAATGTAATCGAAGTGCATCCCATCGATGTCGTACTTCTCGACGATATCGAACACAACGTTCAGCACATGCTGGCGCGCGGCGGGGTTGCCCGGACTGATGTTCACGTAATGATCGCTGAGCGGCATCGGCTTGCCGTCATTGTCGCAGACGAGCCATTCAGGATGTTCGAGGTACATCGAGCGAGGGGTCGATTCCGGCGGAGGCGTCTTTCCTCGCCAGATGGGGAAGGTGTTGATCCAGGCGTGCAATTCGAGTCCGAGTCGGTGCGCTTCGTCGCTGGCGAACAGCAGTGGATCCCAGCCGGGGTCCTGGCCGAGCGTGGCGGTGAGTCTCTGCGACCACGGCTCGTGCGCGGATTTGTAGAACGCATCGCCGTTCCCGCGCACCTGAAAGATGACCATGTTGAATTTTGCACGGCGGGCTTGCTCAAATACTTCGCGGATGCGTCGTTGGGACTCTTCGGGGCTGAACGCAACGGTATCGCCAGTGTATTCGAAGCGGCTCATCCAGACGCCGCGGGCTTCGCGCTTGCCGGTGAAGACCTGCTTATCGCAACCGGTGGGTAGGAGGATAAGCGCAACAAGCATTGCAACCTGCGGGATGCGTTCCATTGCATCGAAAAGTTACAGAAGTGTTAAAGGAAATGCAAGGAATGGAAATCAAAAGCGTAAACAAGAGAGCCTTGCCCACAATCTTTTTGTGAACAAGGCCCCTTTTTGTGTTTTATTCACAATGAAGAGCAGTTACTTACTTCGTCAACGCCATTCCCGCTACACAATAGCGGGACTATTTGAGAAGCAATAGCTTCATCACTTTACTGAACTGCTTACCGCTCTCTCCTATGGCGGTGATGCGGTAGAAATACATGCCGCTGCCGACTTTGTTGCCGTTGGCATCAACTCCATCCCAGCGTACGCGCCGGTAGCCTGCGCTGTAATGACCAGACGCTACTGTGGCAACATCTCTTCCGAGCAGGTCAATGATGGTGATGGTCACATCGGAGGGCTCGGGCAAACCAAAGCTGATTTCGGTCTCTGGGTTGAAGGGGTTGGGGAAGTTCTGGGAGATACTGAACACCTCAGGTACCATTTGTATGCTCTGACCAAGAAAGCGACTAAGGTCTGCCATTTTCAGCGGCGCAGTTCCATGGACACCAACTCTATTCGAGCCAGAGGATTCACCGACTTGGTTTACAGCTGTTACATAATAACAGACCAGAACGTTTGAGTTAGGGTCCATAATGACGGCTCCATCAACATAGCTCGTTGAAGTGGTTGAGCCGGCCAGAGAATACACAGGAACCATATTACAATTAACTGTGCCCGGTGCACCTTGTATTGTTCCTCGGTAGATATTGTAGGAAGTTGCTCCACTGACGGCATTCCAGCTCAAGTTGGGAGATTGCCCCGCTTGACCAGCGTTTGTGATCACAAGGTTTTGGGGAGGTGGAGGCGGTGCGAGAGCCCTGTGCGCGTTGATGCGGCCATAGCCGTATTCGTTGGTGAAATTGTTGCCGCCCATTGCGGGTACCTTATCTACACTGTTGCGCAGAATATCGCGCACTTGTTGCCAGGTAAGTGATGGATTGACCGAGCGGATGAGGGCGGCAAGGCCAGCGACGTGGGGTGCGGAAAAGGAAGTACCGAAAACTTGGCTCGTGTATCCACCTGCCATTGTCGTACTTGGTACTCCATCAGGTGCAACGACATCCATTTCCGGACCGTGAGCACTGTAGGAGCGACGGTTATCATTCTGGTCTGTTGCGCCAACAGCTATTGTGTTCGAATATCGCGCTGGAAATCTGATAGAAGGATCTCCTGTTGCACCATTGTTCCCGGCAGACGCAACGATTACAACGCCGTGGGTGTTGACGGCAAAGTTAACAGCCGACTGTAATACGGAAAGGTTTGGTTCAGTTGGACCCCATCCGCTGCTGATGTTTATGGCCCTTGCACCGTTTCGAGCAGCGTATTCGATGGCTTGCGCCGTTAACGATAGAAACGGATTAAAGCCGCCATCTCTCAAGACCATCAAACTGACTCCCTTCTGTGTTCCCCATCCGCCAGCGACGCCTGCAATCCCACGATAGGAACCGCTTTCTAAGTTATGTGTCTGGGCTGATGATATACCGGCAACGTTCGTTCCGTGTCCGTCAGTGTCATCTGGGTTGTTATCTGGCGAAAATGGCGGCTGGGGATTGTTTCCACCACCAGCGAAATCCCAGCCAATCAGGTCATCCACAAAACCGTTGCCGTCATTGTCTATCCCGTCGAGGTCTCCCCCTTGCGCCACTGGTATGAAGTCAGGTCTTCCATTTCCATTGCGATCCTCTGCCGAATTTACCCAGATATTTCCGTCAAGGTCCTCGTGCGTGTAGCGTGTTCCGCTGTCGATCACACCCAGGATGATCGAACTACTTCCAGTGGTAATATTCCATGCTTGCGGCATTTGAATCTTCGGCAAGTTCCATTGCTGGGAATACCAGGGGTCACTCGGAGTTCGATGCCGTTTTCCAATTGCATCAAACTCGAGCACATCGAATCTGCCGCTTGCCTGAAGGGCAGACGCAATCTGAAATGCGTCTCGATCAGGGGCTATGGTGAGAACATAGAATCCATCTAAGAATCGAGCGCTCCCGAGCGAGACGCCGCTTACGTTCAATCGCTGAAAGTCGAAGTTCTCGACGTGCCCTCTATCTTTCAGTCTCACGATCAATCGGTGCGGAATGATCTCATCCCCTTTCTTGCCTTCAAAAAAAGGTATACCATTTCCCTGCTTCTACCAGATATTCTCTTCCTTGCAGTGTGAATCGTTGAATCTGTCCATAGATGTCTGTTGTGGCTGCGAATATGCATACCACAAGTAACAGCAGAAAATTCTGCCGCAGACTGCGAATACTCTTCGTTGCGTTCATTGTCGTTCTCCTTTTTCAAAGAAATGTTTCAACTGAGATTTCAGAATGTTACATTAGAAAAAGCAACGCCCTCGAAGGCAGAATGCACCTTCGATACGTTCTCTTGGCGGAGATTTGTATTGTGAGGTCAAGCCGACGAGGGCTACTGTTTTTATTGCTTCATCGGTGGCGGGTCTCGCTCGTGCACGTTCCAAAGGTTCATGCGGAAACTCTAAAAACGTAACTTATACACTCCATTTTCCGGACTCGACACGCTCACAAAGAGGATTCTCTTTGCCCAGTCAACCGCGAGTGCGTAGACTTCAAAAAAAGGTGGTTTAATTCTTTGCCAACTCTGGCCGCCGTTGGTAGTTCTATATAGATAAAATCCTGTAGCAAGGAGCTCTTGTGGATTCGTCGGATTGATTGCAAGTCGCCAGTGACGGTAGTTTCCATCTTCCCGCCCTAAGATTACCTGAAATGTCTGCGCTTTATCAGTTGTTTTCACAATCACACCCAACATTCCTAAATACAAAATGCTGTCGTTTGTGGGGTGGATCGCAATATCGTATACTACATTGTCACCGTGATATGGTCCGTCAAGTAGTGGGGAGGACAACCGTGTCCAGCTGTTACCATAATCGGAAGAATGCAACAGAACAGGAGCGAATCTTGACGACTCACCCCCTGCCCACATTTCATTCGGGTTGGTAGGGGAAATCCTAATAGCATTTATACCAAGGCCTCCCGCTTCGCGATGGCCGTACACACGATGCCAAACCCGCCCCCTATCTCCACTTTTGTAAATCGTGGAGAGCAATCCGGCAAAGAGAATATTTTGATCGTGTGGAGAACGAGCGAGCGAGGCAATCTCACTGCTTCTTGGATAAGTATCGAACCTGATCCCACCGTCGGATGGAACCCACGAATTACCTAAGTCCGTTGAGCGGAAAACGCCAATAGCAAGAGACTCAGGTTGCGCACTGATGCCTACAAACAGTTCGTTACTCACAGGCTCGTATATAATAGTCCTAACCCCGTAATCGAGTGCGCGGATAGGGGTTGAATCTGCAAAGCCAAGATATGTCCACTGGGAGTTGCTCTCATCGAGATTAAATCTGAAAAGCCCGTCTTTACCGGCACAAGCGAAGAGATAATTATTTACTAAAACCAGATTGGAGACGAGCTTTCCTTCTAAGCCCAGAAGTTCCCACTCTCCAATACGTGGAATACTTGGCCCAGTGCCGCTCTCCTTGCAGCTCATCTGCAGGACAATCACACAAGCCACACAAACTTGGAAGCATCGCAATAGTGATCTCATAGCGGTGGTTCTTTCCTACGTGAAAAGGTTATGAATGATTCTTGAACTCTTTTTCAGAACACAGAGCAAACCTTGGAACACTTATCTTCATCGTCGTCAATCTCTTATGTTCACAAACATTGGCGAGTTCGACTCACAAACAAAAAATCCCGTTCTCAGCACAAAGCTTACGTGCTCAGTGACGGGATACTTGTCGTGCTCTCGTTCTCTTCATTCTGCCCCCCAGGGCCTTCCGTCACTCGCCAACATCTGGTTTTTTTTCGTGAATGTCAAGACCCGATGAACACCTTAATTCCGATAGAACAAGTAATTTCGGTCGCATCATGGGATCTCTTGCGGTAGTGCTAACCAGACACCTTTTTGCTTCCCATCGGTTGAAGAAGAGCCGGGGCGCGCCTAGATGCTCTTGTTGCAGAATCCCTCATAGAATTCTTGGGAAAGCAACTCGGAAAAGAAAGCAGGATGCGAGCGAAATTCGCGAATCAACCGCACCTCACCGGCAGTCTGTTGGAGACGATGTGAATGTGCCCCTTCACCGGTATGGTAGCGCCGTCGCTCATTGTTTGTTGCCGCCCGCGATGCTCTCACCTTCGCGTGCAAACGCAGGCTCTTGCTTGACATGGATGGTGCGAGTAGGATAGGCGAACTCAATGCTTTCTTCCTCGAAGCGGCGAACGATCTCGATGTTGATCGCCTGCTGGATGTCCATGTACACGTTAAAGTCGGGGTTCTGCACATAGTAGACGACTTCGTAGATGAGCGCTGAATCGCCGAACTCTTTGAAGTGCGCTCGGTCGAAGCGCGCCTTCGGCTGTTTCACGACAATTTCTTTTAACAACGCACTGATGCGCTCCAATTTGTCCGACGGCGTTTGGTATGTGACGCCGATGGAGAACGTCACACGACGCTCAAACATGCGCTTGAAGTTCCGGATGCGGCTGCGGAGGAGGTCGGCGTTCGAGAAGATCACCTGCTCGCCCGAAAGACTGCGGATGCGCGTGGTCTTCAGGCCGATGTGTTCGACCGTGCCGAGAAATTCGTTGACGATGATGAAATCGCCGATGACGAACGGTTTATCCAGGACGATCGAAAGGGAGGCGAACAGGTCGCCGAGAATATTCTGAACCGCCAGCGCTACCGCAATACCGCCGATGCCCAGCCCCGCCACGAGCGCTGTGATATCGACGCCGATGTTGTCGAGCGCCAGAGGTCGACAAGAAAGTCGTCAACATCGGTTGCTGTTTTCTTTGCCGGTGTCTTGAAGCGGCGGACGACGAACCGCTTGACCACAAGCAATATCAGAAACACCAGCGTGGCGGCGATGACAGCAATGAGCCACTCCATCAACCTGCCGCCGAAGATGATTGCATCAAAAAGATCCATGTTCGTCTCTCCTTCCAAGAAACATCGAAAGCGTTACGGAGCGGAAGATCGCTCGTCGCAACGCTTTCGGTGAGTACTATGCTCCCTCTATACCTCCGCTACTCACTGAGATACTCTCGCTGTTTGCCGATTTCCCTGAAACTTTTCGCCCTTCTCCGTGTACATTGCAGTGTGTTTTGGTACAGGCGGGAATTTTTTGTATCTTGTTCCTCGTTCTTGAATATCCATTGAAGAATCTCATGAGCGCTGACCAAAAAAATATCGACCTTGCATCTCTCCGTATCCGTCGCGAGGATCCTGGGGAGACGCCGCAATCCGGTGCAAACACCAAACTCATCATCACCGGAATCATCGTTGTTGCTCTCGTCGTTGGATTTATCCTCGTACGTCCGATGTTTGACCCAGTCATCGAAGTTCAACTTGCAGCGGTGACGTACGCGTCTCCCTCGCAGGCGCAGGCTGTGCTGACGGCGAGCGGCTACATTGTAGCTCAGCGGAAGGCGGCGGTAGCCTCGAAAGCGACAGGCCGTCTTGTGTATTTAGGCGTTGTGGAAGGAGACCGGGTGAAGAAAGATCAAATCTTGGCGCGGATTGAGGATGCAGACATCCGCGCACAGCGTGAACAGGCGCGCGCGACATTGCGGCTGAACGAAGCCGAGCTAAAGGACGCCGAACAGACGCTTGCCCGGCAGCGAGCGTTGCTTGAGGGTGGATTCACATCGCAGGCGGAGTTCGATGCAGCCGAGGCGCGATACAATCGCGTGGTGGCTTCCATCGAAGTTGCGAAGGCTGCCGTTGCTGCCGCGGAGGTTGCGCTGGAGAATACGCTCATCCGCGCGCCGTTCGACGGCACGGTGCTGACGAAAAATGCCGACATCGGTGAGATGGTTGCACCGATGGCCGCGGGCATGGGCTCCCGCGTGGCAGTCGTCACGATTGCCGATATGTCCTCGCTCGAAGTCGAAGCCGACGTTTCGGAGGCCAACATCGAGCGCATTGTCCCGAACCAACCGTGCGAGATCACGCTCGACGCGTATCCTGAGACACGCTACCGAGGCTATGTCACAAAGATCGTCCCGACGGCAGACCGGGCGAAAGCCACGGTGCTGGTGAAGGTCGGTTTCAAGTCGTACGACAGTAAGGTGTTGCCGGAGATGAGCGCGAAGGTCTTGTTCCTGAACAAGCAGGGGGAGACGCAGAGCAACGCAATGGTCAAGCCGGTGTTGGCGCTTCCTATGAATGCTGTTGCGACGCGGAACGGCAGGCAGGTTGTTTTCCTTGTACAGGATGGGAAAGCGGTGGAGCGAGGGGTAACGACCGGTCAGCAGATTGGGGCGTTGGTTGAGATCCGGGAAGGCCTCGCGCTTGGCGAGAAAGTTATCGCGCGCCTCGATGAGCGGATTCAGGATGAAGCGAAGGTGGCGGTGAAGTAGCCGATCGGAGTGTAGACTTCGACATTCATCATTCGATATTCGACCATGAGGGGAAATGATGAATATTCAACGCAAAAGGTCCACCACAGATTCACAGAATAGGACAAACGGTTGTGGGTTAAGAAACTTCCCTGAGGAAGAGGTACACACAATGAAATGGAAAAAGGTTGTTCTTTAGCACCAGAGGGCATGAACCGTTGTCTTACACGTTCGATCCATCTGTGTATCCCTGCCTGTGGCAGGCAAGTGTATTTTTTTCTCTGAGTAGCTACCAAGGAGTGATATGATACAATCCATCATTGAAATCCGCAACGTGGTCAAGTCGTACCAGCGCGACAGCATCCAGATTCCGGTGCTGAACGACATCTCGCTCGATGTGCCGGAAGGTGAGTTCCTCGCGTTGATGGGCCCATCCGGCTCGGGGAAAACGACGTTGCTGAACCTCATCGCCGGCATCGACCGTCCGAACAAGGGGTCGGTTATCGTCGCGGGCACGGATGTCACGAAGCTTGGGGAATCCGCCCTCGCAAAGTGGCGTGCGCGGCACGTGGGATTCATTTTTCAATTCTATAATCTCATTCCTGTTCTCACCGCCTATGAGAACGTTGAGCTGCCGATCTTGCTGACGCCGCTCTCCAAGAAGGATCGCAAGCGGCAAGTTGAAACAGCGTTGGCGCTCGTCGGGCTTACCGACCGAATGCAGCATTATCCCAAACAGCTTTCCGGCGGACAGGAGCAGCGCGTGGCTATTGCGCGTGCCCTCGCCAGCGACCCGACGATCCTCGTTGCCGACGAGCCAACCGGCGACCTCGATAAGCAGTCGGCTGAAGAAATCCTCACCTTGTTGGAGCGGTTGAACAAAGAGTTCAAGAAGACCATCGTCATGGTGACGCATGACCCGCGCGCAGCGGAGAAGGCGCACATTGTGCGGCATCTCGATAAAGGGGAGTTGCAGTAAAGGGAGGACATGAAGCCTACAATCAGCTCATTCGGGATTGCCAGTATAATGGCTTTCGGTGCATGTGGGCAATCGCCCAAATAGTAATACTATAGTAATACTGTTGTCGTTGTTGATTGTAAACAATATCTTGTACGGAAACTTGGGGACGTATGCTTTACGGATGCCGTTCTCTTCAAGTAAATACCATTCGGGGTTCTTTTTGATCTTTCTTATCTGTTCAACGACAGACTCTCTGAACCGTTTACCGAGTCCTCGTAATTGAAGGTCATACCATTCAACAGCTTCGTCAAACTCTTTAACTGCCAACTCATGAATCTCAAGTTGAGCGCTTGTTTGAAGGGGTTGAAACCCCCCGTACTTGTTGATTAAAATCGTTGACCACGTCCTGAAGGACGTGGCTATTGCCCCGACCTTTCAGGTCGGGGACTAAAGAATCCCTTAAAACACCAAGGGCTTCAGCCCACGCAAAAAAGCCGTGCGCTCAACTTGAGTCATGAATGTTAACCTTCATTGTACAGTTTTTCGAAGTCTAACAACGTTGCCTGTCCCTGATTGACCGCATTCATTCTCTTATGGACTTCCTTAATCCATGCATCACGTATTTCAGCTTCTTCGTAGTCTATGCTGGCAAGGATTAATTCAGCAAATGCTAAACGTTCGTTGGGTGGCATCTTTAATGCTCTTTGAAAGAGTTCTTTATCCATGGATATATCCTTTCCTTTCTCTCAACTTC
>JBGFRR010000047.1:0-55014 GCA_041695045.1 Bacteroidota bacterium
TCCCTTTGGGAGGAAAAACGAACTGCGTAATTCTCCTTTAAGCTAAAGATCAAAGGCGACAACGGTAAGGTTATGGAATTGGAAAGCTTTTGTCAAGTTCTTTGATCATGCCCTTCCCTAGTAGATACAGGGATATTTGACTGCACATTGAACGTTGTTCGGGAGTGCCCCGCTCTAAAAACGAGCGGGACAGGCAACTCCCTCACAACGTAGGCAACGTAGGTCCTTCATGTTTCTGTCGACTGCCGGTCATTCACGCTTTGAGTCGAATCCGAAACGTCGTTCCCTCGCCCAAACGCGTTTCCTTCAACGTCAGCTTGCCGTTGTGGTACGATTCAACGATCCGCTTGGCTAAACTGAGTCCAAGCCCCCAGCCGCGCGAGCGCGTTGAATACCCCGGCCGGAAAATGTCCTTCCGATGCTCGGGCTGGATGCCGCGCCCCGTGTCGGCAACATCGATCATGATCGTCTTGCCCCGTTGCGCAAGGGTGATGGTGATAGCGCCTTCAGGGCCGTCAATCGCATCTAACGCATTCTTGATGAGGTTCTCGATAACCCATTCGAACAGCTCGCTGTTGATCTGCGCGAACACCGGCTCGGTGTGCTGCAGCGTGAGTTGCACCCGCTTACCCGATTGAGGAATGCGCCGCTCGAAGTACCGGATTACGTGTTCAATCACCTCATTCAGGTTTTCATCCTTCACGTCCGGTTTCGAGCCGATCTTGGAAAATCGTCCTGCAATCTTCTGCAGTCGCTGGAGGTCGTTCTCCATATCGCGGATCGTTTCATGCACGCCGTGGTTGCGGTCATGCAGTTGATGTTTCAGCAGTTCGATCCACCCCATCATACTCGAGATCGGCGTGCCGAGCTGGTGTGCCGTCTCGCGCGCCATCCCGACCCAGATGTTGCTTTGCTCGCTCCGCTTGATGTAGCTGAAGCTGAGGTAGCCGATGAAAATGAACACGGCCACGACGCCAAACTCGATGTACGGAAGCAGCCGGAGACGCGTGATGAGCGGCGATTCGCCATAGAGGATGTAATTGAGCACGATCGTGTCCTGCACCGTAACGGCGATCGGTGTGTTCTTCTCGGCCAGCTCGGCAATTTGACGAAGGAGATACCGACGCTGAGCTTCGAGCGGAAGCGATGTATCGAGCGGGATGTTCTTGATGTTGGATGCATACGGCTGGAGGGGCTCGCGCTGTGCATCGGTTTGGATGATGGGGAAGTCAATGGCGCGGATGATCTCGTCTAACACAAAGCTGTAATCGGCCTGGGTATCGTCGGCGCTGGCAAGGTACTCGAGTGCGCGGGCGTAGAGGTCGGCAACCTCTTTTTCCTTTTGTTGGAGCTCGACCACCAACTCGTGCGTATAGAGCAGTGTGCCTGCGACGATGAGGAATGCGAGCGTCAGCAGAACGACCTTCATGTTGCCTGAGCTGGGCACGGTCCGCCTTTGGCGGATTGCCATCATCGCGGGTTGTTCGGGAGCTTCAGGCATCGAGAGGATCGGCGGTGAAGTGTTATCGGACAAGCATTGTTTGATCGCGCCGCGCTCCGACGGAGACCATCCAGACCGGCACGCCGGCTAACTTCTCGACAGCGCGTATATAGGCCTGCGCACGAGGCGGTAGATCGCGGAAACGACGGACATGCGGCGTCGATTGTCGCCACCCGGCAAAGGAACGATAGACGGGCTGGGCAGCGTTGAGCCGGTCGACGCTCGTCGGGAAGCCTTTCTCTTTTCTTCCATCCAACGTGTAGCCGACGCATACCTTGACCTCGTCAAACTCGTCCAGCACATCGAGCTTCGTGATAGCGAGTTGCTGGATACCGTTGATGCGGATGGAGTAGCGCAAGCTGGCCATGTCCAACCAGCCGCACCGGCGCGGTCGGCCGGTCGTTGCTCCGTATTCTCCCCCAATCCGGCGCAGGCGTTCACCGGTTTCGTCCTGAAGTTCTGTCGGGAACGGGCCATTCCCCACACGTGTCGCATAGGCTTTCGCAACGCCGACAACGCTTCGCACGGTCTGCGGCGGAATGCCAAGCCCCGTACACGCGCCTCCGCTCGTCGGGTTGGAGGAGGTCACGAACGGATAGGTGCCGTGGTCAACGTCGAGCAGCGCGCCCTGAGCGCCTTCGGCAAGAATCTTCTTTCCTTTCTTGATTGCCCGGTTCAGATACTCAGAGGTGTCGGTAATGAACTCGTCGATGCGCCGGTCGAATTCCTGATACTCCTGAATGATGGCATCCACATCAAGCTTTTGCTCGTGGTAGATGTTGTTCAAGAGTTGGTTCTTTTCCTCGATGTTGTGCTTGAGTTTCCTGCAGAGTATGTCGCGGTTCAGCAAATCGGCGACGCGAATCCCCGTCCTCATATACTTGTCGATATACGCCGGCCCGATGCCGCGCCCCGTGGTGCCGATCTTATTCTCGCCCTGCTCACGAATTGCATCTAACAGCTTATGGTATGGCATGATGAGATGCGCGTTGTGGCTGATCAACAGTCGGCCGCTGATCCGGATACCGAGACTCTTGAGCTGGTCGATTTCCGCCATCAACGCAACGGGGTCAATGACAACACCGTTGCCGATGACGCACACCACGTGGGGATGAAAAATGCCGGAGGGAATGAGGTGCAGGACGTGCTCTTGCGCGGGGATGCCCTTCTTCGGATTGCCGGGGATGACAACGGTGTGGCCCGCGTTGGCGCCGCCCTGGTAGCGTGCGACGATGTCGACGCGCTCGCTGAGATGGTCAACGATCTTTCCTTTCCCTTCATCTCCCCACTGGGCGCCGACGATGATGTGAACTGGCATTGCGGAAATGAAACACTAAAAATGAAAAAAGGAATTGCCGATTATGGATTGTTGTAAGTTGATGAGTGCTCAAGATGGTAGGGAAAAAATGTACGAAACTCAAGGAAGCGATTTCGGCACGTCTGACCGGCCGCAAAGAAGAAAATCCACGCCGAGAGAGCTCCGCTCGACGCGGAGTGTCGTTTGTTTGCAGCGCGGCAGTTACTTCGTCAACGCCATTCCCGCTACACAATAGCGGGACTATTTGAGAAGCAATAGCTTCATCACTTTACTGAACTGCTTGCCGCTCTCTCCTATGGCGGTGATGCGATAGAAATACATGCCGCTGCCGACTGGTTCACCTTTGTTGTTTCTGCCATTCCACCTCGCCGTTCGATGGCCAGCCGGAAGCAAACGGTCTTCCAATACTGCAACCTCGCGGCCGAGGACATCAAGCACGGTGAGTCTCACGGTGGAAGGCTCAGGCAAAGCAAAGCTGATCTCGGTCTCCGGGTTGAAGGGATTGGGGAAGTTATGGGAGATACTGAACACCTCAGGTACCATTTGTATGCTCTGACCAAGAAAGCGAGTGATGTCGGCCATTCTCAACGGCGCAGTTCCATGGACTCCAACTTTATTCGAGCCAGAGGATTCACCGACTTGGTTTACAGCTATTACATAATAACACACCAGCACGTTTGAGTTAGGGTCCATAATGACGGCTCCATCAACATAGCTCGTTGAAGTGGTTGAGCCGGCCAGAGAATACACAGGAACCATATTACAATTAACTGTGCCCGGTGCACCTTGTATTGTTCCTCGGTAGATATTGTAGGAAGTTGCTCCACTGACGGCATTCCAGCTCAAGTTGGGAGATTGCCCCGCTTGACCAGCGTTTGTGATCACAAGGTTTTGTGGAGGTGGAGGCGGTGCGAGAGCCCTGTGCGCGTTGATGCGGCCGTAGCCGTCCCAATTTGTATTTCCGTAATCCTCACGGCACAAAGTGCCAAAACATCAAATCGTTTTTCTTTGTGTCTTCGAGTCTTTGTGGTAAGAAGTTGGGTTTTCGGCCGCGTTTCTATGTTACTTGCGTGGGGGATGTTATTACGTCCGTTGTGTTGGCATCGACCGCAATAATTCAGTATGTTTCAACTATACCAAGTTGTGACTTCCAATTGCGATCTTCTTTTCGTGTATGTGCGCCCTGCTGAAACATCTCTCCATACCTCTCGCTGCCCTGTTCTTTTTTCGTCCGTTCGGTGTCCAACATCAGACTTCAGCTGTTAGGACGACTCCCCTGCCATCACCCAGATGGCAACTTATCGAATCTCCCACGGTCTACTCAATCACCTCTGTCCAAATGATCAATAGCAGAGCTGGATTTGCATCCGCCACTCGCTTGCTTACGTTTGATGGAACGCGTTGGACCTTTTTCCAGCCCCAGCCTCCCGTTCCATCGATCCATCGTCTTCTTGTAGAGAACCAACATAGTGTGTGGATCGCAAGTGTTACACGCTCATATGAATCGGAGCTTTTCCACTTCGACGGCACGAGATGGAGAGAGATCCGTCATCCACTTGCCAATATGATTGAGAACATAGCTCTCTCGCAGGGGAAGCTGTGGATTGAAGGAGTAGGCGAGATGGCATGTCTTGACGGATCAGAATGGATCAGAGTGCTGCATCCTTCAACAATTTCTCCCACGCGATCGTTTCTGGTTCAGCCAAATGGCGATCTTTTTCTATTGACTCATACGGGCATATTGTTTCGGCAGCATAACGAGCAGTGGACAACGCCGCTAGGTGAGACCTTCGTAAAGCAACTGGCAAGATCCCCTGACGGAGTGATCTATGCTCTGGCGGGAACGCAGATCTACGCCTTCGATGGAACACGTTTTGCAGTTCATAGTGAAGATTCACTTCTTCTTTCTGTTACACGGATTTCAGCGATCGATTCATTTAACATCTGGGGTGTCGGCAAGACCGAGTTCGTGTATGAATACCAAAACAATCAGTGGAGAGCATCGCGCCTTCCCACGGGATCACCATTGACTGATATCCAGATGATCACTTCCGCCGACGGATGGATTGCCACTGCGGACGGCTTGTTTCTTCGGTTCACGGACGACTCTCAGCAACAAGCACCGATGACACGATCAGGTTTTGAACAGGTGACAATCAACCAATTCGGTCAAGCAACGACCGGTGAGTACGGAGTGGCAATTGATGATTTCAACAACGACGGAATGCTGGATCTCTACACTGTTGATATCTATGGGGCCAATCGTCTGTTCCTCCTTACGTGGACTGGGGGCGAACAACGGTCACCTGCTGCTGAACATCTTGGATTCAGAGATGAGGCTGCATACCGGGGGATTACGGGAATCGGTGCTGCGCTCGACATTTCACCCGGAGTGCGAGAAATCGATCTGGGCGTCGCTGTGGGAGATGTAGACAATGACGGAGGTCGGGACATCTATTTGACCAATCTCGTCGGTAAGAATGCTCTCTTTTTGAACGATGGAAGAGGGTACTTCCGTAATGTCTCACGCGAGCCTCGTCGAGCATCCGGTGCTTTAGAACGATCCACTTCGGCAATCTTCGGCGATGTTGACAACGATGGCGATCTCGATCTCTTTGTCACAAATGAATTTACCTCCAATCGCCTGTACCTGAACGACGGCACCGGTAGATTCGATGATATCACGGAACAAGCGGGGCTTAAGACTCAGTGGGGGGGTTCACAGGCCGCCTTTGGCGACATCAATGGCGACGGATATCTCGATCTCTATGTCACCAATTGGTCCGAACGGAATGTGTTGTATCTCAATACGACGCAGCACTATGGAAGCGTGCGGTTCGAGGATGTCACTGAACGAGCCGGGGTTGGAGGAGAACCTCATGCAAAGAGCAACGCATGCGTATTCGCCGATATCGACAACGATGGAGACCTTGATCTCTTCGTCACAAATCGAAAGACATCAAACCGGCTTTACCGAAATGATGGAGATGCTCGATTCACCGACATCACACAAGACGCAATCGGGATTGATTCCATGTTGAGCTCTGGAGCCAGCTTCGCCGACTTCGATCACGACGGGTTTCTCGATCTGTACGTCGCGAATGTTGGTAACAACGTATTCTACAAGAATATCGATGGGGTCGCTTTTGAGCCGATGACAGATCGATTTGGTGCAGGACTGGGCGGCTACAGCACGGGAACGGCAACCGGCGATCTCGATGGTGATGGCGATGTTGATCTCTATGTCTCTAACTTCATCGATGCGCCCAGCACCATCTTCCTTAACAAGATCAACGACAAGAACTTCCTGATCGTTGCTTGCGAGGGAACAATAAGCAATCGTGATGCAATCGGTGCGAAAGTATACGTCTATACGGCGGGGAAGGCAAACGATCAGAACCACCTGCACGGATTTCGAGAAATCAGAGGTGGCTCCGGATACGGATCGCACAGTTCACGCGGTGCTCACTTTGGAGTAACGGGAGATCAGTTGTACGACGTTGTAGTCCACTTTCCGGCGAGCGGCGTTACGCGGCTGCAGCAAAATGTTAGACATGGCGAGAAGGTGTTCATTTCTGAAGAGATTGGTTTTGCACGTGCCCAAACCAACTTGCGGAAGGCTCTTCATCGGCTCTTCCTTGATCCACTTGCGCTTCGAGAGCTGTGGAAAGGAGTGATTATTCTTGCATTCCTGGGGATATCGAACTCCATTGCACGCCGGAGGTACCGTTGGACACGATTCGCGCGATGGGCTGTGAACGGAATAGCGGCACTAGTCTACGCAATTCAGATTTGGATGTTCATCCACGAGCCCTTCTATCTCTCCACGCTTCTCCCTCTGGTATCGATTGCCTCAACTCTCGTATTAGTGCACCTCGGCTACGACCGGATCGTCCTCAAGCGACTCGCAGAGCAGGAAAAGACAAGTGCGCGTGACCAAATTGCACGAGATCTCCACGATGATCTCGCATCAAATCTGAGCAGTGCGCGGTTTTATCTTGATGGCATCACCCGCACTTCGATAGACATCCCGGTAGAAGTGAAATCGCTGCTTCTGAAAACACGCGATCTTGTTTCTGAGGCGACAGACTCGCTCACTGATATCGTGTGGACGGCTTCTCCACGTCATGATACACTCGGCGACCTTCTGGCGAGGTTGCGCATTCTTGTCAACGACTACTGCAAATCGCAAAGAGTGACACCCGACATCTCAATTTCCATGTCCGAAAAGGAGAAGTTGATACCTGGTGATGTGCGTCGGAATCTCTATTTGATTTGCAAAGAAGCAATAATCAATATTGTGAAGCACTCGGCCGCGACAGAGGTCAAATTTGTGGCGACTCTTGACGGCAACATACTCTCACTCCGCATTCAAGACAATGGAAAAGGTTTCCACGAGTACGTGGGCCTGAATGATACCGGAGATGGCGACAAATTGCCGGCTGGGTCGCTCGGACACGGCCTTCGCAACATGCGAATAAGGGCGGAGCAAATCAAAGCGATCCTCAATATTGAGTCTTCGGCATCTTCGGGCACGTGCGTTCGCGTGGATGTAGAAATGACCTAAATGTGTCATTGCGCCTTCACTATATTTTGAGCAGAATGGATTGTCAAGGAAGGGTATCGATTAATGGCAATCCGAGTGGCGATCATAGAAGATCATCTCGAGTTTCGCGAGAGTATTTCCTATATCCTGAAAACAACTGAGGGATTTCAGTGCGTGGGAGGCTATGGTTCTGTTGAGCACGCTCTGCGCGATATGCCTGCCTCAGACGTCCTTCTTCTTGATATTCACCTCCCGGGTCTTTCCGGAATTGATGGTGTTAGGAAACTGAAAGCGAAACACCCCAATATGCAGATTATTATGCTCACGGTCTTCGAGGACGAGAGTAATATCTTTCGTGCGATTCTCGAAGGAGCCGACGGTTATCTATTGAAGAAAACCCCGCCCTTAAGACTTCTCCAGGCGATTGAAGATGCCGCCAGCGGCGGAGCGCCAATGACTCCTTCCGTTGCCAGACAGGCGCTTTCATTGTTCAAGAATCATGTTCCTCTTCCGAAGGGTGAGAATCCTCTCACCGATCGCGAATGCGAGATTCTTGCATGCCTTGTCGACGGCATGAGCAACGAGGAAATCGCTCAAAAGCATTTCATCAGCCACATGACGGTCCGCAACCACATCCGCCACATCTACGAAAAACTCCATGTCCACTCGAAGTCGCAAGCTGTCGTGAAAGCTCTCCGAGAAGGTCTCATATAGACCGCCCATCCCTCTTCTGAATCAACAGTCAGCTCTGACGCAGCGCCTTCCCAAATGACGCATTCGCGTCATTGCATGCGAGTTGATAAAAGAGAATCTTGTCTACACTAAACTCAACTCACTCGAATGGTTCAACACCGATCCTGAAACCTGCCATGGGAAACGAGGTGTCCTATGAAATACTCTCAGTATGTTATCCTTGCAGCACTCATCACCATCTCTATCCTCCGCGCAGAGGCTCAGATTCAATCCACCACTGCGGGCGGAGCTTGGAATGCCACTTCTACTTGGGTCGGCGGCGTCGTCCCGACAGCAAGTCACGATGTCGTGATCAACGGAACGGTCTCTGTCAATCTGAACGCGGCGTGCCGGAACGTAACAGTTAATAGCGGCGCCATTCTTCAAAATGATGCGTGGCATCGGACGATGACCGTGAACGGGAACGTGACGAACAACGGCATTATCCGTAACCACGACAACACGGGATGGCTCCTGACGATCAACATCACGGGGAACATCTCCAACAACGGGACGTGGACGAATTACCGGACGCAGTTAACAGGGACATCAAACCAAACGCTGACCCAGGGGAGTGGACGGAAGTTCGAATGTGAGATGGTGAAGACGCAAGCTGCGGGCTCCGTGACGGCGACTTCGGCGCTTACGTTCACGAAGTCGTTCAACCTTGGGACGGCGACGCTCGATGCACAGAACTTCACGCTCACATTTGAAGGCAGCGGCCACATTACTGGTGGACGTGTGACGAATGCGCGGGATCTTCACGGCATTTCGAGGCCGGTTCTTCGCGGGATCACCTTTGCCGGCAATCCAACAATCCGCGGACTGGTGCAAGTTGCCCACGGTGTGACGTTCGAAGGTACGCTGACCGTGACTGATACATTGCAGAATGATGCGTGGCATCAGACGATGACCGTGAACGGGAACGTGACGAACAACGGCATTATCCGTAACCACGACAACACGGGATGGCTCCTGACGATCAACATCACGGGGAACATCTCCAACAACGGGACGTGGACGAATTACCGGACGCAGTTAACAGGGACATCAAACCAAACGCTGACCCAGGGGAGTGGACGGAAGTTCGAATGTGAGATGGTGAAGACGCAAGCTGCGGGCTCCGTGACGGCGACTTCGGCGCTTACGTTCACGAAGTCGTTCAACCTTGGGACGGCGACGCTCGATGCACAGAACTTCACGCTCACATTTGAAGGCAGCGGCCACATTACTGGTGGACGTGTGACGAATGCGCGGGATCTTCACGGCATTTCGAGGCCGGTTCTTCGCGGGATCACCTTTGCCGGCAATCCAACAATCCGCGGACTGGTGCAAGTTGCCCACGGTGTGACGTTCGAAGGTACGCTGACCGTGACTGATACATTGCAGAATGATGCGTGGCATCAGACGATGACCGTGAACGGGAACGTGACGAACAACGGCATTATCCGTAACCACGACAACACGGGATGGCTCCTGACGATCAACATCACGGGGAACATCTCCAACAACGGCACCTGGACGAACTCCCTCACGAGGCTGACAGGCTCGACCGACCAAACGCTGTCGAGCGGCACCAACAAATCGTTCGGCTCGCCCTTTGAAGTCTCCGACACGCTCGGTGTCATTAAAGCGTTAACGCCTCTTACGTTTCGTTCCAGCTTTGACCTCAAGGGAGCGCGGTTTGACCTGCAGGAGAAGACGCTGACGCTCGAGAGCAATGGTCACGTCACCGGCGGTCGTGTAGCGAATACGCGGGATATCGTCGGACGCTCGAACGCAAGTTTGCGGGTGGTTACGTTTGTCGGGAACCCGAACATTCGGGAACTGGTGAACGTGGCACATCAAGTGACGTTCGAAGGTACGCTGACCGTGACTGATACATTGCAGAATGATGCGTGGCATCAGACGATGACCGTGAACGGGAACGTGACGAACAACGGCACGATCAGAAACTTTCGCAACACAGGCTGGAATCTTATTGTTAACGTGACAGGGAATGTCGTCAACAATGGAACCTGGGCAAACCACCAGACAAACCTGACGGGCAGCGGCACGCGCACGGTCCACGCACGCGGGGCCACGAGCACCTTCCGCTCCACAGGAGCGAAGGTGTCCCTCCGAGGCGAGAATGTCTTGCCGAATCTTGCCGTTGTCAGCCCCAGCCGATGTATTCTGGAGAACGGTACCTTGAGAGTTGAACCCGGATCAATTTCGGGCACACTCGAAAACCGTGGACAGATTCTCACCCGTCGTCGCCTCACCACGACTCAAGATTACACCTTCTATGCCGCCACAGCCCATATTGTTCAAGGAAGCGGGATTGATACTCTCCTGGTGTTTTCGCACGGTCATCAGGTTCCCCAGACATTTGCGAACGCAGTCAAATCATGGTGGCGCGTTTCACCCGTTCCATCCACCGCGAAAGGTACGATCGCATCTCTCACCCTCTCCTACACTGACGCTGAGCTTGGTTCGCACAACGAATCGAATATCCAGGTCTATCACTCCGCCGACAGCGGCAAATCGTGGACTCAAGTCTCGACGTCATTGAACACGACACGAAACGCGACTGCGAACACCATTTCCATAACAAATGTCCACGCGTGGGGAGACTATCTCGTTTCTGCAGTCGCTGATCCAATATCTGTTCGACCGTCCATCATCGTTAACGTGATCGGTCGTCCGCAAATCCGTGTTCTTGCACCGAACCGCTACACCGTGCATTATGTGAACAACAGTGATTTCCCGACTGATGATTTTCTGATCGCCGTTAATGTTGGGGCACGGATACGGATTCTCAGAACCGAGCATCCCCGAGCTGATGGGAGGTTGGAGGTAGTTCCCTTTGACAGTTTGAGCTTTGCGGGTGAGGATTCGACATTTGTGTTCTACGCTGCCGGTATGGGGCCTCGCGAGGAGAGGACATTCAACGTCGTTGCAACCGCAGACGCTGTTGGATTGGGGAAGACAAGCGGAGTACTTGTGGAACCCCTTACGGTTACAGTCGGCGTATTTCTTATCAAAAGTGCAGCTGTGTACGCCACGGTAAAGGCGATCGACTACATCGGAAGCAAGGCAAAGGAAGGACTTCAACTGACGTCGGAAGAAAAACGGCAGTGGGAGCAACATATCGGAACAATCCCCGAGGAGATTAAACAGAAGGACACCAAGAAAGAATGGGCGATGAAGAAGATAAGCACGAAGATCATCGAGAAGTCGATTGGGGTCATTGGAGGAACCGTCGATGTTGTGCGGGCCGTAGGTCGGAATCTGAGGGAAATTGGACCGAATCTCAGGAGAAAAGTATGGGGATGGCTGTACAAAGAGTCAGGACTGTATGGTGTGGAAGAGAAGGTCGGCGATATGAGAGTAAAGACAGAAATCTCTGGTGCAACGCAAATGAAAACCGAGCGAGTCACGTCCTGGGATCCGAATGAGAAAGTTGCGCCCCCTGGATTTGGTCCGCAAGGATTCATTTCAACAGCAGGGCGAATGAACTATCGAATTCTCTTCGAAAACCTCAAGACAGCACGGGCCCCGGCGTGGCGCGTTATTATCGTTGACACCCTGGGGAATGAATTTGATCCCGCCACAGTTGAATTTGGCATAACAAGCCATGAGGGTCGCGACTATCAATGGAAGATGACTCGAACGGAGAACATTCTCAGATGGGAAATCGAAGGGATTGAGCTTCCCCCAAACAAAACGCCTCCGGAAGGAGAGGGATATGTCTCATTCTCCGTCATGCCGAAAGCCAATCTTGCTTCGGGCACCGCACTGCGCAACCGCGCGGAGATTGTGTTTGATCTCAACAAACCGATCGTGACGAACACAGTTGTTAATACGCTCGATTTCACGCCGCCGACGACGACGATGAGAGCGCTTCCTGAAACGCACAATCGCGATTCACTCGTGGTGAAATGGCAAAGCAGTGATGGTCCCACCGGCTCAGGGGTAGAATCCGTTGCGCTCTTTGCGTCAAAAGATGGCGGTCCCTTTGTGCATGTAGGAACTTCCTTTACAGACTCGATGGTCGTGAAGGTCTCCAACGGCGCATACAAGTTCTACGGTCTGGCAACGGATAATGTTGGAAACGTGGAATCCGTACGGCCAGCGGTTGTACAAACCACTGTGTCTGTCCTCGTCAGAGTAGTCGATGATTCGGGAGTTCCACACACCTATGAGTTACTCCAGAACTATCCCAACCCATTCAACGCATCAACGACGATTCTCTTTAGTATCGCTGAGAAACGCCACACAACCTTGAGAATATATGATCTGCTGGGACGCGTTGTGGCCTCGCTCAAGGATGAGGAGCTACAGCCGGGCCGCTATTCGGTTGAGTGGCGTACCAATATGATAAGCAGCGGTGTCTATTTCTATCGGCTTGAATCTGGCGGCTTCGTCGAGACACGCCGGCTTATGCTGCTTAAGTAGGCTTGCTTCGCTGATGTAAACAGGGAGAGAATGGCGCCTACGGCGCCACGGAGCGCCGCCTTTGCGAGGCTATAAAATGTAGGGCTTGGACAGCCTCGAGAGAAGATAGGCAGCGGGAAGGCGATCATTGCTACAGCACGAAAACTGTTTAGGGTGGTGTCAGGACTTCCGTCCTGACACTTCATAGCTCGATGGGGTGTTCCAACGCAGAGCATTGGAACGAGAGGGATCAAACAACATAACTCAGCCTTCAGGGTAGAATTTTTCACTCGCTAAAACGGCCCGCGAGTGATTTGGGCGAGCGGCTGCCGTTTTGAGTTCCGCCTCTGAGAATCCCGCTTTGAGGCGGAATCCTGGAAAGCGGGATGTCCCGCCGTTGTTCGGCGGGATCAGAAAGAAATTGATTTTGCCCCGTAGCACACTTATTTCATTGGAGGATCACGTATGAAAACACACGTACTGCTTCGATCCATATTGCTCACTGCGGTATTGACCGGCTCTGACGCTGCCTTTGCGCAGGCAGGCCTGCCTGCCACCCGCCTGCAGCAGGCAGGGCAAGCAGGTTGGTTCTGGCAAAACCCCCTGCCGCAGGGAAATAGTCTCCGGGGCGTCTCCTTCACCGATGCCAACACGGGAATGGCGGTGGGATGGGTGGGCACAATTCTTCGCACCACCAATGGCGGCTTAAGCTGGGTAGTACAGTCAAGCGGAACGACGAATTGGCTCTTTGGCGTCTCCTTCACCGACGCCAACAGGGGAACGGCGGTGGGAAGTGCGGGCACAATTCTTCGCACCACCAATGGCGGCTCAAGCTGGACAATGCAATCAAGTGGAACGCTGAATGTTCTCCACGGCGTCTCCTTCACCGACGCCAACAGGGGAACGGCGGTGGGAGCTATGGGCACAATTCTTCGCACCACCAATGGTGGCTCAAGCTGGGTAGTACAGTCAAGCGGAACGACGAATTGGCTCTGGGGCGTCTCCTTCACCGACGCCAACACGGGAACGGCGGTGGGAGATCGGGGCACAATTCTTCGTACCACCAATGGCGGCTCAAGCTGGGTAGTACAGTCAAGCGGAACGACGAATCATCTCCGGGGTGTCTCCTTCACCGACGCCAACACGGGAACGGCGGTGGGACTTGGGGGCACAATTCTTCGCACCACCAATGGCGGCTCAAGCTGGACAAGGCAGTCAAGCGGAACGACGGATCCTCTCTTTGGCGTCTCCTTCACCGACGCCAACAGGGGAACGGCGGTGGGATGGGAGGGCACAATTCTTCGCACCACCAATGGCGGCTCAAGCTGGACAATGCAGTCAAGCGGAACGGCGAATGTTCTCTGGGGCGTCTCCTTCACCGACGCCAACAGGGGAACGGCGGTGGGAGATGGGGGCACAAATCTTCGCACTACCAATGGCGGCTCAAGCTGGACAGTGCAGTCAAGCGGAACGACGAATGATCTCTCTGGCGTCTCCTTCACCGACGCCAACACGGGAACGGCGGTGGGAGAGTGGGGCACAATTCTTCGCACCACCAATGGCGGCTCAAGCTGGACAATGCAGTCAAGCGGAACGACGCATGGTCTCTCTGGCGTCTCCTTCACCGACGCCAACAGGGGAACGGCGGTGGGATGGTGGGGCATAATTCTTCGCACCACCAATGGCGGCTCAAGCTGGACAACGCAGTCAAGCGGAACGACGAATGATCTCTCTGGCGTCTCCTTCACCGACGCCAACACGGGAACGGCGGTGGGATGGGAGGGCACAATTCTTCGCACCACCAATGGCGGCTCAAGCTGGACAACGCAGTCAAGCGGAACGACGAATCATCTCTCTGGCGTCTCCTTCACCGACGCCAACAGGGGAACGGCGGTGGGAGATGGGGGCACAATTCTTCGCACCACCAATGGCGGCTCAAGCTGGACAAGGCAGTCCAGCGGAACGACGAATCGTCTCCGGGGCGTCTTCTTCACCGACGCCAACACGGGAACGGCAGTGGGAGATGGGGGTACAATTCTTCGCACCACCAATGGAGGCTCAAGCTGGACAATGCAGTCCAGCGGAACGACGCATCGTCTCCATGGCGTCTCCTTCACCGACGCCAACACGGGAACGGCGGTGGGAGAGTGGGGCACAATTCTTCGCACCACCAATGGCGGCTCAAGCTGGACAAGGCAGTCAAGCGGAACGGCGAATAATCTCTTGGGCGTCTCCTTCACCGACGCCAACAGGGGAACGGCGGTGGGACTTTTTGGCAACATTCTTCGCACGAACAGTGGAGGGATTACGGCTGTGAAGGAATCCCACCTTGCGGGACTCCCGTTAGATTTCTCGTTGATGCAGAACTACCCAAATCCGTTTAACCCGAGTACCACCATAGAGTATACCGTACCGAGGTCAGGATTGGTCTCCCTCAGGGTGTACGATCTATTAGGGCGAGTGGTTGCTGTACTGGTTGAGGGAGAGAGACCGGCAGGCAGACACAGGGTGGTGTGGGACGCGGCAGCACAAGCGAGCGGGGTGTCCTCCGGAGGCGGATACGCCTCTGGCGTATACTTCTACCGAATCGAGGCTGGCGGCTTCATGGAAACCAAGAAAATGACCTTGCTAAAGTGAACGGCCTGCCTGCCGCAGGCGGGCAACTGCAGCTAACAAAACAACGTTGCTCACCGGACTTCGTCGGAACAGTTGGTTCATCGTCAATCTCTATCTTCACAAACAAAAAATCCCGTTCCGTCCACCTGTGGTGAACAGTCACGGGATACTTGTTGTTTCTCTCGTTCTCTTCATCCTGCCCCCGCAGGGCCTTCCATCACTCGCCAACATTTGGTTTTTTTTTCGTGAATGTCAAGACCCGATGAACAATGCTTGGAGCACTCAATCGGTGAGTACGCTACTCTTAGTTGGCCGCGGCGCTTACTTTCCTCAAATCCGATATAGAAACGTATAGGAACAGGAGGTTGTGCGTTCGCGGAAAGTGCGTGGAGTCGAAATCATGGCCTGTGTGGGGGAAGCGATGGCGTGCGTTCAATTCTTGGCGTACCCGGGCTTACCGTCATGCGCTATAAGGCATTTGTGCGCCAAGAATTTCGGATTGCAGCGCTGGCAAGCCATCGCGTGTGTTTGATTTCGACATGGTTTTCTTTTCCGCCGCTTTTCTTTTGCGCAAAAGAAAAGCGGCACCACGGCTCTCATGGCTGTTCACCCATTGGGTGAAAAATTAGATGACAATGAACAGATGGTCAACAGTCGATAGGAAGCAAAAAAGGTGTGTGGTTAGCACTGCTGCACTAGATCCCATGGTGCGACTGAAATCCCCTGCTATATCGGAATCAAGGACTTTGCCTTTCCTCGCTTATTCAACTATATTGACGCACGATGTGACTTTCGAAAGGAATTTTCCGATTGGATAAGTTTGTCATTCGCGGCGGAAAACCACTCTCAGGCAGCGTGACGGTCAGCGGCTCGAAGAACGCCGCCCTTGCACTCATGCCTGCAACGCTCCTCGCCCCCGGCCGCTTTACCATCGAGAATGTGCCGGTGTTGAGCGACGTGACGACGATGTCCCAACTGCTCCAAACAATAGGCTCCACCATGACGCTCGAGAATCACACGATGGTGATCGACTCCGCGCATGTGGAGCGATTCGAGGCGCCATACGAGCATGTGAAGAAGATGCGTGCCTCCATGTATGTGTTGGGACCGCTCGTCGCACGGTACGGTCGGGCGAGAGTGTCGTTGCCGGGGGGATGCGCGTGGGGTCCGCGTCCGGTGAATCTGCATCTGGAGGGATTAAAAAAGTTAGGCGCTGAGATCGAGCTGGAAGACGGCTACATCATTGCGCGGGCGAAACGGCTGAAAGGCGCGCGGCTCGTGCTCGATGTTTCGAGTGTTGGTGCCACCGGCAACATCCTCATGGCCGCAGCGCTCGCAGAAGGAACAACGGTCATTGAGAATGCTGCGCAGGAGCCGGAAATCACCGCGCTGGCAGAGTTTCTTCTCGCGATGGGAGCAACAATACACGGCGTGGGAACGAACCAGTTAGAGGTTGAGGGTGTTTCAGAGCTTCATCCGACAAACGTTGTGAACATTCCCGACCGCATCGAGGCAGGGACATTCTTAGTCGCTGCTGCGATGGCGGGGAAGAAAGGGGAGAAGATTCGCGTTGAAGCATGCACGCCCGAGCACTTGACGGCAGTTGCGGCAAAATTGGAGGATGCCGGTGCCAGGGTCGAGGTTGGCCAATCTTCTCTGGCCGTCACGCCGCCAGAGGAGATTCGCCCGGTCAGCATCACGACGGCCATCTATCCCGGTTTCCCGACCGACATGCAGGCGCAGTGGATCGCGTTGATGTCGCTTGCCAACGGCACGAGCGTTGTTACGGACACGATTTACTTCGATCGCTTCATGCATGTGCCGGAGTTGAATCGACTGGGCGCCGACATTACCGTTCGAGGAAACGTAGCCACCGTGGTCGGGAAGCAGACACTCACCGGCGCTAAGGTGATGTCAACGGACTTGCGGGCAAGTGCGTCCCTTATCCTTGCGGGGCTTACAGCAAAGGGGACAACCGAAGTGCTGCGCGTTTATCACCTCGACCGCGGCTACGAGCGGATCGAGCGCAAACTCCAAAGCCTCGGCGCTGCGATCGAACGTGTGAGCGGCGAAGAGTTCTGAGTCGCCCACGCATCAACCGTGCTTCCGTTCTCCGGTCATCCCTATCGGACTCATTATCGCGATGAAGCGATTCCTCTCACTTCCACAACCGACGATTTTCGCGCTCCTCGCAGCACTGGTTTTCTCGCTTGTTTGCACGCGTATCCCGCTCCTGAATTACCTCGGGTTTGAATTCTCCGCCCTCACCGCCGTTGTCGGCGGCCTGCTCGCAGGGCTTATGACGATTGCGCTCTGGTCTCAACGAGGATCAGCACAATCCCGGTCGCACAACAGCGACGCCGACATGCTTGGCTTTTTGAAGATGCTGGCAGGCAAGCTTCTTCTCCTCTTTCTCATCCCTCTCGTTATCCTGAGCGCCAATGCTCTCTTTGTAAAGAATTGCTCGTTCACGCAAGGGTTGTTTTTCTATAGCGTGCTCGTTCTTCCTTCGATGTTGTTCTGCGCGTCGTTGGCGATGCTGTTGGCTGCGGCGCTTGACCGCTGGAGGAAGACATGGTTCGTGGCGTGCTGGCTCTTGCTTCTCGCACACATCGCCGTCGTTACCTTCACCGGCCCGCAGATCTACGCGTTCAATCCTATCGTCGGCTTTTTCCCCGGCATCACGTACGATGAAACGCTTGCGATCGAGGGACGGCTTATCCTCTATCGCTGGACGACACTTGCCGCGGCGATGGTGTTGATGATCGGAGCCGTGATCCTTCAGCGTGTCAAGCTATCACGGACGCACAAAGGCACACCGCTCGAAACTCACCAGCGGCCGTTTCATCCGGTTGAGCTTGCTGGAGCGATGATGCTTACCAGCGCGCTTGTCGTTGTATGGCTTGCGAGCGACAGGCTTGGATTCTCAACGTCGAAGGACGCTCTTGTCGAACACCTCAGCGGGCGGTTAGAGACGGAGCACTTTGTCATCGTCTATCCGCGCAACGCCGTCAACGATCAACAGGTCAGAATGATCGCGGGACTGCACGAGTTTTACTTCGAGCGTCTCGTGCGTGAGCTTGGCGTCGTGTCGGTGCGGAAGATTCATTCGTTCCTCTACACTTCCGCAGAAGAAAAAGGCCGCCTCATCGGAGCGGGAGGGACCAACATCGCGAAGCCGTGGCTCTGGCAGGTGCACGTGAACCTTGCGGATGTTGAGCGAAGTTTGAAGCACGAGCTTGTTCATGTGTTGGCCGCGGAGTTTGGCTTTCCGCTGCTGCGCGTCGGGTTGAATGCCGGATTGATCGAAGGGCTTGCCATGGCGGTCGAGCGCACTGCGTATCATGAGCCGATCCATCGCGTTGCCGCGCAGATCATCGCCATCGAAGCGGAGCCGAACATGGAGCGGCTGTTCTCGTGGACGGGCTTCATGCGCGCGCATCCGGCTGTGAGCTATACGATAGCGGGGTCGTTCTGTCGCTACCTCATCGACCGCTACGGTATGCGGCGATTTCGGCGGCTCTATCGCACGGGCAGTTTTCAAACATCTTACAACAAGGACATCACCGCACTTGTCGACGAGTGGAAGCGATTTCTCAACCGCTACTCGCCCGCCATAAGCGGGGAGGGCGAGCTGGAAAAGGCGCGGTTCTTGTTCACAAGGCAGACGATCTTTGGAAAAGAGTGCGCTCGCGTCATCGCGAACAGAAATGCCGAAACGGAACGCCTGCTGAAACAGAAACAGTACGAGCCTGCACTCGCCGCAGCCACGCACGCATTGGAACTGAGCTTCAACGCCGACGCTCTGCGCCAACGCATGACCGCATTGATGCGGCTCGGACGATACGACGAGGCCATTGCGCTCGCCCAGGAACATCTTTCCGACTCATCGCTTGCCCGTACGCTGTACCCTGTGCGTCTTCTCCTCGGCGATGCCTTGTGGGCGAACGGCGATACTACCGGAGCGCGACGAGTGTTCGGTCAACTCGCTGCGGTGCGGTTCAGTCCAACGTGGGAAGAAACGGTTGCAATACGGCTTGAAGCTCTCGAGAGTCCGCTTGCGCGTGAGGTGCTGCTCTTTTACTTTGTATCGGATATGGGAGATACGCTGAGAATCGAGTTGTTGCGGCGCACGAGTCAGGATGCGGGCGCGAGGAACATCGCGCTCTTTCTCCTCGGTCGTGAGCATGCCGCGCGCGGTGAACACCACAAGGTTATCGACGCGCTGCTGCCGATCAACCGGATGGAATCCGACCGGCTCGAACTCACACGACAGCTCCGTCTTGCGCGAGCGTATCTCCAGCTTGGCCAGACACAGCGCGCGATGATTCATTATTGGCAGGCGTTGAACTTCACCGCCAACGAGGCAGAGCTGATGCAGATTCGTGAGTGGCTCGACTGGTGCGAGTGGCTCGCGCAACGCGCACGCCGTCCGGCCGAAGGCATCGGCTCGTGAGTCCACGTTGCTTTTGCCCATTTTTTTGGGCACCTTTGAACGCCTTCTTTCTCTCAACCCCGTAGAACGGGGTCAATCTCCACACAGGAGTTCCCATGAAAACGACAATCGCAGATGTATGGGCGCGTGAAATCCTTGACTCGCGCGGTAACCCGACTGTAGAAGTGGAAATAGAATTGGAGGATGGAACCGTCGGCCGCGCGGCCGTTCCGAGCGGTGCATCCACCGGCGAGCATGAGGCGGTAGAGTTGCGCGACGGCGACAAGAGCCGCTACCTCGGTAAGGGAGTCTTGAAGGCGGTGGAGAATGTCAACACGGTGATCGCCGAAGAGGTGATCGGCTTCGATGCGACCGACCAGATTGGCGTCGACCGGATGATGATTCAGCTTGACGGGACGCCGAACAAGAGTAAGCTCGGTGCGAACGCGATCCTTGGCGTCTCACTAGCGGCAGCAAAAGCGGCGGCACAATCGCTGGGTGTTCCACTGTATCACTACATTGGCGGGACGAATGCGCGCATTCTCCCGGTCCCGTTGATGAACATCCTCAACGGTGGGAAGCATGCGGACAATAACGTCGACCCGCAGGAGTTTATGATCATGCCCATCGATGCGCCGTCGTTTGCCGAAGCGCTGCGGATGGGGGCGGAGATCTTCCACTCGCTCAAGTCGGTGCTGCACAAGAAGGGCTACAGCACCGCGGTTGGAGATGAGGGGGGCTTTGCGCCGAGTTTGAAATCGAACGTCGAAGCCATCGAAGTCATTCTTGAAGCGATCGAGAAGGCCAGCTACAAGGCGGGGGATCAAGTCTACCTTGCCCTCGACCCGGCGGCGAGCGAGTTTTATGACACCGATAAAAAGAAATACGTCTTCAGCAAGTCGGATCAATCCGAACGCACCTCCGAGCAAATGGTAAAGTTCTGGGAAGATTGGGCGCGTCAGTATCCGATTGCTTCGATTGAAGACGGCATGGCGGAGAACGACTGGGAGGGATGGAAGATGCTCACGGATGCGATCGGCGGCAGTGTGCAGTTGGTGGGGGATGATCTCTTTGTGACAAACGTCGAGTATCTCTCGCGCGGAATTCGTGAGGGTGTGGCGAACTCCATCTTGGTCAAAGTCAATCAGATCGGCACGCTCACCGAAACGCTCGATGCCATCGAGATGGCGAAACGGGCAAAGTACACCACGATTCTCAGTCACCGTTCCGGAGAGACGGAAGATGCCACGATCGCCGACATTGCCGTCGCAACGAACGCCGCGCAGATCAAAACCGGCTCGGCGAGCCGTAGCGACCGCATCGCGAAGTACAATCAGCTTCTCCGCATCGAGGAAGAGCTCGACACCAACGGCTACTATGCCGGCTGGGGAGCGTTGAATGTGGAGGTGGATGCGATCCTGAGGTCTGCAACGTAAGTTCTTTCACATCAGAACAGATTTACCATGCCTCCACCCATCACGTTTGAAACCGAGGGGATGGAAAACCTGACGGAGGAACCCCAATCTCTTCCGACATAGCACCGCCGGTCGTATTCTGCAAATTGGTACCGGTCAAGCGGCCTATCATGTGAACTGGAAATGACTCACTGATAGTAATGTAAATTTCGAGCCGAAAATTTACATACTCGAACCTGTTATGATTCAACGACGATGAATATTCTATCATAGCAGATCCCGGGGTTTCATATGACAGCTCAAATTACATTCGGCACCGACGGCTGGCGCGGAAAAATTGCGGAAGATTATACGTTCGACAACGTCCGCCGCTGTACGCAGGGATTTGCCGACTACTTGAAATCTCAATACTCGCCCGAGCAACTCACGCGCGGCGTTGTCATTGGCGGCGACCGGAGATTCAACTCGGAACACTTTGCCGCTGCTGCCGCCGAAGTGCTTGCGGGCAACGGCATTCCTGTCCACTTCTGCGGCGGCGGAGTACCCACGCCGGTTATCTCCTTCAGCGTCAAAGCCCGCAACGCCATCGCTGCAATCAACATTACCGCAAGCCACAATCCGCCGGGCGATAATGGTTTCAAGGTGCGTGATGAAAACGGCGGTGCTATCGACCCCGACGGGCTGAAACACATCGAAGCTCTCATCCCGGCGGGCATCAGCGCCGTGAAGCGAGTAAAGTTTGACAACGCCGTCGCTTCAGGCACAGTCATGAAGTTCAGTGCGGACGAGCAATACATCGAGCAGATCAAGAAGTTAGTCGACCTTGAGCCGATCAAACAGGCCGCGTTCAAGGTGCTCGTCGACCCGATGTGGGGAAACGGCGCGGGATGGTTCACTCGCCTTCTGGCAGGAGGCAAGACGCAGATTATTGAGATTCACAGCGAGCGCAATCCGGTCTTCCCCGAAATGAGTCGTCCCGAGCCGATCCCTCCCAACGTGGACGCCGGACTGAAGCAAGGCAAAGAAATCGGCGCCGATGTCGTGCTCATTACCGACGGCGACGCCGACCGGTGCGGCGTGGGCGATGAGAACGGACAGTTCATCGACCAGCTTCGTGTCTATGGCTTGCTTGCGCTGTACTTGCTCGATGTGCGCGGGGAGCGTGGCGCCATCGTAAAGACATTGTCGACGACATCGATGTTAGAAGCACTCGGCAAGCTCTATGATGTTCCCGTGTATGAGACGGGCGTCGGGTTCAAGTTTGTTGCGCCGAAGATGATGGAGACCAACGCGATGATCGGCGGCGAGGAGAGCGGCGGGTATGCATTTCGCGGTCATGTGCCGGAACGGGATGGCATTCTCGCGAATCTGTTTTTGCTCGATTTCATGGTCAGGACAAAACTGAAGCCATCGCAACTCCTGATCAAGCTCTTTGACAAGGTGGGTGAGCATTACTACGACCGCATCGATAAGGTCGTTAAAGATTCAGAGAAGCAGGCCATTCTCCAGAAGCTTCAGACGAACTCACCGAAGCAGCTCGCCGGCGTGGATGTCGTGGATGTCAACCGCACGGATGGATTCAAGTTTCTCCTCAAAGACGGAAGCTGGCTGCTCGTCCGCTTTTCCGGTACAGAGCCGTTGATTCGCTACTATGCAGAGGCGAATTCCCGAGCGCGGGTTGCCGAGTTACTGAATGCCGCGACGACCGCATAATACCGATACGTGCAAAGCGGGGGGAGAGGAAATGGTAGCTGCTCATGGTTGTTCTTTAACGGCCTGCTTTGCGTGAGTAGGCATTTCGTCGCCCACCAAATCGGTCTATTCCTCACACATTTATCCTCGTTCCCACGCTCCGCGTGGGAACGAATTGGCATGAGAACGAGAGAAAACTGACATTCCCGAACGTTCCGCTTCTTAGAATCCCGCTCAACAAGCGGAATCCAAGCAGCGGGACTTCTATCGGGAATCCCCGCCTGCCTTAATAGTTCCAGAAATAGCGGGCAGGTAAGTCCTGACACCACTCCGTTTCCTTTTTCCACAGCCTGCTAGGGATCCCGCTCACAGGCGGGATCCAAAGAGCGGGAGATTCCGCTTATGAGCGGGATTTGCTTTCCAGCCTACAACCTTTTTCTTGTACCCCAAGTCTAATTCCGTGTCCCAGCAAACCAATCCGGTGGCCATGGCCGACGATGATCAGCAGCTGATTCTCAAAGCTCAGCAGGGCGATGTTGCCGCATTCGAGCAGCTCGTCTTCAAATACGACCGCCAGGTGCTGTCGATTGCTGTGTCGTACGTCAACAGTGCGGAAGATGCGAAGGACGTCTATCAGGAAGTCCTCCTTCGTGTCTATCGTGGTCTGAAGCGGTTTCAGTTTCGCAGCGAGTTTTCCACATGGTTGTATCGCATCACCACGAACGTGTGCCTTTCGTATCGTTCAAAGCGGCGTCAGCACAGACATGCATCACTCGATCGGGACGTAGAGGAGGATGATTCCCCGCTCCACCGAGCATCGGACAACGCAGCGGACGCGTCAGCAGCGGATCAATCGGCGTTGAACGGCGAGATTGCGATGCACGTGCGGGATGCGTTAGAGCGGCTTTCGCCGAAGCAGAAGATGGTGTTTACGTTGCGCCATTACGAAGGCTACAAGCTCAGAGAGATCGCCGACATGATGGAGTTGAACGAAGGCACCGTCAAGAAGTATCTCTTCACGGCAACGCGACGGATGCGGGATCAACTGAAGGACGTTGTTGACTGATGCATTCAGCATTGAAGGAGCGACCTATGACTCACGATCGTTTCATCGAATGGCTCTACCTCGTGCGGACAGACGAACTCGATCCTGCAGATCGGCAGGCACTGGAGGATCATCTCCGCACGTGCACCGACTGTCGGGCTGAGAAGGAGAGGCTCGATGCCTTCTCCTCAACCCTTCAGCGAACGAGGCCTGTTGGTATCACCGACGAATTATTGACCGAGGCGCGGCAGCAATTCCGCAACGCGTTGCGCGCAGAGCGGCTGCGTCGTTCCTGGTGGGAGCACGTGTGGGAATTCCTCAGCGTCCCGATTCCCCGTTATGCCGCGGCCGTTGGCGGCGCTGCTGTGCTCATCGTTGGCTTCTTCGGCGGGTACCTCATGGTTCGTTCCGGTCAGGAGGATGCCGCTCCGCTTCCGGTTCTCCAAACAAATGGCGTATCGAGTTTCAGTGATGAGATGACGCGTGTCGTGAATTTGCAGTTCCTTGATTCTGATGCGTCGGATGGAGAAGTGGAGTTCGTGTTCGAGCTTGTCCGGCCGGCTCGGATGCGTGGGCGGTTGGACGACCCCGCCGTCCAGCGAGTGCTTGCACAGGCGCTCGTATCGGATCGCAATCCGGGCGTTCGGTTGCGGAGTGTGGTGACGTTGGCCGCGCAGGTTCCGGAGCAGAAGATCGACCCGGAGATCAAAGCCGCGCTCATCGCTGCGGTGAAGACGGACGACAACGCCGCGGTCCGGAAAGAAGCCCTGTTATTACTTGCGCGGCTGCCTGTGGATGAAGCGATCAAGCAGGCATTGTTGCATGTGTTGGAGTTTGACCGCAACGCGGGACTTCGGATCGAAGCGGTCAAAGTGTTGGAGACCTTGCATGCGCGCTCGGAGTTTGCCGACGATGCATTTCTCCGCGCGTTGCAAGAAACAATGGCGAAAGAGGAAAACAACTTTATTCAAATCCGTGCGAAAGCACTTTTTGAGGAGACACAACCATGAGGATAACAGGAGTTCAACTCCGCACGGCGGGCTTGACGATTACGCTGATGCTCACAGTGTTCGCGGGTCTTGCCGCGAGCGAACAAGACAGCCGGTCGAAGTCGTTCACCGTAACCAAAGGCGGAACGCTCGATATCTCAGTTGGCGGGGGGGATATTCGTGTGGGCACGTGGGAGAAGAACGAAGTGTTCGTCAGGGCCGATGGTCTCAGTTTGAGTGACCTGGAACGATTGGAGATGACGCAAAGCGGCAACAACGTGACGGTACGGCTCCGGCCGCGATGGAGTACATTCCGAAACGTCAGATTCGAAGTAAAGTTACCGACGGAATTCAACACTGAACTCAAGACCTCAGGGGGTGATATCGAGTTCGAGGGGGCATTGAAGGGCAAGGTCAAAGGATCGACAGCCGGTGGTGATATTCGTCTCCGCGATGTCGTTGGCACAGTCGACATGACGACGGCGGGCGGTGATATCAGGGCGGAAACCGTTGGTGGTGATGTGTACTTGAAGACCTCCGGTGGCAATATTGAGCTCGGCGATGTAGCCGGCAAAGCAGAAGTTGCGACATCGGGAGGTGACATAAGGGTTACGCGTGTCGGAAAATCACTCCGAGCCAAAACCGCAGGAGGCGATATCAAGGTTGGTGATGTCGGCGGTGAAGCAGAGATATCGACCTCGGGCGGAGATATTAGGGTAGGCAAAGTCTCTGGGAAGGTTTCGCTCAGCACTGGAGGCGGAGACATTCAGCTGAAGAGTGCCAGCGGATCCGTGAAAGCAAATACCACTGGAGGCGACCTCGAGCTGCTGGATGTTTCAGGTACGGTGGAAGGGAAAACCGCGGGTGGAGATGTGGTGGCGGAGATGAGACCGAGCGGACAGGGTGAAAGTTCCCTGAGTTCTTCCGGCGGGAGCATTAAGCTCTATGTTGCGGAGAATGCGCGCGTGACAATAGAAGCAACAATCGGACTTCGGTACGGGTGGTCGTGGGGGAAGCAAGGCTACTACGGGTGGGCGTGGGGGAGGAAAAGCCACGAAATACGGTCGGACTTCAAGGCCGACAAGTATGAGACGAACGAGGATGATAAAGAAATCCACGCCGTGTATACACTGAACGGCGGCGGTGAAGTCATAACGCTGGAAACGGTAAACTCGAACATTGAGATTCGTAAGCTCCGAAGATAGGAAAGATAAGAGTCAACGATCCTTACAACTCTAACCTTCGATGACGATGTCGTCGGAGGTTTTTTGTTTGTATCTCTAAACTTCTTCGTGTATTTTCATTTCGAGGCCTATGAAGAAAATCGTACTCATGATCGTTCTCCCTGTTCTCTTGCACGCCGGCAACAATCCCCAAAAGGCGGTAGCCGTCCGCACGCCGGCGGCTCCGAGTATTGATGGGGTGTTGAATGAGCCGGAGTGGACACTTGCTCAGCCCGTTACCGATTTTACGCAGCGAGACCCGGACGAAGGCGCTCCGGCGACTGAACGGACGGAGATTCGCATTCTCTATGATAACGAAGCGCTCTACTTCGGCTGCATGATGTACGACTCCGAGCCTTCGAAGATCGTCGCCCGCCTTGCCCGCCGCGATGATGAAATCGAATCGGATGTGATATCGATTCGGATCGACAGTTACCATGACCATCAGACGGCCTTCGAATTCACCGTCCTCGCATCCGGCGTGAAAGTCGATATCCTCCAGTACAACGATGCGCAGAGCCAAGATGAATCGTGGGACCCGGTGTGGGATGTGCAAACGCGGTTGACGGAGGAAGGATGGATTGCTGAAGTCAAGATTCCCTTGAACGTCCTCCGTTTTCCTGAGCGGCAAGAACATGAGTGGGGGATTCAGTTTATCCGCCGCATTTCTCGCAAGCAGGAACATGCTCAATGGGTGCTCATTCGAAAAAGAGAAAGTGGTTTTGTTTCAAAATTTGGTCACCTTGTCGGTGTACGCGATATTCCAACGCCGACCAACCTTGAGTTGATTCCCTACGCCGTGAGCAGCAATCGGTTCCTTCCGAAATCGTTTACCTATCCGAACAGTCGCGACATCACTGGCAACGCTGGGTTCGACCTGAAGTTCCGCCCCGGTTGGCTGACCGTCGATGCCACCTTCAACCCGGATTTTGGGCAGGTAGAGGCGGACCCTGCCGTACTCAATCTCACCACGTTTGAAACGGTCTATCCCGAGCGACGCCCGTTCTTCATTGAGGGCATTCAGATCTTTCGGTTTGGTACATTCGGCTTTGCCGGTGCAGGTCCCGGGTTGTTCTACACGCGCCGCATCGGTCGAGCATTACACGTGCGCGCTCCGTCAGGCATGGACATTGCGAAGGAGCCACGCGTGGCAACCATCCTAGGTGCGGCAAAGGTTTCCGGGAAGACGCCCGGCGGACTTGCTGTTGGATTCATGAATGCCGTAACAGAAGAAGAGCGTGCTGTTCTTGTGAACGCTTCAGGGCAGAGGTCGGAGATTGTCGTGGAGCCGTTGACCAATTATAGCGTCCTTCGGCTGAGACAGGATCTGTTGGAAAATTCCAATGTGGGGATGATTGCCACGTCGGTCAACCGCCGAGGGGGTTGGCCGGCGATGACGGGCGGTGTGGACTGGACGCTGCGCTTTTTGGAAAGCACCTATCGCCTCGACGGTTTCTTGGCTGGCACTCGCACGACAAATTCACGGAACGAACGAGTGAACGGTTCTGCCGGGCGGGTTGGTTTCAGTAAAGATGGTGGCGAGCACTGGCGAGGATTTCTCTCCGGTAGTTTCACGTCGAAGACGTACAACATCAACGACATCGGTTTCTTCCGCCGGCCGAACGACTATGGGTTCCTCGCCCAGATACTGTATCGGGACGACCGTGTAACCGAGTGGAAGCGATTCTGGAGTGTTTCATCGCGGTACCACTACCGAAAAAATTACGAGGGAGCGGAGCTGATTAACTCATTCACCGTTGAGGGCGAGCTCATCCTGCCGAATTATTGGGAGTTGAGTCTTGAAGCGGAAGTTGACCAGGGCAAATACGATGACCGCGAGACGCGTGGATACGGACTGTACCGCAAACCAGAACGGCAGCGGGTTGAATTCCGCGTTGAAACGGACCCGCGGCGATTCATCGAAGTGGAAGGAAATGTTTCGCTCGGAAGGATTGTTGGGGACGGAACCTTCTCAGCGTATCAACTCGAGGTTGAGTTGAGACCGCTTTCCAACTTGACGCTGGAATTCGAGCTGTCGCACGATCGACGCGATGGAGAGTTTGCGTGGGTTGCCAATAGCTCGACGCCGTTGCTGAGCAATGGAACGGGCTTTACGATCTTTGCCGACCGCACGACACGCGAGTGGAATTTGACCTCGCGCGGTTCCTTTGTCTTCACGAGAGATTTGACGCTGCAATACTACTTTCAGATTTTCTTTGCAAAGGGAACGTTTGCCAACGCGGCCATCATGACCTCTCCGGATTCGTTTGTCCCATACTCGACCTATCGTCATCCGGACTTCAGCGAGCTTTCCTTCCACAGCAACCTCGTGGTGCGGTGGGAGTTTCTCCCCGGCAGCACGGCGTACCTCGTCTGGTCTCAGGCACGCAATGGCGATGCAGGAACCTTCTCGACACCGTTACGCGAAGACCTGCGCAATACCTTCGCGCTTTCCATGGAGAACGTGCTGCTTCTGAAAATCAGCTATTGGTGGAGTTTGTAACGGACGAACTCACACCGGATCGATCGTTGCTGATCTTCCCCGCAATCCGTATATTTTCTTCAACCATGGTTTATCGACAGGACAGAATGATGTCCACAGATAGAAGCAAAGCTCCATCATCGATACCGGAGCGTGATAGAGAATTGTTTGAGTCTCTTCCTGGCGGCGAGACGATTCTGAGGGGTTTTGCGGATCTTGAATGCGGCGAAAAGACGATACCGGCGCTCCTTGTTCAGATCGGAGGGCCACGATTGCGACTGTTAGGTCTGCACGTTCCCTCGGCCGATGATGTTCCAGAACATGAATTGTACGAACTGCTCTCACAGCAAGACCCTGACGCGGCCCACTCACGTTACAATGCACTGATTCGCCTTCTTGTTAGTTTCGAACGGGCAGCAGAATGCGCCAGAAAGTAGACCGACAGCGACTTGCGGAATTTCTGCGCGCGTTGGCCGTCGAAGCAGACCAACCCGTGAGAGTCTATCTAACGGGAGGTGCTACCGCCGTTTTGGTCGGCTGGCGTCTATCCACCATTGATGTCGACCTTCGCATTGTTCCAGAGAGCGACCGAATGCTTCGTGCGCTGTCAGTGCTCAAAGAGCAGAGGAACATGAATGTCGAACTTGCATCGCCTGCTGACTTTGTTCCAGAACTCCCCGGCTGGGAAACCCGCAGTGCGTTCATTATGCAAGAGGCGACCACGACATTCTATCATTATGATTTCTATGCGCAAGCCCTCGCTAAGATAGAGCGCTTCCACGAACGCGATGTTCTCGATGTCAAGGAAATGCTGAGCCGAAAGCTTATCGAACCTGTGCGTCTCAAAGAGCTCTATGAGACGATTGTCCCCCAGCTCTATCGTTTTCCGGCTATTAGTCCTGAAGCATTTCGCCGGAACCTCAAAGCTGTCCTTTCAACATGATCCCAGAGACTGAACTCAAGAGGAGTGACGAAGTTCATCTCGCGATCGAAGCTGCGGTGTTTGAGGGCAAAACCGTCAGCAGGCTTGACGGTTTTGTCATTTTTGTGGATGGCGGTGTGCCGGGTGATACGGTGACGGCTAAGATCACGAAGGTGAAGAAATCGTACGCGGAGGCTCGAGTTGTTCGCGTTGAACAGCCGTCGCCACTGCGCGTCGAGCCGCGATGTCGGTACTTCGGGACATGCGGAGGATGCAAATGGCAGCATGTGGATTATCAAGCGCAGCTGCAGTTCAAACAACAGCAGGTGGTCGATGCCTTCGAACGGATCGGCAGGTTTCTGAATCCTCCCATCCTCCCCATCATCGGCGCGGATGAGATTTACTTTTACCGCAACAAGATGGAGTTCTCGTTCTCCGACCAGCAGTGGCTTGAATCACCACCTTCGGGAGTTCAGACCAACTCCACTCCCAACTCGAAACTTTTCTTGGGCCTCCACGTCCCCCAGCGCTACGACAAAGTACTGGACATTCAGGAATGTCATTTACAGTCGGAAATCTCCAACCGCGTTCTCTCGTTTACCCGCTCGTTTGCTCGTCGTACCGGTCTCGATGTGTACTCATCGGACAGGAATGCGGGATACCTTCGCTTTCTTGTTATCAGGCAAAGCGTCCGGACTGGCGAGCTTATGGTGAATCTTGTTACCTTTAAGGACAGTCCGGAGGTGATGCGGCGCTTCACGAACGAACTCGTGGCTGGGATTCCTGAGGTTACAACGGTGGTGAATACGATCAACAGTCGAAAGGCGCAGATTGCCTTTGGGGATCGGGAGCTGGTATATCACGGAGAAGGAGTGATTCACGAGGTGCTGGGGGGCTACCGGTTCAGGATTTCGGCGGGGTCGTTCTTCCAGACGAACACCGAGCAGGCGGAGAAGCTTTACAGTCTTGCTGCCGAGTTTGCAGAATTGGCGCCGGAGGATGTGGTGTACGATCTGTACTCAGGTACAGGCTCCATCGCGATCTTCGTATCCGGAAGGGCAAAGCACGTCGTCGGCGTTGAGTCTGTCGAAAGCGCCATCCGCGACGCCGAGCGGAACGCGCGGCTCAATGGTGTCGCCAACTGCACATTTGTTGTAGGAGACCTGAAAGATCGATTGACGGTCGATCGCGAGTGGATTGCCACGCATGAGAAGCCGAATGTCATGATCATCGACCCACCCCGAAGCGGGATGCATCCGCGGGTGGTGGAAGAAGTGGCCCGGCTTGCACCGCCGTGCATCGTCTACGTTAGCTGCAACCCGATGACACAGGCGAGGGATGTGAAGATGCTGCGTGAGCGTGGGTATGACCTGGTGAAACTCCAGCCAGTCGATATGTTTCCCCACACGTACCATGTGGAAAATGTGGCGCTGCTGACGCTCAAATAAAAGTCATCCGCTTATGCTTTTTCCAGCTCTACGTGAAGAGCAAAGCCTAAAGCGTGGAGGTACGCTTTACAATCTTCCCAAGTCAAGCCGAACTGCTTCACGTCAGCGGCGCCGAGGTGGCCGAGAATATCCCGGATGAGGCCTTCATCGCCTGTCGCAAATTCAACGTCGTCATTGAAAAAGGCATCTTCAGCCCACTTGACCAGTTCTGCTTGGGAAAGGGTCCCCTGGATATAGGCAAAGATTTTTTTTCCCAGATCTTCTTTTGTGATGACCATAGATTAGCCAACCTTTGTGTGTCCTGTATCGACAGGGTATTTTTGATGGATCTCTATGAGCTTCCCTCTGTCGTCGTACAGTTCTTGATAAAATGAAACAGTTTGCCTTAAGAAGTTTCACGCTATCGGTTTTCTTCCCTACCTTTCTCTGCAGAGTCGTTAGTGTGCGCCACAACTTCATCTCGGTTTTCCGTCTGGTTGTTCTTCCGTTTGTCTTAGTTCTTTTTGGTCGGGATTTTATTTTATCAGGCCGTATCATATGTAGAGCTCAGGAAACGAGTGTTTGCGATCAATCGTTGACCCAAAGATAAGGATGTTCGGGATGACAAACAATACAGTATCCAAATATAGGCCCGCCGCGCATCGTGTACGTCAGCTGCAACCCGACGACGCAGGCAAGGGATGCAACGATGTTGCGTGAGCGTGGGTATGATCTGATGAAACTCCGGCCGGTTGACATGTTTCCCCACACGTATCATGTGGAGAGCGTGGTAGCGATGGCACTCCGATGAACAGGATGGAGCTGCGATTGCAAGACTTCTTAAAGAGAGATGTTTACAGTGAGAAAGAGAGGGAGGGCTTATTCCCCCCCAGGAGGGGGAGGGTCCTCATTTCCCGGAGTATGGAGACGGTCTGAACCGAACAATCCAAGACTCTTGCTAATGAAGTAAATCGTGACTCCCACTACAGCCGTAACCCCTGCAACGGCATACCACCGATAATTGGTTTCTTCGGTAAGTTTTATACGCGCGATGTCCTGTGCAATCGGGGCGAGATGGTTCAAGAGTAGTATCTCAAGACTTTCTTGTTCTGTTATCGTTCGTTGGTACAGAACATCTCCACTCGAAACCTTAATCAATCGAATAGAGTGTGTGTAGCGTTCCTGAGACTTCTCGATGGTTCCTTGGACGACTGCTTCCACGCCAAGGGTTTTCCCAAAATACGCTGCGCACGCTGAGGTAGTACATTCTTCAAGCGATGAGAAACCCATTTCGCTTAAGACGGCATCCATGGTGGACTGGCTCATCACTTGAAATGTTCCCGTTTCTCCAAGGGCTGTTGCCCATCGTTCACGCAAAGCTTTGGCTTCGGCAGCAGATACATCCTTTGGAGCAAACGGAAAAACAGCGACTCTAATCTTCTGTTCACTTGAGGAGGCCGAGAAAATCGTGCTGCCAGCCATTGCCGTGGCGATAAACAGCAAGCTCATCCTCCAGGTCCATCGCTGTATGCCAATGTCCATTTTTTTCATACTGGTTGCTCTAAAATCGCCTCAGACCAGTGCGAAGCTCGGTGGCAAGGTCATCCGAAAACTCCCTGAGATACTCTCTTAACATCTTGCTCATCGGAGCATGATGCCATTCTTGGCTGCCGCGCAGACGAACCTGATTCTCTGCCTCCATCCGCACGACGCTGAGGTCAGATGCACCTGCGCTCCTACCGCGGGGCGACGCTTGGATGAAGATGCGCGTTCTTGCTTCTTCGATTCCCCGTTCAATTTCATCACTGAACGGAAAACGCGGCTTCCAGCCCGTCTCAAAATGTGTCAAGTCCGTTGTGCTTTCATACCGCACAACCTGAAACTGATAACGGTCCAGGATCTGGCGAGTCTTCAGACTGAAGTCGTAGAGAGTAGCCGTGCCTAAATTTGCTGTATATCTCGCTGCAACTTCGTCCTCCGATCTCGAACTTGCACAGCCGCAAAGGTGAAGGCTCACGAAGAGCATCATCACACATACTGTGAAAGGATATATCCGACGAACCCTCATCGTACTTCACCAAAAAAGTTCAAAGTTCAAAGAGAAAGACCACCCTACATGTGCAGGGTGGTCTTTCTCGACTGTTGCGTGCGATGGAGAAACAGCGAGCCGTTTATTCAGGATTCAGGTGTACGAGGGGCATCCAGAAGTCCCGAGGCAACCGCTTTGGTGCAGCACCTGGCCCGCCAACACCTCCGAACGTATAGTTCGCCAACTGAAGAATCTCAAGCTCCTTGCCAGGGACAGGGAAGTGGAGCAGCGTGCCTGAGGGAAGCTCGCCCCAGCCGCGTCGATCGAACCACGGCAATCCGCTCGCTGTGGCGAACGTTTCCACCATCTTTTCGTACTTCAACCACTTAAAGATGTCATCCCTGCTCATTGCGGCAGTGAGTGGCGCCATCTGTCCGCGGCCCACACGAGTCTTGTTAATGAGCGTAGCGACTTCAGCCGGGCTTCCCCCCGTACGCCACAAGCCTTCTGCAATTGTCAGATCCATCTCTGCCACTAAGAGGGTAGGCATAGGTCCAGTCGCTCCTCCAGTGAGATGGTACCGATAGCGGCTCGATGAGTAGAGGGAGTGATGATAGGTTCCGCGGTCATCCCGGAAGGGAGAGGTGGGATGATACCCCATATCTGTGCCGGCTGTTTTTGGACCGCCAGCTCCTGTGACGCGCCGATCGGACGTAGCTACGTCGAACGCGTTGCGGCTGGCAACCGCTGTATTCAGCCAGGTCTGGTATCGCCCTGAGGTATCGCCGACTCCAATGGTTTTATAATCCACGCGAGTCCACACATGGTGTTGTCCACGAAACTTCAGTCCGTCCCACCACAGGTTGCCGTCGCCGACTGGCGCAAAATCTCTCTTAATGCCGGCGCGGGCATCGGCAATGACCTTCGCCCAATTGACGGCAGCGCGCTCGGCAGGTGTACGCGCAACCCCCGCCCGGAACCGGGCCATGTAGGAGTATGCCAGTTCCCTGAGTTCGACGTTTGTCAGTTCCACGCCGTTGATCCACGCGCTGGGAGTCCTGAACGTATTCGCATTGCTGATTGCAATGCACTCCTCCAGCATTTTGATCGCGGCGTCCATCACCTCCCCATACGGCTTGAACTCAAGCTTCGTTGTGTTGACGTCTATGGTCTCGTCATAGATGAAGGCTTTGTCGAAGAAGAGCGCCAGCCATCCATGCGAAAGACCCTGGACGAACTTCGCGAAAGCTCGTGCACGGGGCGTCACATCGACCGCTCCCTCTTTAATTACTAATCCCTTGCCGATAGCGGCCAAGCCATCGTTCACGGAAGAAAGAGCCCTATACATAGAGTACCATGTTTCCCGATTCACGGTAGCGTTAGGATAGGTAACACTATTATTGTAGGGGGTCCGAGGCTCCGAACTAAGGTCCTGCATTCCCCAATTTCCCCACGATGACGTGTGGGCGTCTGCCATGACGCTCAGTGTGAGGGCCGGGTACCAAATGTCTTTTTGGGTCCCTGACCACCAGGTTAAGAACGACCCAGAGATAAGGGCCTGCACATCCGCAGGCGACGCCAACGCTCTCTCTTTATCAGGCTCGTTGAGATTCTCAACCGCAAGGTCCATGCATCCGGCTGCCAAAACGATCAACACCGTCAGCAGAATCAATGATGCAAGATTTGTACTTTTCATATTGCTCTCCATTTCCTGAAGAAGTTTGCACTTAGAATTCAATTTCTAGAATACCTGTAACGGTTCTGTAGTTTGGGTAGGTGTACCCGTCGTATCGGTAAATAGTGGCATCACTTTGACCCACCTCTGGGTCGTATCCTTTATACTTCGTCCATGTGATCAGGTTACGGCCAATCACGCCAACGGTGATCCTGTTGACCCAACCACCGATGTACGGTTGGAGAGCTGCGCGGTCAAGCGTGTAACGAATAGAAAGCTCTCGCAATTTCAGATATGTTCCATCTTCGACGAAGTGACTGTTGTTTATGTTCACGGCATACAGAGCACTGTAATATGCAAGGGGCTTCTTTGTCTCATCGGTCTTGCCGATCTGGTCGATATCTCCTGACATGTGATCACGGTATGCCCACTGGCGAGTGCGGTTGTAAATCTCGCCGCCGATCTGCGCATCGAAGAGTGTATAGACCGTCAGTCCACGCCAACGGAGCGTCGTGTTGAAGGCAAGATTGAAGTCGGGGAGTGCCCGGCCGATTTCGGAAAAATCATTCCAATCGACAATCCTTGGCGGCATCCCCCAAGAGTATCTATACGTCTTACCATCAGTGCCGGTCATTGTTACAGTCGTTCCCCACAATTTCTTGGTGATACCCTCTCTCCATGTATTGCCGGTACCGACAGGAACCAGGTATCCGTCATCATTGACTTGCCACTGGTCGCGGGTATTTTGGAGGAATGGCGGGAGTTCATCAGGACTCTTCATCCACTTGGTGCCGTAGATGGTCCCGAGTGCTTCACCTTTACGAACGTAAAACGCAAGGCCCGGACCTTGACGATAAGCGGGAAGGTTGAACTCTGTAATCTCCTGCCGAGTCCGGTCGAAGAGCAGCGTCGCAGACCAGCTCAAATCCCGAGTCTGAATGATGAAAGCTTTGAGGCTTGCCTCGAGTGTATTGGATTCCAGCGTTCCAGCGTTTAACCACTGACTGCTGTAACCAAAGTAGCCGGCAAGCGGAACATCGAGGATTTGATCTTTTGTAACAGTGTTGGCGTACGTCAGTTCGAGTAAGAAACGGTCAAACAATCCAAGCTCAAGTCCAACCTCTTGCTCTGTGGAGAGCTCTGGTCTGAGCTTCTTATTGCCTAATGTCGCTTTCGAGATGACGCCGCCACCAACACTGAAGGTCTCGTATTGGGCAGCAAATGAGGGTCTACTTCCTGCTGTTCCAAGCGAATACCGCAGTTTGAACTCGTTGACGCCATCCCAGAACCACCACGGTTCCTGAGCGATTCTGTAAGCGACACTGGCTCGGTAGTACGTATGCCACCGATCATCAATACCAAACAACGAGCTTCCATCACGCCGAACCATAAAGTCGCCGATATACTTACCCTGATAATCGAGTCCCGTGATGAAATAATACCCCTCAGACTTTATCTCGGATTGACTTGAGCTGAGAGCTACTCTGTCCGTCGTTGCGGTCTGACTGGGCACCTCCTGGACAGCAAAGTTTCTTCCTAAGCCGTATTCAGAACGCCCAACTTGTGATTCAAAAGCATATCTCAACTTTGATCTCGTCGAGAGGTCGCCAAAGTCATAGTTGAACGAAGCGGTCCATCCACCATTAAGGGCTTCCTGACCAAAGTTGGATTTGCTGAGTTGTCCGACATCGGTCCAAGGTGTTGCGTTAACGGTTTTGTATCCTTTGGGGTAGTATGCAGAGTAATTCTCATCGAGGCGGTCATAGCTCAGGCTGCCCTCGATATCAAACCATCGGTAGGGAGCCCATTTCAGGAGTATGTTGCCCATTGTCCGTTTTCGTTTCTGCTGGAAGTCCGCAAAATGGACTGCATACAGAGGATTTTCTTCCAAGGATTGGCCGGGATCCGGATGAATGATAAACGGCTGACCATCCTCATTCGGCTGACGAAGGTCGACATCGGGCGGCATAAACGTTAGGGCAAAAAACGTGTTGCCGCCAAGATCATCGCGATTGGCAGAGCTGTGGAATGCGCTCACGGAGAGATCAAGTCCTTCCAAGAATTTGTGGTCAACGTTGACGCGCAGCCCGAGATTGCTGTAGCCGTCATTCCCCTCGATGACGCCGGACTCTCTTCTGTTGTTAAAACTTACCAGGAAATTGGTCGCCCGACTCCGGTGCGTGACCGTGAGTGTGTTGGTGAAATAGAACCCCGGATCAAAGAATTCATCAAGCTGGTCGAACAGCTTCCCTACATATTCCTTATCCTTGAACGTTGTGAATGCTGCGCCCACCGGTCCTTGTGGACCGACGCGCCAGAGTGTATCAGAAACTCTTGCTCCTCGCCCGACGGTCCTGCCTGCATAGTTCACCCACGGACTATCGACGCGCGCGGGATTGTACAAAAATTGATGCCGTTTCGAGAGGCTGATCTTGTTGATAAGAGAGTTCTGACCATATTCGTTCCGGAATGCAATGCGAGTTTCCCCCTCAGGAAGATAAGCACCGCGGTTTGTCGTAATTTGCACAACGCCAGCGGCGGCTCGTGCTCCGTACAGCGATGAAGCAGCAGCACCTTTCACCACTTCGATGTTGTCGATGTTGAGTGCATCAAGGTCAACTGTTCCAGCACCCAGAATAACGCCATCAACAATATAGAGCGGTCCTGTGTCTCTGCCTGCTAGGTTGATGCTTTTCGGGCCGCGCATCCGCACGGTGGCTGCGGTTCCCGGTTGTCCGCTGCCCTGAACAATTGTCACCCCTGCAACCTTTCCGCGTATGGCGCTCTCGGCTGTCTTTGCAGGGGCATGCTGGAGATCCGTTGAGCTGATCCGATCCACAGTGAAGGGGAGCCGCTCCTTAAACGTTCCTCCTACTGTGCCCGTGACGATAACCTCTTCCAACCCGAGCACGTCTTCCGTCAGCACGAAGTTGCGTGTGATAACGCCAGGGCTAAGCGTTACCTTCTCGGTCCTTTGCTTGTAGCCGACGAATCTGATTACAAGCGTTACCTCTTGACCGCGCACGTTAGCCGGCGGAACCAGGAATGTGTAATTCCCATCGCGGTCGGTGGCAGAGCCAACGTTCAGCTCCTGGATATACACGTTTGCACCCGGAAGCGGTTGCCCCGTGCGTGCATCCGTGACTTTACCCTGAATAGCTGCTGCTTGCTGGGCGAACAGGGAGGCGGGGACGAACAGTGCTAGCAAAAGCACCGTCATCAGCAACATGGCTCTGGTGTTGTGAGACACCCGAAGCTGTGTTAGCGGATGCTTCATATTTCCTCCTTCGTGGGATATAAAAAATGATAGGGATATGTGGGTTATGGATGAGTTAGTACTGCGTTTTCACTTCGGTTAGAGGTAAGGATGGAAACAAATTTTGAAAGGGTTGATCCGCTCATGTCGCTTCCTCATTCGTGTTACCTGCACAACATCGCTACCACATGAGGTCTACGGAGAAATGTGTAACAAGAAGTAGTAGGAATATAGCCTTTTTGAGCAAAATGTCAAGTGAAATCGCCCTGCCGGGGGACTCCTGGAAAACGACAAAGGCAGTAAGAGTTGAAGTTGTGAGGGAGCCTGCCTGCCCTGCCTGCCGGCAGACAGGCGGCAGGCAGGTTAAACTCCCGAACACCATCCTTCGCGAAATCCTCCAAGAACCAGCGATGGCGTGTGTACCCTGGAAAACAGTTGTGAGGGAGTTAAACTCCCAAACATCATCAAACGGACCGCACCTGCCATACTGCTTTCTCTCAACCTCCTTAACGCGAGAAACGTTCCCTGCGGGTAACGGTTGTGCGATACGAAATCGAGGCATGCTCCTTCTGAACGTGCAGACCAAAGAACGGCTGGGTAAACGTTGCGACCACGCGTTCCTCAACCGACCCGCCTGCCAAAGAACCCCGACTTGTCGGGGTGCGGCGGGCAGGCCCGCTTCCCTCTACCCGGAATCGGATTGGAATGTATACCTCCGTGTCGGGGAACGAGTACCATCCCACGCTCACCGAGGTATCGGTGGAATGCGTAACGAGCGGCGTCCCCACATCTCGAATTCTCCCCCCCTCCGCGTGGTACGTTGCCGACAATGTGTACGGCCGAACGAGTGTCGCCACACGAAGCGAAGCGTCGAACACGATACCTTCCGACACCGGACCAATCGAAACTGCACGGCGTGTCGTGACCCACGGCGCGCCCTCAAACGGCCGCAGGGCGATGAACGCGTGAGTCGTCCGTTCAACGATCGTCGTGTCGAGGCCGCTGAGTTGAACGCGCGTGCCGGCGAGCGACTCGGAACTGCGGAGTGCGATGCGAACGAGTGCGGAGTCGAGGTCGACCTCTTGGCCGACGGTGATCAGTTGTTTCCAGCGCGACGTATAGCTGGGCTGGAATACGAGAATGATGATGGTCGCAAGGAAAACCATTCCTGCAAGCACAATACCGACCGGACGTCTGAAGGAAGAAACCCACAGAAGGTCACGGCCCGTCTGAAACCATATTGCAGCAAACCCCGCCAGAAAGGGAAACGACCAGATGGAGAAGAACAGAATCATCAACGCATGAAGGAGCACGCTTCCGAGTGGTGAATAGGGAACTGCTGCAAGCGACCGAGCGAACAGCCCGAATCCTTCAGAGAACATCAGATGATACATCCAGTGTGCAGAGACGAGCCAGAAGACGAGCTTCATCCATGCCGGTCGTACGAGTACCGCAATCGAGAGAAAGAAAAGCGCCGTCGCCGGATAGAACGCCATCTTCACGGTCGTGAGAGACAGAACAAGAATGAATACGGCCAACAGTGAAACCGCTCTTAAGAAATAGCGGTACGGCTCGGTGCTGAGATTGAGCCGAGGCGCGAGTTGGAGCGCGAGCCAGATGCCAACAATGCCGCCGAGGAATCCTAACACAACATAACTCTGCACGTCGCTGTACCATGGAAAGCGCAGCCCCTTCAGCAACCCCACAACGGTTTCCGACGACCACACGCACGATTGAATGATGAGCATGAGGAGGAAGAGCTTCAGTCCGGGTATCCTCGTTTGTGGAACAGACGAATGATTTGTCTGCCCTTCCCGTCGGCTGTGTAGGGTAAGCGCTGCAACAATTGCGAGGATGACTGATGCCGCGATGAATACCGTGAGCACCCATAAGGGAATGAAGAGGGGGATCAGCCCTACTTGAACGAGGTAATACTTCCCCGTGCGCTCTTCCGGTACACCTGCATCGAACCGCTCGACCAGTCGATACACAAGATCGCCCGACCGCTTGAGGCCTTCGATGCGGAAGTTTTCGAACGTATCCTGCGGGGTGTGAATGGGGTCGTTGATATCGGTCGTAAAGTCGATTGCCGGGATGCCCCGCAGGAGAAACGATTGATGGTCGGACCCGATGCCCGCACCGGGGAAGGCGTAGTTGAGCGTCATGAAATGCGTGGGATACGAAAGCCCGCCCCGCTTTGCGGGGCCGAGGTTGCGGAACTCTTCGTACGCCGCTTGGACAAGCCACTGCGGCGCGCTGTGCTCGTAAACGTCGATGAGCGGTAGTATCCAATCCGAACCGTTAGCCATATCGACCTGCAGCATGAGCACGACGCTGTCGATCTGCGGATAGTGCCGCACGAAGTACTGCGAGCCTAACAGTCCGCGCTCCTCACCGCCGAAGAGTGCGAAGACGATGGTCGATTCATTCTCCCGCTGCGAGAGAACGCGAGCAAGCTCGATGACCACCGCGCAGCCGGAGGCGTCGTCGTTGGCGCCGGGAACATCGGGCCCCGAGCTGTCGATATGAGCGCCGATGACGATGGTGCGCTGAGCCTTCCCGCGCAGAATGCCGACTGCGATGCCACTGTTCGTGTTGACCGTCTGTGCGATGGTCGTCACCGCCACCATCGGCATGACGAAAGATTCTTCGATGCCGAACTCCCGGAATTTGCGTACGGTGAACGCCATCGCCTCACGCTCGGCCGGTGAGCCCATGGGCCGCGGACCGATCTCGACAGCGAGCGTACGGAGATACACAGCAGCGCTATCGAGTGAGAAGTGAGCCTGAGGCTCATGCGCCTCTGGCGCAGGTGTTTGCGCCTCAAGGGAAGTCGTGAGCAGAAAGAAGAGAATCAGTCGTTTCATGTCAGTGTTCTCAGAAAGGAATTACCCCAGATTTGTCATTGGAAGGATAGTCATTGGAACACGGGCCAGGCAAAATTGTCATACGCTGACCACAGCCCTGTAAACCAGGCTCGCCGTTCTCATAACTCGCTCCCACGCTCTGCGTGGGAGCGAATAGGTTTCACGCTCTGCGTGAGAAGGTGCGTATGACGTTACCATTCAGTTGTTATGGGTATCAATTCTTTCTGTCCTGCGTAATTCCGTGCGCTTGAATAACGCCAATCGGTTGGATCATTGATGTACCCTCTTCGAACAGGATTATAATAGTGGATGTACTCGATCTTCTGCCTCATCATGCTCTTTCCCTCAATTGCTTGCGGGTGACTTCCTTCCTGCCAGCACTGATACTGTCGGTCTTTTTTGTGCCCGAGCTTTGCAATTTGCATCTCTCTGAGAAGAGCGTACATCCCCGTTGCTTCCATATGATCGATGATGACACGAGCGGTGAACGATTTGAAATCTCCTATCTCTTTGCTAAGTTCCCCACTTGATGCAACGAGGTGAAGGTGATTCTCCATGAGTACGTAGGCATACAGCGCAATCCTTTTCTCTTTCTGGAGAAAGGTGAGTGAATTCAAAACGATCTCAGCCAGCGAGGGTTGGCTAAAAAGCGGTAACCAACGAACGACCGTGCAAGTCAGGAAATGGGGCACCTCGTTTTCAAGAATTTTGTATCGGCTTCTGGCCATAATGCATTCTGTGCCTGCTACTTGTACAAAGGTTGAGTTCCGACGGATCCCGCCAGAAAGCGGCGGGACACACAAAACGTGGACCGTCGGAACGAGTTAAAAGATAACGATACGAAGAAGACAATAGAGGACAACGGAGCTTTGAAGAGCAACCGACGCTGGAGTGGTCATGGGTACTTGCCGGGCCTCTGCTTACTCTTTTTCCCCAGAGCTGAAAGCAACGCGGATTGATTTCCCACGAGCCACATTCCCTCCTCGAGAGCCTCGCGCAACAGCGCGTTCCCCCTCTGAAGTTCATCCTGAAGTTCTTTCTTCGTGAGGGGAAAAACGTCAACGGCAATTGGCACGCCTGAGAACGCTTTCAGGAACTCCGGTATTCGGTCGATTGAGCGGCGGTGGTCTGCGGAAAGCACGATCAAGAGATCAGCGTCCGAACCGGGAACGTAGGTGCCGCGAACCAATGAACCAACGAGGATGATGTCGCGTACCTTCGGGTTTGATTGTCTCAAGGCTGAGGCACAGCGTTTCAGCAGTTCGATACAACGGTCACGATCCAGAAATGTGACTGTCACAGAAGTCAACGATTCGTTCTGCATGGCGTATGGCCTCTTGCAGGTCCTGCTTGGTAAAAAAGTCGTGTGGCGCCCCAATGTCAAACCCATTGGGATATCTCGTTGGAATATACAGTTTGTCCAATGCGGCTGCGTCGTCAAGCAGGTCTCGGGGGTATGAGAGGGTAGAGGGAAGCATCTCAAGCAACTTCATCACAGAATGTCCCCGAGCTTCGCCGTGTAGATGTTGATACAGGGCTTTCAAGGCTTTTTCCGCCGCCTGCTGGGCGCTGAAACAACCCCACTCAAAAAACCCGGATTCCATCACTGCACGTGCATGGGCCAGATCGATTTTAGCCTGACGCAGCCAGTCCTCTGCGCGAGAAGGCATTGACGGTTCCTCTTCGATGGTTCGTTCCTTATCAAGATAACGAATGGCAGGGCCACCTTCAAACTTTACCGCAAGGAATGGTTTGAAGTACAACTCGCGGGTTACAACCTCACGTCAGCGTCCGCTCAAAGAAATCAATCAGCTTCCGCTCGTAGACGGACCCAGCGACCTGCCACACATCGTTGTGGTTTGCTCCCTCGATCAGCATGAGGTCTTTCGGCCCGACCGCGTGTTCGTAGAGGGTCTTCGAGTACTCCACACGGATCAGTGAATCCTCCGTGCCGTGGATAAACAACACCGGCGTCGTCAGGCGTTTCACATCCTCCAGCGGCGAGACCTCACGCGCGTTGAACCGCGCCATCCGTTGCGACCGGCTCATCGCGACATTCCTCAGAAAATGCCATGGCAGCTTCACGATCCGACGCTGGTAGTCCACGGAAATTGTCCGCAAGTCGGTGAAGCATGCCTCCGCCACAATGCCTTTGATGCGTGGGTCAATCGCCGCGGCCTGAATCGCAACCGCCGCCCCCATCGATGTGCCGAAAATGCCGATGTTGCCGATGCGCACGTCGGTGCGTCCGCCTTCGGCGGACAGGTAGTTGATGACCGTCGAAACGTCGTGCTTCTCGTAATAGCCGTACGTGCAGTATGACCCTTCGCTTTCACCGTGCTGTCGTGAGTCGTACAGGAACACGTTGAAACCGTGATTGAACAGAAGCCGCGCGTGTGCCACGCCGTCGATTTTGCAATCCCCCACGCCGTGCAGGTAAATCACGCTGCCGCGTGCTCCATTCGGTCGAGGCACAAACCAGGCGTCGAGCTTCAGCCCGTCGCGTGTTTGTATCTTGAGATTCTCTTGCGGCAGTCCGGCGTCACGCGGCTCTAACAGCGTGGTTCGCTTGGTATACCACTCTCGCGTGCGCCGCTCCGGCTGCAAGAGGATCAACGGTCCAACGACGAGCACCACCAGCGCAGCGCCGATGAGAAACAGCACAAACAGAACGATGAAGACCAGCAGGATGGTCATGCGGTGAGAACGTTTCGTGAGTTAGCCGACGTAAGCAGCCGATCGATGTTGTGGATCGCATCGTTGGTGTCGGTGTGCGGTCAATATAACCAGCGATGCAGGCAGAAGCAACCTGCATTGCTTTTTCGACGGGGAGGTGCTTGCCCGCGCGCCCGTTTTACTCGCAGGAGCGTCCGAGGTGGGCATTCATCGCCGAGTCGTCTTCATTGCTTCTGCCTCCTCTTCTTTGTACTTTCGTGCGCTTGCGCACGGAAGCAGTCCGCCTCTGCGGCGGACGCACAGGCGTGGCGTGTCGGCAAGCCACGGTTGTCTCCACCCACACTGAGATCCCTCGTGCAATCCCGATGTTGTCTATCAGGATCAGGTATATGCAAAGGGTATGTGAGGTTCAACGTCTCCATCTATGAAACGCTCTCTTGAGCACCTTCGCGTTGCACTTGTTCATGACTGGTTGACCGGCATGCGCGGCGGTGAAAAAGTCTTGGAAGTCTTCTGCGAACTCTTTCCGCACGCGCCGGTGTTTACCCTCCTTCATAATAGAGGCGATGTCTCGCCGGTCATCGAGCGGCATGACATCCGCACCTCGTTCGTGCAGGCGCTTCCGTTCAAAAGCACAGCCTATCGGAACTATCTCCCTCTCTTTCCCTCAGCCATCGAATCCATGACGTTCGACGAGTACGACCTCGTCCTTTCTTCGAGCCATTGCGTGGCGAAAGGCGCGCGTGTTCGACCGGATGCTCTTCACATTTGCTACTGCCACACGCCGATGCGGTATGTGTGGGATATGTATGATGAGTATTTCGGGAAAGGAAAAGCGGGACTGCCGACCCGTGCGGCGATGAGCATGGTTCGTCCGTACCTGCGGCGGTGGGATGTGCGCACAAGCGATCGCGTCAGCCAGTATATTGCCAACTCGCGTTTCGTAGCAGAGCGGATACGCCGCATCTACAACCGGAGCGCGGAGGTTATTCATCCGCCGGTGGAGACGAGTCGGTTTCGGGTTTCAGAAAAGGACGAGGGCTACTTTCTTGTTGTCGGTGCGCTTGTGCCTTATAAGAAAGTAGACCTTGCCGTGCGGGCCTTTGCGCAGCTCGGCGAAACGTTGGTGGTTGTGGGAACAGGACCGGAGGAAGAGCGGCTCAAGGCCCCGCATAGCGGGGCTGCGAAAAATGTCGAGTTCCTCGGCTGGCAGAATGATGACGAGGTTGCAACGCTCTACGCCGGCTGTCGGGCGTTGGTGTTTCCCGGCGTAGAAGATTTTGGAATCGTACCTGTCGAAGCTATGGCGAGCGGGAAGCCGGTGATTGCATTCAGAAAAGGAGGCGCGCTGGATACGGTGGTCGAAGGGAAGACCGGAGTATTCTTTCGCGAGCAGAGTGTCGATTCACTCTCAGCGGTCGTCAGAAGCTTTCGTCCCGAGAAGTTCGACCCTCACGCCATCCGCAGGCACGCAGAACAGTTTGATAGAAGAGTTTTCGTGCAGAGGGTTGAGGAGTTTCTCCGCAAAGCCCTTACCGGCCGCTCGTGGTGGCGCTTCGAGAGGGCCGGCCGAAACGTGTGATCACGCATCCGCGGTGAGCTTACCGACCGAGCCGCATGAGTAGAGATATTCCTGGAACTCACTCATCGAGCCGGACACGCTCAGGTAAAACGGCTCGTTAAATTCCTTCTCGCCGATGTTCTCGATGTCAACCGTTGATTGAGTGGCTTATCGAACCGGAGACGTGCAGTGCCCGCATCGTGTCGCATCGATGGGAATGTTCATGCGGCATTCGGGACAAGCCTTTGTCGTCGGCTCGGACGCTTTCTCGACATGCCGCAGACGATTGATCAGTCGAACGAACAAGAAAATGGCAAACGCCACGATGACAAACTCGATTGTCGTGTTGGCGAACGTTCCGTAGTTGAGCGTTACAGCGGGAACGTTCTCCGTTGCCGACCTGAGCGTGACCGCGAGGTTTCGGAAATCCACGCCGCCCAACACGACACCCACCGGCGGCATCACCACATCGTTCACCAGCGATGACACGATGCGTCCGAATCCTCCTCCCACAATGATTCCTACAGCCATGCCGACAACATTGCCGCGCACAGCGAACTGTCGAAACTCATCGAGAAATTGTCTCATCGTTCGTTCCTTTCAGATGTGGTTGTTCACCTCCGCGCCCTTGATGGTGAATTTCACTTTGACATTCCATCTTCTTTTCTGTATATTTTTTCCCTAATTTTTGACCAAGAATCAACGGTAACTCATCCAGCGAGGTGTTTGCGGCGGAGTCAGGACGATGCCGGAAGAGCGATCGCACCACACATCCAAACAGCGCCGCTATGACATCCTGCTGGTGCCTCGTGAGGAAGCAGGCCAGGCCCTCCGCAGTATCCGGATCGCACTCTGGCACATGGTGACAGGGGGAATTGTCGTCACGCTCTTCATCGTCGCCGCTGTCTTGCTCCTGCTTGTGTACACGCCGCTTGGTCATCTTGTTCCAATCCCTAACCCCGAGCTGGAGAATCGCTATAACAGGGAATTGCTCTCCATCAACGAGCGGATGTCCGGGTTGATGGAACAGCTTGTGGAGATGCGCGCCTACAACGTGAAGCTGCGCCAGGCGTTGGGAGAGAATGTGCAGTTGACCGACACGGGCGTTGTGGTGCAGAGACGGCCGCAGGTCGATGCGAGGGGGGAACGGACGCGTGAGGGTACTTTGGAACGACGGGCGCCGGGGGAGATTGTGCGGCCGGTTCAGTCCCGACAAATCGGGACTGCGCAAGCCCCGTTAACGGGGCAAGCAGTCAGGCTCGTCGATGCACAGCGTGTGGTGTTTCCGGCGTTGATGCCGGCGGAGGGGTTTATCACACGCGGCTTTGAACCGGCGCAGCGGCACTTTGGGATTGACATTGCAGGTAAGACGGGGACGGTTGTGAGCGCGGCCGCGGAAGGGCATGTGATCGTTGCAGGATGGACGCATGATGACGGCAACCTCGTCGTCATCTCTCATCCGGGTGGGTTCTTGACCTTCTACAAGCACAACGATGCGCTCCTGACCTCAGCAAACAGTTTTGTCAGACGCGGCGAGCCGATCGCACTCCTGGGAAACTCGGGCGCAACCAGTTCCGGACCGCATCTGCATTTCGAGATATGGAAGGACGGAGTGCCCGTCGACCCGACACACTATATCGTTAACATGAATTTCTGAGAACGTCATCGCATGAAGTCCGACCCCATCAAAGAGCTTAACCTTATCGCCGCAGGAACCGTGTTCGAGGGGAAGATCCGCAGCCAGGGAAGCGTGCGCGTGGATGGAAAAGTGATGGGGGAGATTTCCGCTACGGATGGACTTGCCGTGGGGCCGACGGGCGAGATTGAAGGGAACGTCGCAGCGAAAAATGTGACGGTGGCGGGTAGAGTGCGCGGGTCTATCTCAGCGACGGAAAAGATCGTCTTCGAAGGAAAGTCTGTTGTGCGGGGAGATATCCGCGCTGCGCGGCTGGTGATCGATGAAGGCTCTGTCTTCGACGGCAAAGTGACGATGAGCGACAAGGCGCAGGCGGACTCGAAACACTGAGGTGCGTGCGGGGGTTAACGGAGAACGGAACGAGCCATGACCCCATCCCCCGACCCCAACGAGGAAAAGCCACGGCGCATTGTTCAGTCGTTCTACAAAGAATTTGCCCCGTACCTCACACTCGGTTTTCAGTTGGCTGCGGGTGTGGTGCTCTTCTTCTTCATCGGGCGATGGGTAGACGGACAGCTCGATACATCGCCGGTGTTCATGCTCGTCGGAATCTTCCTCGGCACCATCGGGGGATTGATCAAGTTCGCCAAAACGGTTCAGGACCTCTCGAAGAAAAATGGCGCTCGCGGCGCGTGAACACAGATTTGCATTCTTGCGGTTTGTCGGAGCGTACGCCCTGGCACTCGCGGCGGTTTCGTACTTCCCGCTCTCGTTGATGGTCTCGCCCGAGGCACTGCGGAGCTTTGTCGCCGCGGCACTCCTGAGCTTGCTGCACGTGCTGTTCGGGTATGCGACCATCGAGTATTCCTCTACGAAAAAGAGCACAACGATCATCAAATTTGTGCTCGGCGGCATGGTCATCCGCCTTGTTCTGATGGCGAGCCTCTTGCTCGTGCTGCTCAAGTATTACGAGTACGACCCGTTCTCGTTGATGATGTCCATGCTGGTGTTGTATGTCGTGAACCTCGCGCTGGAGATTGCATTCCTGCAACAAAAAGTATCGCTCAAGAACAATGGCTAACGCACGTGCGATTTGATTCTCAGTCGCTTCCCGATACGTTGAACGCGGCCGCAGCCCCGATAGCTATCGGGGCGGCCGACACTGCCGCCGTCCAACCTGCCGAGCACGGCTTCGATTTCGCCTACCTGCTTAACTACAAGAAGGACTCCAATGAGTTGAAGCTTCCGATTCTGCACGACGGCCAATTCGCCCATTTTACGCTCCCCTCATTTCCACCGGTGACCATCGGAGGGATTGAGTTCGACTTATCGATCACCAAGCACGTCTTCTTCCTTCTTCTCGCAGCGTTCTTACTCGTCGTGACGGCAATCTATGTTGCAAGGCACAACCGGAAGAACATCGTCCCAAAAGGGATCGGCAATCTCTTTGAAGCCTTCATCGTCTTCATCCGCGATGAGATTGCCATTCCCAACATGGGCCCCGGCGGCGTGCGCTATCTCCCCTATCTGCTCACGACGTTCTTCTTCATTCTGCTGATGAATTTGCTCGGCCTCGTGCCATTCGGAGCCACAGCAACATCGAACGTTTCCGTTACGGGCGGCCTCGCGCTCACCGCGTTCGTCATGATCCAACTTGCCGCTCTTCGCGCGCAAGGGTTACGACATTACCTCGCGCACCTGACCGGCGGCGTGCATCCTGTGCTCTGGCCGATTATGATCCCCATCGAAATTATCGGGCTGTTCACCAAGCCCTTCGCACTGTGCATCCGTCTCTTTGCGAACATGACGGGAGGCCACATTGTTATTCTCTCGCTCATCGGGTTAATTTTCATCTTCCAGTCGTGGTACATCGCACCGGTACCGGTGCTCTTTGCCCTCGGCATCACCATGTTGGAGATCTTCATCGCCTTCTTGCAGGCGTACGTGTTTACCATGCTCACGTCGCTCTTTATGGGATTGGGCATGCAGACGGAAGGACATGGCGGACACGAGCAAGCGCATTGACTGTTTCGATCACACTCAAACCACTTCACACTACACTCAGGAGGATTCGAACAATGGAAGCAACTGCAATCGGATATCTCGCTGCCGGATTTGGCGCAGGACTGGTCATTCTCGGTGCGGCGTTCGGTATCGGCAAGCTCGCTGCAGCCGCCATGGATGCCAGCGGCCGTCAGCCCGAAGTCGCCGGCCAGGTGCGTACCTCGATGCTCATCGCCGCCGCGCTCATCGAAGGCGCAACCTTCTTCGCACTAGCGATCTGTATCATCCTCGCCACAAAGTAACCGGAAGAACTGCTCATGTTTGACATCAATCCTGGACTGATCGTCTGGACGATTGCGACGTTTCTCTTGCTGATGGTGATCCTCGGCAAGTTCGCGTGGAAGCCGATGATCGAGGCGCTTCACAACCGCGAACAAAAGATCCGCGATGCCGTGGAGCAGGCAGAAAAAGCCCGCGCCGAAGCCGCCCAGCTCTTGAAGCACAACGAGCAAAACATGGCGCGTGCAGAAGAAGAATACCGGAAAGTGATTCGTGAAGGCAAGGAGTTAGCGGAGAAGATGAAGGAGGAGATTGTTGCCAAAGCGCGGCAGCAAGCACAGCGCGAGCTGCAAATGGCCAAAGAGGAAATCCAACGGGATATCGAAGCGGCCAAGCAACAGCTCCGCAGCGAAGTTGCCGACCTCGCCGTCAAGGCGGCTGAACGAATCCTCGACGAAACCCTCGACGCCCAGAAGCACAAGAAGATCGTCGACGCGTTCTTGAATCAGCTGCCGAAGAATTAACCGTCACGCGGGGCCCCACCGAGCGGGAAGACCCCCCGCTGTTGCAATCGCCTTTCAGTCGAAGAGCAGCCTATGACCTATTCCCGGGCCGCACGCCGCTACGCGCAAGCGTTAATGGACGTTGCGGAAGACAAAAAGATCATCGACCGTATCATTTCGGATCTTGAGCGCATCCAGCAGGTGGTGCAGGAGTCGCGCGAGTTCCGCGCATTCCTCAAAAGCCCCGCCATCAAGAAGGAGAAAAAGCGTGAAGTGCTGACGGCGATGTTCAAGCCGTCCGTGGATGCTGCGACGATGGACTTTCTGATGCTCTTGTGCGAGAAGGGACGCGAGGATTTGCTCCTCCAGATCATCGAACAATTCCTTGCCTTGCGTGATGAGAAACTCGGCCTGGTTTCGGTCGAGGTGAAGGCTGCTACCGACCTGACCGACGAGCAGCAGGCGATCCTTCGTCAGCGCTTGGAGCGACTCACGAAAAAGAAGATTCGGATAAGCATGAGCATCGACAAACACCTGAAGGGCGGGTTTGTTGCCAAGGTTGGGGATACGATCTTTGACGGCAGCGTGCGCCATCAGCTCGCGCTCTTACGGAAACGATTTGCAGAAAGACAAAACTGAGCTCCTCGTTCACGACTCATGTGATCGACGAACCTACAAGGAACAATTATGGCAGAAGTGAGACCCGATGAAGTCTCCGCAATACTGAGGAAGCAACTCTCCGGCTTCGAGAAGGAGGTCGATGTCTACGATGTCGGTACCGTACTGCAGGTTGGCGACGGTATTGCGCGCATCTACGGCCTCTCCAAGGTCATGGCAAGTGAGTTGGTCGAATTCCCCGGCGAGACCTACGGCATGGTGTTGAACCTCGAGGAGGACAATGTCGGTACTGTGATCTTCGGCGAGAGCTCCCACATCAAAGAGGGAGACCTCGTGAAGCGCACCAAGCGCCTCGCCTCCATGCCGGTGGGGGACCACATGCTCGGCCGCGTCATCAATCCGCTCGGCCAGCCGCTCGACGACAAAGGAGCGATCAACACAGAAAAGTATCTTCCGCTCGAACGCAAAGCGCTCGGCGTCATCGCACGCATGCCCGTGAAGGAGCCGCTGCAAACGGGGCTCAAGGCCATCGACGGCATGATTCCCATCGGCCGCGGCCAGCGTGAATTGATCATCGGCGACCGGCAAACGGGGAAGACGGCCCTTGCGATTGACACCATCATCAATCAACAGTACACACACACCGAGAAGGCGCGGAAAGATGGCGTGAAGCCGGTCTTCTGTATTTACGTCGCCGTCGGGCAGAAAGGCTCCACCGTGGCGCAGGTTGTGAGCAAGCTTGAAGAAGCGGGAGCGATGGAGTATACGACGGTTGTCACCGCCAACGCCAGCGATGCTGCGCCGCTGCAGTTTATCGCGCCGTACGCCGGTGCAACATTAGGCGAGTATTTCCGCGATAGCGGCCGGCACGCTCTGGTCATCTATGACGACCTCTCGAAGCAAGCGCAAGCATACCGGCAGATGTCGCTGCTGCTGCGTCGTCCGCCCGGGCGCGAGGCATATCCCGGCGATGTGTTTTATCTCCATTCACGCTTGCTTGAGCGTGCGTCGAAGCTGAACGAAGATCTCGGCGGCGGCAGTCTCACGGCGCTCCCGATCATCGAGACGCAGGCAGGCGACGTGTCCGCGTACATCCCCACCAACGTCATCTCCATCACGGACGGCCAGATTTATCTGGAGCCCGGTTTGTTTAACTCCGGCGTTCGTCCGGCCATCAACGTCGGTATTTCGGTTTCTCGTGTCGGCGGGAACGCGCAGATCAAGGCCATGAAGAAAGTCGCCGGCCGCCTGCGTCTGGAGTTAGCGCAGTATCGCGAGTTAGAGGCGTTCGCGAAGTTCGGTTCCGACCTGGATAAGAGCACCCAGCAGGCCCTGCGCCGCGGTTCGAGGCTCGTCGAGCTTCTCAAACAAGGGCAGTATGTGCCGATGCCTGTGGAGAAGCAGGTCGTGAGTATCTTCGTCGGCACCAGCGGTTATCTGGATGAGATACCGCTCGAGGATGTTCGGCGTTTCGAACGTGAATTTCTCGAGATGATGGACATCAAGCACGCGGGTCTGCTCACGACGATTGCCGAGACGAAAGACCTTTCGGATGAGACGCAGGAACAACTGCATGCGGTCGCCAAGGAGTTCGTGGCAAAGTTCAAGGTATCCATGAAGAAAGCATAACCGGCTATGGCGACACCGCGCGAAATCCGCCGGCGCATCACCGGCGTCAAGAGCACACAGAAAATCACGAAGGCGATGAAGATGGTTGCCGCTTCCAAGTTGCGTCGCGCACAGGAGGCGATCATGTCCACCCGCCCGTATGCGCGGAAGTTGGGTGAGCTGCTGCGCCATCTTGTAACGAAGGTTGACCCTTCCCTCAACCCTCTCTTGACGTCACGCGAGGTTGGGAGGGTTGCGATGGCCGTCGTCACGTCGGACCGGGGGCTGTGCGGCGCCTTCAATGCGAACATCATCAAGGCCACAGTACAGGAAATTCGTACGATCTACCGTTCCTATTACGAGGCCGACTACGGTTTGAAGCTCATCACCGTCGGCAAAAAAGGATTCGACTACTTCAACAAGCGCGACTACGACCTGTACGCGCGGCATGTTGGCATCTTTCAGGCGCTGGACTTCAAGCATGCGCGGCAGATTGTTCAAGAGTTAACAGAAGGCTTTCTCGGCGGCGATTTTGATAAAGTGATCGTCATCTACAATGAATTCAAATCGGTCATCCAGCAAAAGATTGTCGTCGAGCAGCTCCTTCCCATCCCCCCCGAAGAAGCACCCGAGGGGGAAACAAAATCCCTCTCGCAAGTCGAATACATCTACGAACCCTCCAGCACCGACATCATCAACGCACTGGTTCCGAGGCACTTGAATTTCCAGATGTGGCGCATCCTGCTCGAATCCAACGCCGCCGAACAAGGTGCGCGCATGGCGGCTATGGATAACGCGACCGAAAACGCCAAGGAACTAATCCGTGACCTCACGCTCTCCTTCAACAAGGCGCGCCAGGCCTCCATCACCAAAGAGCTGCTCGAGATCGTCAGCGGAGCCGAAGCCCTCAAGAAAGCGGGCTAATTGCGCGGCACCGACCGGGCTTCGCTTCCTTGATTGGCACCCTTTTTTTGTGTACTTTGAACACGTCCTTGAGAGGCCAAGAGCTTCCGAAGTCCCTGGATCGCCGCCGAACTGGCAGGGATTTCGGAAGCTTTGTTATCGAAAGGAGTTCGCGTCCTGGTGCAAGAACGAATGAAAATCTTGGGTAGGAGGAAACCGGCAGCTGGGGGAGTGAACGCCGCACGCGGTTTCTTGAAATTCGTCATTCAGTTGCGGCAGGGAAAACCGTTTATTCCGCAAGGGGTTCACCGATTTACATCCCATGACGAAAGTTGGCAATGGACAATCAGAATGCTCACGAGAACCGGGACTCAAGACCACCAACGGTAGAAGATCTTGTCAACATTGCACACGAACTTACACAGTTGTTCGGGAGTGAAACTCCCTCACAACCCAGCTCTCGTAATGTTCTCCATGTTCCGAGGGAGTTGTACTCCCGAGGATGACAGTTTCATTCGAAAGCTCAATTAGCGAAGCCCTTCATGTTCGAAAGTCTCACTCAAAAACTAGAAACGATCTTCAAGAAGCTGCGCGGTGAAGGCAGGCTCACCGAGGTCAACATCGCCGAGTCGCTCCGCGAAGTACGCCGCGCACTCCTCGACGCCGACGTCAACTACAGGGTAGCGAAGCAGTTCATCGAAGATGTCCAGAAACGCGCGGTGGGGCAAGAAGTCCTCACCAGCATCACCCCCGGCCAGCTCATCATCAAGATCATTTACGACGAGATGGTCAAACTGTTGGGGGAGTCAAAAGCGGACATTCATTACTCGCCCACGCCTCTTTCCATCGTGCTGGTCGCTGGATTGCAAGGCTCAGGTAAGACAACCTTCTCGGCCAAGCTCGCCCGGTTGTTGAAGTCGAAGGGGCGCAACCCCCTTCTGGCCGCTGCCGATATCCATCGCCCCGCGGCGGTTGACCAGCTGACCACCCTCGGCGGTCAGATTGATGTTCCGGTGTACGCCAACCGCAACGCGGATGCCGTTACGATTGCAGCGAATGCACTCGACCATGCGCGCAAGAATGCGCGCGACACCGTCATCATCGATACTGCCGGCAGGCTCCATGTCGATGAGGAAATGATGGCGGAAGTAGCGGTAGTGAAGGAGCGTGTAAAGCCGCACGAGATTCTCTTCGTCGTCGATTCGATGACGGGGCAGGATGCGGTCAATTCCGCGAAGGCATTCCACGACCGGCTCAACTTCGACGGCATCGTACTGACCAAGTTAGATGGCGACACACGCGGCGGCGCAGCGCTCTCCATCCGCGCAGTGGTGAACAAGCCCATCAAATTTGCGAGCATCGGTGAGAAACTCGATGCGCTTGAGCCGTTCCACCCGGACCGCATGGCATCGCGCATCCTCGGCATGGGGGATGTCGTTACGCTGGTGGAGAAAGCGCAGGAGCAGTTGAGCGAGCAGAAAGCGGCTGAGCTTGAAGCGAAACTCCGCCGGTCGCAATTCACGCTGGAGGATTTTCTGGATCAGCTCCGGCAGATCAAGAACATGGGGCCGCTGAGTCAGGTGTTGAGCATGATTCCCGGCGCCAATCGTCTTCCTGCCAACGCGCAGGTGGACGATTGGGCTCTCGTGCGCATGGAAGCAATGCTGCAATCCATGACGCGGGAAGAGCGCGAGCGACCGTCGATCATCAACGGGAGCCGGCGGCGGAGAATTGCGATGGGCAGCGGAACCAGCGTGCAGGAAGTGAATCGCCTGTTGAAGCAGTTTGACGAGATGCAGCGCATGATGAAGAAGCTGTCAAAAGGCAATATGCGGCGCGCACTGTCCGCCGTCGGCGGGCGCCTGCCGATGAACTGAGCATCGTGAATGGGAGACCTGATTGAAGGGATTCGAGAAAAGGTTCTGAAGGGCTCTTGTGAATATTCTGAACACGCTCTCGATCAAAGTGTGCTCAGAAAAATATCGACCGCTGAGGTTGTGGAAGCTATCAAATCTGGGGAAGTCATCGAGGATTATCCAAATGACAAATACGGTCCCTAGTTGCTTAATTCTTGGTTGGACACTTCAAGATCGACCTCTACATATTCAATGCAGTTATTCATCACGGGAATTGGTCAAGATTATTACGGTTTATGAACCTGATCCGGAAGAATGGATTGATTGGAAAGTGAGGAGATGAAACATGAAATGTGATCGTTGTGGCGGCGAATACGGGGAGAAGCTTGTTACCTACACCATCATGTTTGAAGGAAAATTTCATATCATTGAAGGTGTGCCGGCGAAAGAATGTTCCAAGTGTGGGGACAGACTCTATGCTCCGCCAATAGTAGAAAAGATCCAGACAGCGATTTGGAGTCACAAGAAACCCTCCCGTGTCGTTGAAACACCCGTGATTGAATTTGCATCGATCTGAAACCGTATTTCTTAGTAACTGCCAATGAACCTGTCGGTTCATTCGAAAGATAGATCAAACCGGAGGCTTGATAAAATTCTGCCAATGAACCGATTCCTATGTTGGAAAGCGTTCTCCGATTGAGCAAGTGGCAGAGGTAACATAGTGACACCAGTGCCTGTTGAGCAGATTTGCTCCAATGGTTGAGACCTATCTCATGGTGAA
>JBGFRR010000018.1:0-9910 GCA_041695045.1 Bacteroidota bacterium
ATACACAGGCCGTGCGGCGAGTCTGGGATACCGATTCGCTGCAAGCGAGACTCATGCGCGCTATTTCGCATTTTCGTCCTGAACTCATCCTCGTGACGCGGGATTGGGAGGGGGGCGCTGCCTCTCCGGTCGCCGCAGTGCTCAGAAACGATCTTCTCGCTGCTGTTCGACGACTCCGCACGCCTCGCGGCAACGAGCCCGCCGACCCCCTGCCCGTTGCACGCTGGGATGTTGATCGCGTTGTGATGGATGAGGGAAACCCCGCTGTTCGGCGTGGCAGTCGGCCTGCAACGGGTGAACAGCACCCCCACTTGCAACTCACCTATGATGAGATCGGGAAGAAAGCGGAAGATCACTACGCGTCTGTTCGACTCTATCGTCCGTTGTGGCGTGCCGGACAGCGCGAGTTGTATCGCCAGATCTATCCCGCCGCACAAACAGCGACGGGTGTGCCGCATCGAGGGCTTCCGCGTCCAGCGCCTGAGAGCTTAAAGCCGATCGAACAAAATGTTCAGGCCATTGTTGCTTCGTTAGGAAGGCAGCGACCTCTCCGCCTCTCGCGGAGGAACGCCGCATTGCCGCTGGTGAGGCAGATTGTGAGAACGATTCACGAGGCCGACCGGAAGACAGGCCAAATCTTCGAGCTCAATGCGCGTGAGCGCAAGCTTGTCTTGCGTTGGAAAGAAGCGCTCGAAAGCCTTCGCGCCACCTTGCTCGGCGTGCAGGTTGCGATGAGGATCAGCGACCTGACGCTCACCTCCCGCCAGCTTACCTATGTGACGATCGATTCGGTGCGTGGAGTTTCAGAAGGCGGGACGACGGACGTGTTGTTCCCCGCGGCAGGGAGGGGACGGGAGTGGATTCTCAATGAGTCGTTCGAGAATCGTGTTCCCGTCACGGTCGGCGAGCCGTACCGCTTGCTGCTGACCAACGCCGAGCCGTTCAACGCCCCGCACTGGCAACATGGGCTTGAAGACAACATCGTCGGCCGATTCCTCTACATCTTCATCATCCACAAGGCAACGAGGCCGGAAGAAAGTTTCTCTCACCGCACGATTTTCCGCCTGTGGTATGCGCCGCGCTTCGTCAGTGAAGTCCGCACGCCCATCGTTTACGCGAGAAACGGCGAGCCGCTGGTGGTTCGGCTGACGAATCATTCGCGAGACGGTGTTCGGGATGAAGTGTTCGTCAACGACACGTTAGTGAGCTCGAACCGAAGTGCCTTTCGACTGAATGAGAAGGGAGCGTTCCATGAGGATACGCTTCGTCTTTCGTGGAAGAGAATTCCGCCTGAAGGGACGTCGCTGCACGAGGTCGTGATCGGTGGGGACCCTGTTGCGGCGTTTGCAGCACGAAGCTTCCCGCTCACCGTCGATTCGTCAAAGCGTATCGGCCTCGTCGGGAATCCTCATGGCTCGCTTGCTGCACGGGTGATCCGATCGCTCGGCCTCACGCTGCATCATGCCGACGTGTCTTCTGTATCGCACGGTGAATTCGACGTGCTTCTCGTCGACCATCGTGCGTTGACCCATGCCGACCCGATGCAACAACGCATCGGGGAAGTTGCCGTTCGGAACCTTCGCACATTTGCCGACGATGGGGGACATCTCATTATCCTCCCGCAGGATGCCGAAGTCTGGAATGCGAGCCCGCTGTGGGATGGTCTAACGCTTCAGCGCACGACACTGCTCGACCCTGACAATCCGCTTGAGGTTGATTCCCTCCATGCGTTTCTCACGCGCCCCAACATCCTCCGGAACGAGGATTGGGAGGGATGGGTCTTTCGACGCGGCTCAAACATCGTATCGCTCCAGAACGAATCGCACGCTCACGTGGTTCTCAAGGATGCGCATCTGAACACGCCTCTGCTCGTGACCTCACGAGTTGGCCGCGGGCGCATGACGTACATCGACCTGAACATGTATCACCAATGGCTCGACGTTCACCACGCAGCGTATCGCCTGCTTGCGAACATCCTGTCGTATTGATATATTACACAAGTTGACCGCCTTGTTAAATAAAGGGCTAAAGCCCTTGGTCTTTGGGGGATTTTTGATCCCCGACCTGAAGGTCGGGGCTATAGCCACGTCCTTTAGGACGTGGACAACAATTCCAGTCAATAATTTCTGGGGTTTTAACCCCTCACTCATGGCGGTCAACTTGCAGTATATTAGAAACCGAGAGGTGATTGCTATGTATCGACAAATCCTGACATGTGTGTCGATGTTGGCTGTTGCTGCAGCAGTGCACGCGCAGCCGATTGTCCCGAAGTCCCCGTTCCTCCTCAACGTCGATTACGCGCGATTCCAACAAGATTCGCAGTCCGGCTACCTCGAGCTCTATTACGGCTTCTACCCAAAGCTCGTCACGCTCCAGGCTTCCGGCGGAACATTTCGCGGCGGCATTCAGTTGCGAACGCTGCTGACGAACGTGTCGACGGGTGAACTGCTGCGGAACGAACACGCGCTCCTGCCGGTGAGCGTCACCGATACGAGCGATCGGGCAGCGCGCAACTCGATTGTGACGCAGGCCGGAGTCATTCTTCCGTTCGGTACCTACCGTTTGCGCGTGACGGCGTCCGACTCGCTGACGCCGGCGCGTCGAGACAGCATTGAGCTGACGATTGCGCTCGACCCTCCGTCAAGCGCGTTGGCCATCAGCGACCTGGAGCTCTGTTCGGAAATTAAGTCCTCCACGAACACCAGCGACCCATTCTACAAGAACTCGCTCGAAGTCATACCGCATCCCCCCTTGGTGTTCGGGGTAACGAGCGCGCCGGTGGTCTTCAAGTACGCCGAGGTGTACAACGTCCGTCCACAGCAGCCGTACACGCTCGTAACGCAGATCGTCGATGCGGCAGGGAACGTGGTGCGCGAAGCGTCGAGGCCCCGATCGTACACCGGCGGCAGTGCGGTCGAAGTCGGGACGACGAACGTGACGCCGATCGCCTCCGGACGATACACGTATGTTTTCAGAGTGTCGGATGCCGGCGGGGCTGAAGTTGCGCGAAGCGAGAAGACCTTCTACATCTACAACCCGCACATCCAGCCGACCCCAGCCAGCACGGCCATACTGAAATCGGCGGAGCTTGCCGGCCTGAACGCCGAAGAGCTGGCAGAGGAATTCCGTCAGGCGCGGTACTACGCAACCGACGAGGAGATTCGAACATTTGCCCGCCTGACCGATGCGGGTGCGCGGCGCGAATTTCTTGCAAAATTCTGGGTCGAGGTCGAGAAGGGCCGTATGGGCCGACCGCCGACGAGGCGGACGGATTATCTCCATCGCATTTCTATCGCGAACGAACGGTACCGCAGCCAGGCACGCGAAGGCTGGCGCACCGACCGCGGCCGCGTGTTCATGCTCTACGGCGAACCGGACGCCATCGAGCGATTTCCCAGCTCAACGGAAAACAAGCCGTACGAGATCTGGCACTACTACCAGATCGAAAGCGGCGTTCAGTTTGTGTTTGTCGACCGGACGGGATTCAGCGAGTACATCCTCGTACATTCGACAAAACGCGGCGAGTTTCGCGATGACACATGGCAACGCATACTGCAATAGCGTTGCTCCTCCTGTATGGATCGTTCCTCCCGCAACACGCGGTTCCGGTCGATACGCTGTTTCGTGAGGAGTTTTCGGTCGGTGCATTCCAGAATGCTACCCGGTTCGCAGTCGACGCGCGAGGGTGGATGTATGTTGTCGATGCCGACCGCAATCAGGTGTTTCTCTTCCGCACGCGGAGCGATTCGGCCCCGCACAGCGTGGTCGGCGGCTACGGATGGAACCCCGCGGCGTTCGACCTTCCCACCGGCCTCGCCGCCGACGGCCTCAATCTTTACGTCAGCGATTACAACAATCACCGCATTCAGCGCTTCGACCGCAATCTGAACTATCTCTCACTCTTTTCGACGCGCGATACCTCCTTCACCCCGGCTCGTTTCGGATTCCCATCGGGCGTAGCACTTTCACGGCTGGGAGAAATTTTCGTCGTGGACGGGGAGAATCTTCGTGTTGTCAAGTTCAGTCCGCAAGGGGCATATCGGTCCACGTTTGGCGGAATAGAGGACCGACGCGGGCGTCTCCGGCAGCCGCTGAAGATTGCCATCGCGCGCAACGACCGCGTGTATGTGCTCGAGCCGGACCGCGTTGTGGAATTCGATTACATCGGCTCGTTTCTGCGCACTCTCGGCGAGGGAGTGGTAGACGGTGCGCGGGGCTTTGCGGTGGACAACGGCCGACTCGTTGTCGTGACGGGAAATTCGTTGGTGTGGATTGCGCTTGAAAGCGGCAATGTCCATGTGTTCCCTGTGCAACGGCTCTTCGTATCGCCTGCGGGAGAATTGCGGGATGTGGCCTTAGACGGGAATCGGCTGTACATCCTTACCGCCAACCGACTTATCGCCTTTGCGGTCGAAGGTGCAGAAGGCCGGTAAGGAGGCCGTCGGTTTACCCCGTAAAACCCCTCTTACGGGGTGGATCTTGACATTCAACCCTCTTTCACCTATTTTCAGCCCATATTCAATCAGGGAGGAAATCGTTATGGCAGGCCGCAGCGTCAACAAAGTCATTCTTATCGGCAACCTCGGCAAGGATCCGGAACTGCGCTACACGAGCGGCGGCGTAGCCGTGGTGACGTTCAGCGTTGCAACGAACGAAAGCTGGAAGGATCAGGACGGCAACATTCAGGACCGCACGCAGTGGCACAACATCGTCGCGTGGAGGAAGCTCGCCGAAATAGCCGGCGAGTATCTGAAGAAGGGGAGCAAGGTGTACATCGAAGGTCGTCTCCAGTATCGAACGTATGACGACAAGAACGGCGTAAAACGCTACGTCACGGAGATTCTGATGGATGAGCTCCTTATGCTTGACTCACGCGGCAGTTCCACACCCGCTGAATCCGCTCCGCCTCCAGCAACGGAAGAATCAACCAAATCGGACGATCTGCCGTTCTGAATTTGCCGCTGTCCCTGCCTGCCGCCTGCCGGCAGGCAGGGTTGCCTCATCATCGTTGAGGCTGTCCAAAAAGTCAAAATATCGGTTGGATAAACCTGTCTGCCGACAGGCAGGCATTCCTGTTTATCGTTTCTCTGTTCATTCTGGACAGGCAGGAATGCCTATCCCACCAAAACAAGTACTTTTTGTACAGCCTCTATTTTTTTCTTGTCCAGCTCTATCAGGCTGTTGAAAAAGAAAAATTTTTGGTGGGATAGTTTTTCAACAACCTCCTCTGAGGTAATCCCCATGCTCAGCGCCCATCGAGTCATTGTTGCCATCGTTGCGTTCGTTCTTCTTCCCCATGAGTTGGTGTCGCAAAGCGGAGCGAAAGCGCCGGTTCGCGCACGTCATGGGATGGTTGTCTCCTCACATTATCTTGCGTCCGAAGTTGGTGTGGAGATTCTCAAGAAAGGAGGCAACGCTGTCGATGTCGCTGTTGCGACGGGGTTGGCGCTTGCGGTCGTGCATCCGTCGGCAGGGAACATTGGCGGAGGCGGGTTCATGATCGTGTATCTGCATGACGGCACGGCGACGGCGTTTGACTTCCGTGAGAAGGCCCCTGCCGCCGCGCATGAGCGAATGTACGTGGACAGCGCCGGACACTACATCAAGAACTTGAACCATGAGGGATACCTCTCGGTGGGCGTGCCCGGAACCGTTGCAGGCTTCGACCTCGCGCTGAAGCGCTTCGGCACGAAAGGATGGAGCGAGCTTACGGCGCCGGCGATCAAGCTTGCGGAGAACGGTTTTCCGTTGAGCTGGCACATGGCGGATGAGTTCAAGGCGCTCAAGAATGATTTCCTCCGGTATCCAGCGTCGGCAACGGTGTTTCTGAAGAACGGCAGAGAAGCGTACGAACCCGGCGAGGTTTGGAAACAGCCCGACCTCGCACGGACGCTGCGCCGCATCGCGCGCAACGGACGCGATGGATTCTATAAGGGAGAAACAGCAAAGCTTCTCGCCGCGGATATGAAGCGCAACGGCGGGCTTATCACCGAAGCCGACCTCGCTGCGTATGAAGCCAAAGAACGCGCGCCGCTCAGAGGAACGTATCGCGGCTACGAAGTCGTCTCCATGTCGCCGCCGAGTTCCGGAGGGACGGCGCTCATCCAGATGCTCAACATTCTCGAAGGCTTCGACCTTAAGTCGTACGGCCATAACTCCGCGCAGTATCTTCATCTTCTTGCCGAAGCAATGCGCCGGGCTTTTCATGATCGCGCACTGCATCTCGGCGACCCGGACTTCAATCCCGATATGCCGATCGACAAACTCATTTCGAAAGCGTATGCGGAGGAACTTCGCCGGTCGATCAGTCTGAACCGTGCAACGCCGAGTAATCTTGCCGCATTTGTTGACGCGGATGAGGGCATGGAGACGACGCATTACTCCGTTGTCGACGCGGACGGGAACGCCGTGGTAGTTACCTACACGCTCGAGTACAGCTACGGCTCGCGCATCGTTGCGAATGGATTGGGATTCCTGCTGAACAACGAAATGGGCGACTTCAATCCGGTTCCCGGCAGAACGGACAGTACCGGTATGATCGGGTCGCCGCCGAACCGCATCGCGCCCGGCAAACGCATGCTCTCCAGCATGACTCCCACCATCATCGCGAAGGATGGCAAACCCTGGGCGCTCATCGGCACGCCGGGTGGGCGGACGATCATCAATACTGTTTTACAGCTTACGCTGAACCTTATCGACTTCGAGATGAACATTTCGGAGGCGATCACTGCCGGCCGCGTGCATCATCAGTGGTTCCCGGATGTCTTGCGCATCGAGCGCTATGCCACGACGCTCGACTCATGGCGGCTCCTTGAGATGATGGGACACAATCTCCGCAACACACGGTCGCAGGGGCGTGCGATGGGGATTGTGATTGACCCGAAAACCGGATTGCGGCTTGGCGCATCCGACCCTCGCGATGCCGACGGTGCGGCAGTGGGCTATTAACGTGCGGTGCGCGAGATGTGCACGGATTTGCACTGGTGACAACTGATTCGGTTCTTCTTTCGCGTGCGAGCATTTGTCGGTTGGGTCTTCCGCCAAACCTCCCGCTCAAGACACGAGCGGGACACAACAAACGTCGATGGCCGACAGAGACCCAGTTGTGAGGGAGTTAAACTCCCGAACAACCAGGGGAAGCCTTTGTCGTGGTAGGCTGGTTGGACTTTTCGACCACGTCTCTCTGTAGATGTTCCGATAGACCTGACGGATCGGTCGAAAACAAGTTCGCACTTGACAAGCGGGAGGATGTTGACTATATTACGCCCGCGTTTGATTGTTCTTTTCCATGAACATGCTGGTGTCCCGTCCCGATCTATGATCGGAACGTGGATGAAAAGGGAATCCCGTGCCCCGCCTTCGGCGGGAAATCGGTAGCTGCCCCGCAACTGTGATCCCCGTCCTGTAGTGCAGAGGACAAGTCGGTCGGTGATGAGTCACTGTGGTATCCGCCTGAGCGGACGCCATGGGAAGACATCCGACAGACCAGGGTAAGCCAGGAGACCTGCCAGTGTGTCGATGCGCCCACCGGCGCGTGTGTTCAGAGCCTTCGCGGGAAGGTGGCTGAGTTGACGAACGGTCTTCATCCATGCCCTAATCTCTCCGGAGGTTAGGGCATTTTTCGTTGTATCCCCCATTCATATTTCGAAAGGAGCACCGTGAAAGCAATACTCGTTTTTCTATCCTTGGTTTCCTCGTCGGCATTCACCTTCGCACAGCAACGGCAGGACGCCGACACCATCAAGACCTATACACTGCCGGAGATTGTTGTGACCGCCACACGCAGCGAGAAGAGCGCCGTCGATATCGCGCGCAGTGTCTCCGTGCTGACAGCGGAACAGTTTCGCTCGCAGCTTCCGCTCAGCGCAGGAGAGGCCTTGACTGCTCAACCCGGAATGTATGTCGTCGGTGCGGGGCAGAATCCCGGCGCGCTGCAGAGCGTCTTTCTCCGCGGCGCGGGCAGCAATCAAACCGCCGTGTTCATCGACGACGTGCGCCTCACTGACCCCGCATCGGTCAACAACGCGCTCGATGCTTCGGAGCTCTCGTTCGTCGGCGTTGAGCGAGTTGAGATTGTGCGAGGGGTGCACAGCACGCTGTATGGGTCGTCGGCATTAGGAGGCGTCGTCAATCTGATCACGCGCAAGCAGCGCGCGCCCGGCTTCACGGTGGATGCAACGCTGCGCACGGGAACCTTCGGCCCCTCCACATCGCTCTTCGGGCAAGATGTGGCGCTCGGCTACGCGCACGAGAGCGGAGTGTATGCAACGCTGGATGCGATGAACGAGCGCGTGAACGGCCTCGACGCGACGATCGATACGGTGACGCGAGCGGATGTTTTTCAGAACCGCGATCGCGACGGCTTCCGCAAGACCGACCTCTACGCCAAAGTTGGGTTCCACAACGACCGGATCGATCTCTACGCAGGATGGAAGCACGTAGACCAGCGGGCAGACTTCGACAAGGGCGCGTATCGCGATGACGATAATTCGATGATCGATGTTGACCGCACCGTCCTGACATACGGCGGCGCGTACCGGTGGACGGATTGGCTGAGCTTCAGGCTGGTCGGCGGGCGGTCGACGATGAACCGTACCGCGATCGACGATTCATCGGTTGTGGATCGAACGGGAAAGACCGACCAGACGTACTCCGAATCCGCCTGGGATGGGACGACCGCAACCAACGAGCTTCAGGCGCAACTCACCGCTGCCGGCGTTCGGGCGGTCGTTGGCGGTGGATGGTATCGGGAAACAATGACCTCGAGGTCGTACTTCTACACCAACACTCGCTGGGGAGCGTTCGAATTCAGGACGAACCTCGATTCGCTCAATCTCAAGACGACAACGAGCAACCTCTTCGCTCACATCGATCTCAACGGGACAGCTGTGGACGCCTCGCTCGCTCATTTTGCCCTTGCGCTCGGTGTGCGTTTCGGGAAGCATAGTTCCTTTGGCAACCATACAACGTATGAGGTCAATCCATCCTTCCGCCTGAGTGAAAGCGGCCTGGTGTATGCGATGTATGCAACGGGGTTTAACGCGCCTTCCTTGTATCAACTCTTTACACCGGAGCGCAATGGTGTTTCTGGCATCACACGAGGCAACAAGCACCTCCAGCCTGAGCGTTCACGCTCCGTCGAAATCGGATTCAAACAATCGTTAGGGAAACAGTTGGAGTTCGGCGTGAGCTATTTCGATACACGCGTGGAGAACGCGATTGAATATGTTTTTCTTTGGGAAAAGAACGTTGGCATCGACACGCTCGGCAATGATTGGATGCGGAACGACTTTCGCGGCGACACGTATCTGAACCTCGGCAGGCAGCATGTAAGCGGCTTCGAGCTCACCATGTCGTCGCAGTTGACCGAGCGACTGCGGTTCACTGGCGCTGTGTCGCTGCTGAGTGGAAAACTCCTCTATCGTCCGAGCGATATTCATGGTGCTCACACGAGCGGCCACCATGTGCAACTCTTCAGCAACGGTGCATTTGTGAGCCGCGACGTGGAAGCGCCCGGACTGGTGCGCAGACCGAACACGGCGCATGTGAGTCTTGTGTATGAGCCTTCATCCGAGTGGTGGCTACGGCTCGAAGTGCGGCACGCCGGTGCTCGGGACGACATCTACTATGACTCCCGTCGTGGCCCGTACGGCGCGTTGGGTACACTCCCCGTTGCCGCGTACACGTTGGTCGACATTTCGAATCGCGTCGAAGTCATGAACAATGTCATTCTCCTTGCGCGCGTGGAGAATGTGTTGAACGAGCGGTATCAAGAGATCAACGGCTTCACAACACGGGGGAGGGGATTCTATTTCGGCTTGCGGTATCGGTGGGGGAGTGGAGTAAGGAATTAGCAGGTTGCTGAAAAACATTTATCGTTGTGAGGGAATCCCGCTCTATCCCGCTAGAA
>JBGFRR010000094.1:0-53192 GCA_041695045.1 Bacteroidota bacterium
TATATACAATCTGTTCCTTTCCAATCCCTTGCCTGTCAATATCGGTGTGTCTGTTTGGAGCATGTGCAGCAACCTCCAAATCTAATCTGTGAATCTGTGGTTTGACTTTTTCACTGAGGAGTTACCAACACACAATGTTTACAATTCTGACGAGAGGTGTACCTGTGCGACCGTTCACAATCCGAGCTTGCATCGTGGCTTTCATGTTCCTGACAGCAGCCATGCTGCTTTTGCCTCGCGCAGCCGCCCAAACGCGGTTTGATTACAAGAATGTTTCCATTGCCGATCTTGGTTATACCTCGAGCGTAGTAATGGGTGGTCAGAAACCCTACCAGGCGTTCTTTTTCCATCTGCCGCGCGGAACGGTCGTATCGGAAAGCTCGTACGTGCAGATGCATTTACGCTTTTCCGAGGCGCTCGACAAAGGGTCTGTAGTAAAAATCTCGGTTAATGATATTCCGCTTCGTACCTACACGCTCGGTCAACTTCGCAGGCATGAAACGACGCTGCGGATTCCTCTGCGTAGCGTCACCATCCCATCTGCTGTACCGAATCGAACCGTAGAAACGCCTCAGTTTCTCAAAGTTGTGGTCGAGGGGTATCTCTCGATCACGGGTGATATGTGCCGGGACATCGAGTCGGGTGCGCTGTACATCGTGATTGAAAATAGTTCTTACGCGAGACTTGCGCTCAGCCGTGAACAACGCGGTCTCTCCATCGCCAGCTTTCTCAATGATACGGACGGCGATATCTCTGTTGTCGTGCCGGCATCACCTTCGCCCATCATAACACAAAACGCCATCTGGCTCATGGCGGATTTGAAAAAGCGTTTCCTTCATACCAAGCGGCAGGTGAAGCTGTACGATGGCAAGGTGCAGGCAAGTGTCGTGCAGCATCTCAATTACGTTGTCGTTACAGACCTTTCCTATCTCGCAGCTTTGCCTGCACCGTTCGACAGTCTCGGTACGCAAGCTCTTGGCGTTGCGCAGGGGACATTGCATGATGACGGTCTTCTCGCTCTTGAGACTGCTTACAGGACGAACAGGTTGTTCATCGCTGGGGAATCCGCCGAAGGGCTGACCAAAGCCGCCAGCGCATTTTTGATCGACGATATGCGATCGTCGATGTTGGGCCGGCGAGCACGGGTTCAACAGATCGAGGTTCCGATTGCGCGTCGATTCCCGGATCCGCCGTACATCGTTTCCCTCAAGCAGATCGGGTTCGAGAATGTCACGCTGAAGGGGTTAGGGTTTGTTCGTGCCGGATACCGTGTCTTACGACAATCGCTTGGCGATTCACCTCGGGATATTTCGTTTCATCTTCTCGGAAGCACAACCGTGGTGCGCGAGGATGAGGATGCGTACATGAATGTGTACTTCAACGATGTTTTGTTAGATAGCTGGCACATTCGCGGTTCGGGCGCATTCTCGAAGAAGGTCGTGTCCCTTCCCAATTATGCCTTGCGAGAGGAGAATCGAGTGGATGTGGAATTCCTCTACTATCCTTCGGATTCTTGTCGTGCGGTAACATTTATTGGCAACCTGTTCAACACATCGTATTTTGAGGTCGGTTCGCACCGCGCGCCGGAGGACCGGTTGTTTGAATCGATCCCTGAAACGTTTTCCTCGAACACCGTTATGGTGCTGAGCCCTACGGTTTCCCGTACTCTGTTCAAGGCCGCAGCCACACTACTGAGCGTGCTCGACCGTGATGTGAACGCGCGATACCTCTATCCGCCGGTGGTGGTCTCCTCCTCCTTCACCAAAGCGATGGCAGAGACGAGGAATGTGATTGCTGTACTCTCGCCGTGGGACACGGTTCTGAACGTGGTAGGCAAAACCCTTCCGGCAGACCCGACGAAATCGTTTCGCGTTATCAACACCCAGAATAACGAGGACATGTTTGTGCTCAAACCGGAATTCTCGATGGGCATGCTGCAGGTGGGCAGAATCACTCCGCAGACGGCCACCTTGCTCGCTCTCCCGATTGGCGAGGGGGGAGAACAGTTGCTGCTCGATTTTCTCACTACGCTTCGGCAGAACCCCCGGCTGATGAAAGGGAACATCGGGTTGTACGGGGGGAGCGGCGACATGTATTTCTTCAACACCGACGAACGAACTGCCTCGATCGCGTATGTGGGTGAAGAATCGCTCTTAGACTTCATCGGGCGGCATCGCTTTGTCATCTTCATCCTCCTCTGGTTGGTCTTTACGGCAGCGGTGATAGCCGTATCATTCTACATCCAGCGGCAGCGCCTGAAGAGTGCCGAGGCTCCGAAGCCGGGGTCGTGATGAACGTGAATTGGGGGTATCATGAAGGGTCAAAACGTGGCGACATTCAAACCGGTTGGTACATCAACATTCTATGAGTCGCAGACTTCGATTGTTGACCTCTTAGTGCGACAAGGTTTACTGGCCGATGAACAAACGAAGCTGTTAGAAGCGCATTCATCCGTGCGCGTGGTGCATCCGGCTCATGTGCTGCTCGTTGAAGGATTCATCAGTCGCAAAGCGTATCATGACTTTGTGGTCAATAAATTGGGTGTTCAAGAGGTGAACCTTGTTGGAGTTGAGCTTGACCGCTCGGTCGCCACGCTCTTGAAGCAGACGTTTGTGAAGCGTCATCAGGTATTGCCGATTGAAAAGCACGGCAAGACTCTTGTGGTGGCCATGCTTGACCCTACGGACGATGGGTTGCGACGGGAAATCGAGGAACTCACCGGCTGTTCGGTTGTGCCGCGGTTCGCTTCGGACGTCGACCTGAGCTGGCAGTTCCACGAGGTTTTCGGCAAGCCGTTAGTTCACCGGGCAGTCTACAGCCTGTTCTGGACCAACCCGGAATCATCGGCCGCTACGGTGATCACCCCACGACAGGCGTATGTGTTGATCGCAGCGGTCGGGGTGTTTCTGTTTGCTCTCACCCTGGCGCCGATCCCGACACTGCTTGTCGTCTCGTCAAGCATCAGCGGGTTCTACCTTTTTTCCATCGCCTTCAAGTTCCTCTTAACGATGGCTGGCACGCGCTATGAGACGGTGCGTCATGTGTCGCGGAAGGAATTGCGCGAGCTGCGCGACGAGGATTTGCCTATTTATACCATCTTGGTTCCGATCTACAAAGAGGCGAATGTTCTCAAGAAACTGAATGCCGGCATGCTGCGGTTGGATTACCCAAAAGAGAAGCTGGACATCAAGCTCTTGATGGAGCAAGATGATGTCGAGACGCTTGAAGCGATCAAGGCGCTGGAGACGCCCGCAGTGTTTGAGCCGGTGATCGTTCCCAATTTTGGACCTCGCACCAAGCCGAAAGCGTGCAACTATGGACTCTACTACACGAAGGGGCAGTATCTCACCATCTTCGATGCTGAAGACATCCCGGAACCCGATCAGTTGAAGAAAGCCCTCATCCGATTCCAGAAAGAAACGGACGATGTCGTTGTCGTGCAGGCCGCGCTCAACTATTTTAACCGGAACGAAAACTTCCTGACGAAGATGTTCACGCTGGAATACTCGTACTGGTTCGATTATCTCTTGCGCGGTATGGACCGGTTGAAAATTCCTATTCCATTGGGCGGCACAAGCAATCATTTTCGTGTGGATCGGCTGCGGGAGTTAGGGGGGTGGGATCCGTTCAACGTGACGGAAGATGCGGACTTAGGGATTCGAGCGAGTGCCCGCGGCTATAGGGTGGCGGTCTTTGATTCGACGACGTACGAAGAGGCCAACCGAGCGTTAGGCAACTGGATCCGTCAACGCTCGCGATGGATTAAGGGCTACATTCAAACGTGGCTCGTCCATACTCGACATCCCATCCGCCTCTTCAAGACGGTTGGCTGGAGAGCGTTTTTCGGTTTTCATTTTTTTGTCGGTGCAACGCCTGCAACGTTTTTGATCAACCCGATTCTCTGGTTGACCTTTTTTCTGTGGCTCCTCATTCGCATGAAATGGATCGACCTCTTCTTTCCGCCGATCATTCTGTACATTTCGTTGTTCAATCTTCTCATTGGAAACTTGATCATCGTGTACATGAACATGCTCGCGGTGTTCAAGCGCCGAACGTACGAGCTCACGGCGTACGCGTTGCTCAATCCGGCATACTGGGTTCTTCATTCCATCGCGTCCTACAAAGCGTTGTGGCAGCTCATCCACAAGCCGTTCTACTGGGAGAAGACAACACATGGTTTGACGGAAGTAGGCACGGAAAGCCTACTCGCACAACAATGAAGCAAACGATTCTCAAACATCTCCCGACCTACCTCTGCTTTTTCGGATACTACCTCGCGATTGGACTTGTTCTTCACATCGTCTTCTCGTTCAATAGCAGAGAGGGGATTTTTTTGTTAGAGAAAGGGATCATTGCGTTGTACGGCGCGCCGCCGCAATTAGAGAACATCGGACTTGTCTATCCCCCGCTCCCGTTTGTCGTTAATCTTCCGTTTGCGGCGTTGAAGCTTTTGTGGGGTCCTCAGGTGGTTACGGCCGCGGCCACAGCGGGGCTTGCCACGTTGACGCTGTCTGAAGTCCGAAAGCTTGAGCGCGGTCGTCTTCTTGAGATCCTGTTCATCGTCGTGCTGGCATGCCACCCGCTCGTGCTGTATCTTGCGACAATGGGCGCAAGCTCAATCTTGTATGCACTGCTGTTGGCAACGTATATCTATTTGCTGATCAGCTATGCGTTCCTTGGGAAGACGTTCTTCCTTGTCTCTGCTGGCCTCACGATGGGTGTGTTGGCATTCGTCCGCTACGAAACGTTGTTCATTCTTATGTTCATGCTGCCGGTTCTCCACATCGTCTCAGGAGGATTGCGGTTTCACTCGCCGCAGGCGTCCTGGGCGTTGATCTTGATGAACGTTATTCCGCCGGTGTTCGCATGGCTGTCGTGGACATACTTGAACTGGCTGTTCACAGGGGATTGGTTGAACTTCTTGCGAAGCCCGTACGCCTACTTCCGGAACATTGAGCTCTTTGCGCTTGCCAATCCCGAAATGCTTCAGGCACGCCACGATGTGCTTGGTTCCCTGTGGATTGTCCTGAAAAAATCGCTCGTTGTCTTTCCACTCTTCTTCTGGGCCATTCTGCGTGTTCGAAATTTCTCTATCTCATGGTTTTTTCTCGCTCCTCTGTTTGCGTTAGCGTTTGCAGCGTTTGCAGGCCTGACACTTTCGACGTTTGAAGAGTATGTCGTCCTCATACCGCTCTCCGTATTTCTCCTCGCGTTCGAGCGGACGTCTCCTTCCCGTATGCAGCAGGTGGTGTTTGCCGTGCTGATTCTTGTTTCGATTCCTCTGTCGCTTCGGGGGATGCTGAATTCCGCCCACGAACAAGAGCGCCAGTTTGCCGCGATGTATCTGGGTCAGGAACCACCGCAGGTGTTCGAGCATGAACGGCGCCTTGCGGCGTTTATCACATCGGAGCTTGACCCCACGGAAAAAATCCTGTTAGATGATGCGAACGGCTTCCCCATCGTCGCGTACACGAAGCAACCGCAAAGGTTCATGTTACCCTACCAGTACATGTTCCCGTCTGCCGCCATTTCTCCGGCATCGTTTATCGACGCGTTTATCGTTGCACGCCCCTCAACGCCGGAGGGCAAGTCCGACCAGATGAATCGCTTCCATGAACATGTCTTTGATGACGGATTACCCAGAACGGAGCTGCTGCGGGAGGTAGGACCCTGGCGGCTGTACCGCGTTGTGAATCGCCGCAACGGAAGAGAAGCGCTACCCACAATTCCAATCAGCCATAGCGAACGTGATTCGGGCTCGGGAATCCGAAATCCTAATACCGAAGCTCGAAACAAATTTCAATGACTTAAAAAATCTGAAATCTCTGAATTCCTCAATTAATCTGAATTTCTTCGGCATTTGGATTTTGATATTGTTTCGGATTTCGAACTTAGGGCTTCGGATTTCTAGTGTCGCGTTCCAGGAATACGTTGAAAAAGTGGAACCGCCAATCCACGCGAATTGGCGCGAATGGGTTTCAAAAAGAACTCCATTCGCGAGGATTCGCGGTTGAATCTTTTTCATGGATTTATTTAACGCATTTTCGGGACGGCACACTAGCCAAAAAGGACTTTAATCCCTTCTGTGGGTAACATCAGTGAAGAATTCGATCAAACTTACTGTCATCGTCGTTGTCGTTCTCGCGGCCGGATTGTTTCTCCCTATCACAGTGCCGTATTCTGTGAAAGCACCGGGCACCATTCTTCCGTCGAAGGAATACGTGCTTGCCAAGGACGCTGCCGGGCGAATCACGGCAACGCTGCTTGACCGCCGCACGGGAACGGTCCAATCCTACGCGCTGAATCAGTTCGAGCGTCAAGACGCCGTGGTGTTTCGACTTCATCCGCCGCTTACGATCGGTCGGCAGGTCAACATCGGCGACACCATCGCTACGATTTCTTCCTCCGAGACGGAACGCCAGGTGAGACAGTTAGAGGGAGCCCTGGAAACGGCGATGGCCTCGCTCAGAGTGCAGGAGACAGGCGAAAAGGAAACTGCCATCAGAGCGGCAGAGCAACGAGTGGCATACGCGCTGCAACAGGTGGAAGGCCAGCGTCGCATCATCGCGCGGCTTGACTCCCTTCTCGCCGGCGGCTACATCTCACAGCAGGAATACGACATCGAGAAGAACAAAGAAAAACTCTACGAGCTTGAAGCTTCAGTTGCCGAAGCGCACTTGCAAACACTCCGAACGGGCGCAAAACCTGAGCAGATTCAGTTTCTCCGTGCTCAGATTCAATCGATCCGGAACGAGCTTTCCGTCTTGCGGGAGCGGTTGGAGCGATTTACGTTTCTCGCACCCATGGCCGGTGTCGTTATCGGAAGTGCCTCGCCTGACACGCTGGTGCGGATCGGGACAGCCGGCGCGTTCGTTGTGATCATGCCGTTGAAATTGAGCGACCGTCAGTACTGTGGCGAACATCAAAGAGTGCAGATTTCCGTTCGTGGACTCCCGGAGCCGCTGACAGGCATGGTCTCGCTCATCGGCAATGCGCTGCACACCTTTCGCGGAGAACAAGTTCTGCTCGGTACTGCGGAGATAACGAACTCCACCGATCGCATCTTGCCCGGCATGGTGGCCGATTGCACCATCGTGTGTGGCGATGTGTCGATCCCCGAATACCTTCAACGCTGGCTCGGGAGTTTTACTGGACGATGACACCGTATGGAAAAGTCGAATGGAAGTACCTGATTCCGGAGCGCTCGCTCGAGGCACTCCGCAGGCGCCTCGCTCCGTACGTTGACGCCGACCTTGCCGCAAAGAAACCGGGCACGTTCCATTACACGGTGCGCAGTATTTACCTCGATACGCCCACGCTCGATTACTACGATGAGAAGATTGAAGGGTATCGCGTTCGAAGGAAGCTTCGTGTTCGAGCCTATAATGCGTATCATAACGGGAGTATCGGTTTCCTGGAGATTAAGCGGAAGCATCTCGATCGCATTTCAAAAAGCCGAGCTCCCATCCGGGTCGACTGTCTCGATGATGTCCTGGTGAATGGAGACATCGAGGCGGGCGCCGTTACACATTTACAGGAGTTTCCTCATGCCGTTCGGCATGCGCGGCAGTTCCTCTTCCATGTCCACAGGCATTCGCTCAGGCCTGTCATGCTGGTGACCTACGACCGCGATGCATTCCACGGCAAGTTCGATTCCAATCTTCGCATCACCATCGACATGAGCTTACGGTCGGCTCTGTATCCATCGCTGTGGGAATTGTATCGGGAGGAAGGACTTCGCTGGGTAACGCCCGGGTATGCCATTGTCGAGGTAAAGTTTTTTCACAACAAGCCCGGCTGGCTGAAAGATATTGTTTCCGAGTTTAAGCTACCCCGACTCGCCCTCTCGAAGTATGCAATGGCTGTAACACTCTTCCAGCGCGAGCGGGGCACACACCGGTTTACGAAACCGGCGGTGCTGTCGTTTTCAGAACCTATAACACAAGGATCATTCCGTGCTTGAGGGTATTGATTCAATATTTGTTCTCAGCGTCACCGTCGATGAAATTATCGGCAACACGTTGTTGGCGCTCATCTGTGGCGTGCTTGTCGCACTCGTCTACCGCTTTACCTACAAGGGTCCGAGCTATTCAACGACGTTTGTGAATTCCCTCGTCCTTCTCGCAATGATCACGGCGATTGTGATCATGGTGATCGGAAACAACCTTGCGAGAGCGTTCGGGTTAGTGGGTGCCATGTCGATCATCCGGTTCCGCACCGCGGTGAAGGAGACGCAGGACATCGTCTTCGTATTTTTCTCGTTAGCCATTGGGATGGCTGCCGGCGCGGGACTTCACGTGGTTGCCGTAACCGGAACGGTGCTTATCGGTGCAGTGTTCATGGCGCTTTCAAAAATAAATTTCGGAGCGCCGCGCAGGAAAGAATATCTCCTCCAGTTTACAATGCATTCCCCCAACGATGAGGGTGATGCGGCGTATCTTCCTATTCTCAAACAATACTGTAAGCAGAACAAACTGATCAACATGAAGTCGACAGGAGACGGGGAGATGCTTGAGCTTTCCTTCTACGTGAGTCTGAAGGATCCCGCAACGAGCAAGGAGTTGGTGCAGCAGTTACGGACGCTGGAGGGGATCGAGCGAGTCAATCTGTTCTTCGATGAAGAATCCTAGAGACCCGGCCGAAAAGCTGAACCACCAAGACACAAAGACTCAAAGCGACACGCCTGCGTGCCGAAACGCCGCACTTCGGCGTGCAGGCACGAAGAAGTATAAAAACCAAAGCCTTACCTTTGTGCCTTCCCGCTTTCAAAACTACGAAAGGCGGGATCTCCCGCTTTGTGGATTCCGCTCTTGAGAAGTGTTCGCGGCCCCTTAAGCGGGATTCTGGAAAGCGGAACCGTAAAGCGGGACTTCGTGCCTTGGTGACTTTGTGGTGAAAGTCAGGGTTTTCGGCCGCACCTATAGCAGGATGTTGAAAAGCCCTTATGGATGAAAGTTGAACCGCAAAGACGCCCCGCCTACCAAAGAACAGCTTTTTGTTCGGCGGGCAGGCAAGAGCGCGAAGAAATCTTGTTGAAATCTGAAAGAAAAATAAGAGCTGTCGGTTCACCGTGGCGTCCTTCGCGTCTTTGCGGTTTCCTTTTTCAACAATCTACTCGTGGACTGTGATGACAACACGACGCACGCTCATACTGTTTGCGACATGGCTCGCCGTGCTCGGAAGCGCCGATGCCCAGCTTCCGGAGTTTCGCGTGATGATGTCGGAAGCAGACCACCGGTTGCTGTATGACCGCGATTGGTGGTCGAACGACTATCTCCCCGCGCCGTTGACGCACGAGGGAGTTGTGCATCCCTCAGCACGAATACGCTTCCGGGGCAACACTGCACGGTTCTTCCCGAAGAAATCCTACCGCATTCGTTTTCGTCGCTCTGCACTGTTCCCGGGTGGAATCCGGGACGTCAACCTACTTTCGATGTACACCGACCGGTCCTATCTCCGCGAAAAACTCTGCTGGGATTTGTTTCAGGAAATCGGCGCCCTCACACCCGAGGCACGTTACGCGTTGCTCTCCATCAATGAAAAGCCTGAAGGGGTTTACCTTCAGATTGAGAAAGTCGATGACTACTTTCTGCGACGAAAGGGGCGCGTCCCCGGTCCTCTGTACAGCGTCAGGGATAGGTATGCTTTGGGCGACCTCCGACCGCAGCCGGACAGCTTGCTGAAGCTCTATTACGACAAAGAGTTTGGCAACCCCAATGATTATAGCGACCTCGCCCGATTGATCGATGCGCTGAACGCCGTGCCCGACGCCGGTTTTGTCGCGGCCGTCGACACGCTCTTCGATATGGGTTCGGTGCTCAACTGGTTTGCCGTCAACACGATTGTCATGGCGACGGATTCGTACAACAAAAACTACACGCTGTATCGCGATACGTCGCGTACGCCGCGTCAATGGACTGTCCTTCCATTGGACTACGACCTTTCGTTCGGTCGCGCGGGTACTGCCGCCTTGCCCTACCCGGCTGGCCTTCTGATCGACTGGTTCGAGTACAACTTTCCCCCCCTCTCGGGATCGTCCAATGTGCTGAAGGACCGCTTTCTCGCTTCTCCCATCCTGATGGATCGCCTTCGGCTCCGCGTGAAAGAGATTCTGGATTCGGTCTTTACGGAAGAACGCTACCACGCAAAGGTCGACAGCCTCGCTCGGTTTATTCGGCCGTACGTTGAAAGGGAACCTCAGCGGTGGGGAACGATGCAAGACTTCGACGACCATGTGGAAGCGCTGAAGTATTTCGTCACGGTGCGCAGAGATTTCCTCTATGCCACCTTCATTCATCAACCCAAAGGCCGACAGAACGATGTGACGCTCCCCATCTCCCAGACGAACGTGCCGTACACGTTCGTTGACTCTGTGGGGAGGACGATTGCAACGGTGACGTTCGAACAGTTTTCCGGCCTCGATAGTCTTCGCGTTATTGCTTTTCAGACCACAACGCCCCCGAATATTCCCACCCCGGAAGCAAACCAGCACTTGAACCGATGGCTGCGAATCTTTCCACTGCCCGGCAACGCGACTTTCTCTGCGAAGCTCCAGTTTCATTACATTGATCAGCGAGTTGGCGCAACAGAAGTGGGCGCTGCAGTGCAGGATGAGAGCATGCTCATGCCTCATGTGTGGGATGGTGTGTGGAGGCACCTCGATGGGTCGCTCAATCCGTATTCCAATCGTGTGACGATACGTTCGTACACTCATGCAGAGGCGGGCGTCGAGAAAGTCCTGACGATGTATGTACCGCCCAGTATCCCTCGGTCGTGGGTCAATCGCCCTAACTTTTTCTGGGCTCGGTTCTATGGGATTGAAAAGGATAGCCTGATGGGCCTGACTGTTGTTGGAGAACAGGGACTGGTGTTGCGGTCCTTCGACGGGGCGCAAACGTGGAAAGCGGAAACACTCGGCACAAAGTTTCCTGCGTATGATGTCGTGCTGGACCACGCTAACCCTCGTAATCTCTTTGTTGTCGGCGCGTCTGGAGCTGTGTACCGACGTGGGCCGAATGATACCTTCTGGTCGCACATTCGTATCGGAACAACAAGCACAGTGAGAAGCATCGTTTTTGCCACTCCATCGAGAGTGTACCTGTGTGGGGATGATGGTCTCTTTGGAGTTTCGGCGGATAGTGGTTGGACGTGGAATATCCGATTCCTTCCCGAACGGATGAACCATCACAGTCTGGTTGTGGCAAGAAATGGACGGTTAGTGGTGGCTGCGGGAGAAGGGTGGTTGTATTCTTCGTCCGACAGTGGAGCGACGTGGACTCGTACCATGAACCCGTCGAACAAGCCCATCTATAAACTTGCCTCCGTTACCGAGAGTGAGCTGTGGGGCGTGGGACAGGCCGGAGCAGTGGTCGTTTCATTCGATGGCGGCGAAACGTGGCAGGATCGTTCTATTCCAGCGCTCGCTTTGAATCATAGTATGGCCCTGCGCGCAATCGCGGCGGTTGGGCAAGAATTTGTTACGGTCGTTGGCGATGGGGGCGCAATCTACACAACTGCCGACCGCAGACTCACATGGTTTAGGCAGCACGGTTGGGTTCCAAACGACCTGCACGCCATCAAGTATGTCAGCAGCACGGAAGGCTACGTCGCGGGTAATAATGGACTCGTGCTTGCCACTACTCAGCCGCCGATCCTGACTTCAGCAGCGCTCACTCCGGTAATAGCAGCAGACTTTCATCTCTTCCAGAACTATCCGAATCCGTTCAATGCTACGACTGTGATCGGTTATTCCATTCCCGTAGGGGCGATTCATGAATCGCCCCTACACGTAACGCTCAAGGTGTTCAACCTCCTCGGCCAGGAGGTGGCGACGTTGGTCGACGAGGAGAAACATCCAGGCACGTACGAGGTTCGTTTCGAAGGAAGTTCGCTCGCGTCCGGTGTCTATTTCTACAGACTGAAAGTGGGAACATCCATCGCAACCAAGCGGATGATGTTGCTGAAATGAGGAATCGCATGCAGGTCGTGTTACTCATCATGGTTTTGTTCTTCCCCCACGGGGTGCTGGGGGGTGTTTGGCCGAAGAACAAGGGGGAGGGATTCCTTTCGCTCTCCTTCGGGCGCTATCAAACAGCACGGGGAACCCAATCCGACGGCACGATTTTCCAGTACTCGGACGGCGGGAGGTTCGTGGGAGACAGGATCACACTCTACGGAGAGCACGGTCTGGGTGGTGACGTAACGCTCCATGGCTCGCTCGTCTATACTTGGACGCATTACCGATGGTCGGGTGGCGAGCAGATCAACAATGGTTTTCCCGACCAAGAAGTCGGGCTGAGCTATGCCTTCACGACCTATCCTGTTGCCGTTGCGATCTCTGCAACGTATTACTTTCCGCTGCTGTACTCACTCGATGGTCAACCGCTGTTAGGATTTCGCCAGCACGCCGCTCAGGTAGCGGTCGGTGCGGGGGTGGGGTTTCAGATTGGAGAGTGGGTATCATGGGCCTCGGCAGATGTCGGGTATCGGCGGTTCTTCGGGTCGGCAAGCGACCAAATCCACTCTTCGGCACTCGTCGGTTCTCAACTGAGCAAGGAGTGGAGTGTCATCGTTCAGGTGTTTGCGACGCACTCGCCAAATCCGAAACAGATTCTGCAGAGCTTGAATCCCAACATCGTCTCTGGATATTCAGTCCTCAAGACAAGCGGGTCGGTTATGTATGCTTTCAATCCTTCAGTCTCCCTTGTGGGGAATTACATCCGCGATGTGTGGGGGAAACACTCTGGATTTGGAGATTACGTTGCGTTGGGTGTGTGGTTGCGGTACTAAGTTGCTGCTCTCTCCTTCACCTATCATCTGATTCAAGTCGATCTTCAGCTACCTGGCAAGTTGCTGAAAAAACCCTTTCATCCCCAGCCGATGTTCTCTTAAAATGTGCTTGATAAATTGGTGCCTATGCACTATTTTTTCTTATCATCACAGAAAACTTATTTTGGACAAGTCTGACCTTAGCTATCAAACCGAACCTCTAGTCCTGTCACGGGAGGAACTTCCACTGAAGCGCCGATTACACTTTTTTCTTCTGATCCCCGGGTTGCTTATCATCGCCGGCATCCATTGCATCGAAGCGCCGCTCGAGCCGATTCTGCCGACGACGGATATCCAGGTCAGTGTGCCGCTTGTCAACAGAACGAGGTATTTCGATGAGTTTGTCAAGGATACTCTCCTTCGGCGCGACCATCCTACGGGTACCAGCGGATACACTTACGGATATCGATCATCGGTAGCGCCGATAGGAATAGGCGCGATTGTCGCGCATCCGCAGTCGTCGGCACAGGAATTGGAGCTTGGAACCTTTCAGGTTGAACCCCCTCCTCTCAGTGTTACTTTCAGCTACAGGCAAATAACGGGTACTGATCCTCCCCCCGTACCGACCCCGATCCCACCTGCAACGTACGCATTGCCGTTGGCCGACTATCCCGCTGCTAGATCATTTGAATACGTCGAATTTGCTTCCGGCTTGGTGACTCTGCAAGTCCGGAACAGACTGCCGGTGGTGGTGAGTTTTCCCGATCCCATCGTGATCAAAAACCGGAGAATAGTTTCCCCGGTAGATACGTCGGAAGTTGCCCGCTTTGCATTCGATGGCCAACAGTTTCAGCCGGGGGAGACGCGCCGGATTTCAGTCAGTGCCGCAAATGTGAGGATGCAAAATGTCCTTCGGGTACTTTCGGCCCGAGTACAGACGCCCGGTTCTTCCGGTCCTATCTTGGTCCAGGAAAGTGATGGTCTCGAATTTTCACTGACGTTCAGCGGCACCTCGGTGCGTGAGGCGCGCGCACGGATCCCGCGTCAGTCTGTATTCAGTGTTGTCGACTCCGTTTTTGTGGTCGATGACTCTCTTTCGATTCAGAGTGCGACCTTCAAGGAGGGATCTCTCACCGCGGTGCTTCAAAATGATATCGATGTCCAGGTCGTTGTCTATCTCAAGTTCAATGAAATTCGCAGTCGTTCAACCGGTCAGAGTCTGACGGTCCGTCATACGTTCGATGGAAGAGGAATGTTGCTGATTCCGATTGATGCCAGAGAGTATCGGGTGGAGGCGTCAGGAACGACGATCGGAACAGTTCTCACGTTTTCCGTTGGTATCGAGACAATCGAATCATCGGACTTCAGGCATCTGCAAAGTAGGGACAAAGTGCGCGCAGAAGTGCGTCCGGACAAGCCGTTTGTGGTCCAGAGCGTTACAGGACGAATCAAGCCGACATTGATTAATGTGAGCTCAAGCCCATATCGGCTTGACCTGGGCGAAGCCTACAAGAAGTTCAAAGGAGAGGTCACTTTTGACTCCCTTCGTATGGTTCTTGATGTACGCATGACGGGCGGATTTCCAGCCGAATATGACCTTCATTTGGTGGCTGTGAGGTACGATGGCGCGGCGACGAAAACGGATTCGCTAGCCCTTCCTGCGCCGACAGGAAGTACCCAGAAGAGGTTCTACCCTGCCGCGGGACGAAGCACACAGATTGTGCTTGATCGCTCTTCCGGCCTTGAATCCTTCATTCAACAGTTTGTCCCCAACCTGCCGGATTCGTTCTACGTCCGAGGCAGTATCTTGTTGAATCCTCCTGATCTCTACAGTACACCTCTCGGTCAGCAAACAATCTGGGACACGACAAAACTGTATACGGATATCGATGTGACGTTTCCCCTCAAGATCGGAATCGCGGGGGGTGTGTTGGTGGATATGGTGGATATTGGGAACGAGAAGAAGTTCCCGCGTGATGTCACGGAATCCATCGTGAGAGGAACACTTTACGTTGAAGTCGAAAATGGATTGCCGATTCAGATGCGTCTCCGCTCTGCGTTCCTCCAGACGGGACCTCTGGGAAACAAGGATACGCTGTTGTGGATTCCGCAGAGCAGTCCGGCGACAATTCTCTCAAGTGTGGTCGATCAAAACGGACTGAGTGTGAATACCCGGAAGAGTGCCTTCTCTATCACACTCAAGGGAAGCGAAATGGAGCTTGTGAACGCTGCCGATATCCTCTGGTTCAGATTTGAAATTGAAACACCAAATGGTGGAAAGACACCGGTAAGGTTTCGCAGCACCGACTTAATCCGGATTCGTGCCTCAGCAAACACTGTCTACACGGTGAATCGTCGGTAGCATGGGCTATTCAGGATATATCATTCTCTTCGTTCTCGCGCTCATTCTGGCAGACGCTGTTATGGGGGGTGATCGGTCAAATGCCCGCGGGGTTGGAATGGCCCGGACAGCCAACGAGACGGCGCGGGGATTTGGTGCGCTCGGCATCAATCCTGCCAATCTGGCGATCAAAGAGAGAGGGTCGGTTTCGTTCGGATTCCTGCACATGGGTCTCAATGCGAGCTCAAATCTGATCTCGTACGATATCTACAATGACTATTTCACAGGTGTTCCCGACGGGTTAGGCGGCAGGAAGCCGCGATACCTCACCGAATCGGACAAGGAAAGTATTCTCAAAGTGTTTCCCGATGGATCCGCACTGACAACACTTGACGTAGAAACACAGCTGTTCGGTATTGGCGTCAGAACCAGTTCATTCGCCGTTGGCTTCTCAATGCGCGAGAGATTGAACGCCCGCTTCAATATCTCGCGGGACTTTGCCCGGCTCTTTCTCTTCGGGCTTGATTCGACTGGATCGAAGTATGTATTCGACGGGACAAGTGTCTCTGCATTCTGGTGGCGGGAATACAATCTCACGTACGCGATGCGACTTCCCCTGGAACTGAAATACCCCCGTGATGTCTTTGTCGGACTGAGCGTAAAGATGCTTCGCGGATATGCTTCGTTTGTGACTGAGCATTATCGTGCATCCATTGCAAATGAACGGATAGGGCTAAACCAATATCGTGCATCTCTTGCATTTGACTACCTGACAAAACGGTCTGGGATTGACCTATTGCACGAAGGGCAAGACTCCGAATTTTCGTTCTTCCCGGAACCAGCCGGGTCAGGTGTCGGGATAGACCTCGGCTATGTTGTACATTACGGCATGTTTTCGATCCATGGGAGTGTGACCGATATCGGCTCGATTGAGTGGGACAAAAACGTCGTCGAGACATTTGGGAAATACAATCTCGCAATTGAAGACCCATTCGAGGAAGTGGATGAAGATAGCATTGCTGAAGCATTCAGGGGAAAGAACAGAAATGGGGGACCGTTCTCTACTACACTTCCCACCGTCCTGCGAACCGGTGTGCTGCTCGAGTCGGATTCCGTCCGGGCGGTGAGACAAGTTCTCGGGAGTTTTAGTGTAGCGTTCAGCTATGCGCAGGGCTTGAACTCTTCGATGGGGAACACGACAAAACCGCGGTTTGCGATAGGATTCGAGCATCGGTTAATCCCATTCCTTCCTCTCCGGATGGGATTGTCGATCTGGGGGAGGGAAGGATTTCGGTGGAGTGCAGGATTTGGCCTTGATCTGGTCAATTGGCAGCTGGACGTCGCAACGGGGAATTTTTCGATGCTTTTCTCCCCAGGCAGTTATGATATGTTATCGGTTGCGGCGTCGATGAAATTCCGATTATGACGTAATTGGACCCTCTGTACAAAAAAAGCCCGATCTGGAATCTCCAGATCGAGCCTTAGCGTTTGTTGTCGGACTATATCTTCACGACCTTGGTCGCCGGGAATCCTTTTTGCTCGTTCCAACGCCTGACTGACCTGCCTGCCGGCAGGCAGGCTCCCGCACAACAGGGGCTACTTCGTTTCTTGCTCCTAAAGATCCGGCCGATAAGTTCAACCACTAAGACACAAAGACTCAAAGCGACACGCCTGCGTGCCGAAACGCCACACTTCGGCGTGCAGGCACGAAGGAGTATAAAACCAAAGCTTTACCTTTGTGCCGCTTCGTGCCTTAGTGACTTTGTGGTGAAAGTCGGGGTTTTCGGCCGAGTCTCTAAGCTAAGTCCTCTGTTTGTTCGTCTGCCCACCTCAATTTTGTACCCTGTATTTCTACCTTGACATTCGTTCATCTTTTGTTTACTTTTTCGACCCAATTCACTTAAAAATCTCTCATTTTTTGTCAAATTCGCGCGCTTTTTGTGAATTTTTATGGCAACTACGGCTGATTTTCGTGTCGGGATGGTTATTCGATATAACGGCGAGCTACACCGCATCGATGAATATATCCACCGCACTCCAGGGAACCTTCGAGGTTTCGTCCAGGCCAAGCTTCGGAACCTCCGCAACGGCAGGGTAACAGAAAACCGTTTCCGCTCAGGGGAAGAGGTGGAGGAAGTGAGGTTGGAGGTTAAGGACTTCCAATATCTTTACCATGACGGGAGTAACTACCAGTTCATGGACAAGGAAACCTACGAGCAGATTGGCGTTGAGGAGCACAAGTTAGGGGAGGGGGCAAAGTTTCTGAAGGAAGGCGAAACCGTGCGGCTCCTGATGGTGGGGTTGGAGGTGGTGAGCAGTGAGCTACCGCTGAACGTAGAGTTGCAGGTTGTCGAAACCGTGCCGGGCGTTCGGGGAGATACAGCCACCGGGGCCACCAAGCCTGCCACGGTGGAAACCGGTGCGACGATCAATGTTCCGCTGTTCATTAACGAGGGGGACGTTGTCCGCGTTGACACGCGCACGGGGGAATACCTCGAGCGGGTGAAGAATTAGGCGGTACCGTCGAACCACCGACCTGCCCCGCCCCGCCAACTGCGTGGCGGGGCGAAGGAGAACGCATGGAACTCTCATACATCAAGAAAATCATCAAACTTGTCGAGAACAGCGATGTGGACGAGGTTGAGATTGAAGAAGAAGGGAAAAAGATCAGGGTTGTCAAGAATCGCAACTCTGCCGCTTCATATCAAATACCGATGATGCAGCCGGTGGTCCCACAGCTGCCTCAGGTTCCGTCGCCGGTCCCAACGCCACCTCAAGAGCCTTCTGCCGTTCTACCTACCAAGCCGACGTCGCAACTCCATGAGATTCGTTCCCCCATTGTCGGTACCTTCTACCGGGCGCCTGCACCGGACGCCGAGCCGTACGTCGAGGTCGGTCAGCAGGTCAAACGGGGCGACGTACTCTGCATTGTGGAGGCAATGAAGCTGATGAACGAAATCGAATCGGATGTCGACGGGCGGGTGGTGGAAATCCTCGCTGAAAACGGCAAGCCGGTCGAATACAATCAGGTGCTGTTCCGAATCGAAAAGACCTGATCGGCTTCATTACCCGGTTCACTGCTACGCTGCACGGAGTCTCCCGTACAACGGGACGGGATTTCGAACCCGACACTCACCAACAAAGGAACACGCGTTGTTCAAGAAAGTCCTCATAGCCAACCGTGGTGAAATTGCCCTGCGCGTCATTCGGGCATGCCGCGAGCTTGGCATCAGCACGGTGGCTGTCTATTCGACGGCGGATAAGGATTCGCTCCACGTCCGTTTTGCCGACGAGGCGGTGTGCATCGGCCCGCCGCCGAGCAAAGAGAGCTACCTCAACATTCCTCGTCTTATGGCTGCCGCTGAAGTCACCAACGCCGATGCCATCCACCCCGGCTATGGCTTCCTTGCTGAAAACCCAAATTTTGCCGAGATTTGTGCTGTCTCCGGCATCACCTTCATCGGCCCGAAGTCGGATGCGATCAGCAAGATGGGGGACAAGGCCCTTGCGAAGGAGACGATGCACAAGGCCGGCGTTCCCGTTGTGCCGGGAAGCAATGGCGTGATTACCGACCTGAAGGAAGCCAAGCGTGTTGCCAGCGAGATTGGTTTTCCGATTATTATTAAAGCTACGGCAGGCGGAGGTGGACGCGGGATGCGTATTGTGCATGGGGCCGATGAATTAGAAAACGCGTTCCGCACCGCAAGCCACGAAGCAGAGACGGCATTCGGTAATGCGTCCGTCTACATCGAAAAGTATCTCGAACAGCCGCGACACGTTGAGATTCAGGTGATGGGGGACCGGCACGGAACGGTTATCCATCTCGGCGAGCGCGATTGCTCGGTGCAGCGACGGCATCAGAAGCTGGTTGAAGAGTCCCCGTCGCCCGCCGTAACGCCGCAGATTCGGGAAGCCATGGGTGCCGCGGCTGTCAAGGGAGCGAAGAGCGTTCACTATCTCGGCGCCGGCACCGTCGAGTTTCTGCTCGACAAGCACAAGAATTTTTACTTCATGGAAATGAACACGCGCATTCAGGTGGAGCATCCGGTGACGGAAGAGGCGTACGGCATTGACCTGCTGAAGATGCAGATCGAGGTTGCAGCGGGGGAGAAGCTCCGTAAAGCGGCCTTCAAGCCGTCCCGCTTTGCGGGACATGCCATCGAGTGCCGGATTAATGCGGAGGACCCTATGGCTGACTTTCGACCGTCGCCGGGTAAGATTACCGACTTCCACATTCCCGGCGGCTTCGGCATCCGCATTGACACGCACGCCTACGCGGGCTATGAGGTGCCGCCGTTTTACGATTCACTGATCGCCAAAATCATTACACGCGGGAAGACACGGGACGAAGCCGTCGAGAAGATGTACCACGCACTGGATGAATTTATTGTCGAAGGCATAAAGACGACGATCCCCTTCCACAAGAAACTCATGCGCAACGACTGCTTCCGCTCTGGCGATTTCGACACGAAGTTTGTTGAGACGTTTAACTTCAAGGACTAGCAAGTCTACCATACCTGCCTGTCCCGCTGTACGGTTCCGCTCTTTTGGAATCCCGCTTGCCCCGTTAACGGGGCTTGCAGCGGAATCTCCCGCTCTTTGGATCCCGCCTGTGAGCGGGATCCCTAGTCCCGCCGTACGGGATCCCGTCTCATTGTATAAGTAATTGTGACGGGAAAGGCGGGACTGAGAAGCGGGAGATCCCGAAACACGGGACCGCAGGCAGGGATTCACAGATTGAACTCTCCATGTTCCGAGGGAGTTGCACTCCCGAGGATGATAGTCGAGGCAGAGATGACGATTCCCAACGACCTTAAGTATTCCAAAGACCATGAATGGATTCGGATGGAAGGAGAGACGGGCACCATCGGCATTACGGATTACGCGCAAGGCGAGCTTGGCGATATTGTGTTTGTCGAACTTCCGGCGGTTGGCTCGAGGGTTGAAGCCGGGAAGCCGTTCGGAACCGTCGAAGCCGTGAAGGCAGTCTCCGACCTCTACGCGCCCGTGAGTGGTGAAGTGATTGCAGTGAACAAGGTGGTTCAAGACTCACCCGAGACCGTGAACAAGGATCCGTACGGTCAGGGGTGGATGATCAAAGTTAAAGTTTCCGACGCAAGCGCTCTCTCTGCGCTCCTGGATGCGAAGGCGTATGCAACGTTAAGCGGAGAACACCACCTGTTGTTGTAGGACGGGACTCCTGTCCCGTCCAGAATGGTCGGATCGGGAGATCCGACCTACAAACGGTGTGCTGACAACGACGCTGGGCGTCTATTTTTACTCGTTTTTTTTGCTCGTTCCCACGCCCCGTCGCTCTTTGGTGGGGCGTGGGAACGTTAAGCGGACGCAGAGCGCTCGCGTCAATTTGTGCGTCCTCGCTAAGCTTTGTGAGTCGAGACGAGCGAAACGCTTACGACGGTTGAACAGGGTCTCGTCGATGGAGACCGCAGAACTATGATCACGAAGGGACATAGGGAGAATCTCTCGGGCACGAATCTGCTCGTGATCGGAGGTACCCTCATCCTCGTTGCCCTCGCTGCGCTTACGGTATTTTTTCCTGTTCCCCTCACGGCATTCCTCATCGTCGCAACGCTCTGTCTGTTCATCGTTGCAGCGTACTCCCTCTGGCAGCGCAATCAAGAGACGACCTTCCGGCATCGACTTCACACGCTTCTCAATCACACGAATGAAGCAATCCAGATTACGGACCGCGAAGGGGATACGCTCGTGTTGAACCCTGTCTTCAAGGAGTGGAGTGGTTACGACGAAAGCGACCTCGCCGGGATGAGTCCGTTTGCCTTTGTTGAATCTGACCGACCGCTGTGGCAGAGCGCCGTTGAACGATTGAGCAAGGGAGAGGAATTGGAGACGGATTTGCGGGTTCGGCGCAAGGATGGATCGCGAGTCTTGGCACGTCTACACTTCACCCCTATACTGAATGCCATGGGGAAGTTCGTCGAATGCATTGTTTCCTACAGCGATGTGTCGGAGCGCTGGGAACTGTCGCGCAAGCTTGAAGAATCTCAAGAGAAATACTGCAACATCGTCGAAAGCACGTTGGACGGCCTCGTCGTTGTGCAGGACGGGCGCCTGGTGTTCGTCAATCAATCTGCGGTAAAAATCTTTGGCTACGACAGCGCCGAAGAGATGCAGACGGTAAACTTCACACAGACGGTAGCCCCCGCCAGCCGTCCGTTTGTGAAAGAGGTGGAGCTTCAAAAATCCACATTGGGAGACATTTTTTCGAACTATGAGATGAAGGGGCTCACGAAGCAAGGGAAGATCATCGACCTGGAATCGAACGCTCGTCTTGTGTCGTGGAACGGCGGCCCGGCAGTGCTTGCATCCTTTCGCGATGTCACCGACCGCAAGATGCTTGAGCATGAACAGGCCCTGTGGCTATGGGAACAGGAAACACTCTGTTCCATCGACCGGAAACTTGCTTCAATAGTCGACCTGCAACAGATCTTAGCAACAGTCGCGAAGAATGCAAAAGCGCTCACGCGGGCAGATTTTGCTGCGATCGTTATGGTGGAGAGAACGCGTTCATCCCTGGTATGGTGGACGGTTCGTGGGAATCGGGAGGCGGTGCAGGAGGAGCCGATCAAGATGTCACGCGAGGAGCTCGAGCGGCTCACCAAGAAAGGGCCGGTCGTGTTGGACAAACACCATCGAGAGGGATTCGAGAGTTATCGAGAGGCGTTTGACCGTGAGGGGATTGTTTCGGCCGCTCTCTTTCCGCTTCAGGTCGAAGGCGAGCTGCGCGGACATTTACTCGTGGGTTTCCGCAGCGAACACGAGTTGACCGGTCGCAACATGCGGCTGTTGCTTTCGCTTGCCGAAAAATCTTCTATCGCCGTGGCCAATACGGAGCTGTACGACAACCTTGTGCAGCGCGAACGAGAATTGAAGTTACTTTCCGGCGCGCGCGTTGAAGCGCAAGAGGAAGAACGGCGAAGAATCGCGCGAGAAATTCACGACAGCCTCGGCCAGTTGCTGACGGCCATCAAATTCAACATTGAAGTCCTGGAGGATAGTGTGTCCAGTGGTTCAGCGAGACAAGAACGCCTGCAAGACGTTAAACGGCTCTTGGATACTGCGATGGCCGAAGCGCGAGAGATTTCCTACAATCTTATGCCGAGCGTGTTAGAAGATTTTGGTCTTGTTCCGGCGCTCCAACTTCTGTGCGAACAATTCGAGAAGCGGAATGGCCTACGGCTCACCTTTCACGCCCACGGCGTTCACGAGCGATTGGATCCGATTATGGAGGTAGGGCTTTACAGAATTGTCCAGGAAGCTCTGACCAACATTGCCAAGCACGCTCAGGCGACCGAGGCAAGCGTACAGTTTGTGCGCGACACGCAGGGCATCCGCTTGACGGTAGAGGATTCCGGAAAAGGTTTCGAGACTGTACAACCCCGGTTGGTTGAGAGGAGAGGCATGGGTCTGGTGAGCATGCGTGAGCGCGCGGCATCGTTCAAGGGGTCGTTCACGATTGATTCGACGCCTGGGTCGGGAACGGTCGTTGTTGTTGAAATTCCCATTCCCAACGGACTTGCGAAGTGAAAAACAAAGGTTGTGAGGGAGTTAGACTCCCGAACAACCCGTCGCTTTCCTCGGGAGTACAACTCCCTCGGAACAAAAATCTGCCTGCCGGCCAAAGGTTGTGAGGGAGTTAGACTCCCGAACAACCCGTCGCTTTTTTACTCGGGAGTACAACTCCCTCGGAACAAAAAAACGCTGTATGTGTAGTAGACCGAAACAAGAAAAACCTGTTGAGCTCCGTCAGGAGCGGGATACACATAAGTCTATAATCTGAATCCACTATGACCTTAACGTGAAAAAGATTCGTCTCCTCATTGCCGATGACCACGCGCTCATCCGCAGCGGCATCGCACGATTGCTGCAATCCTACACCGACCTCGTGGTGGTTGGTGAAGCGGAAGACGGTATCGAGGCGGTGGACCTGGTCAAGAAGCACCAGCCGGATGTTGTCATCATCGACCTTTCGATGCCGAGGATGAACGGCATTGAAGCGACCAAAGTGATCCGCGCGCGGTTTCCGCAGACGAAAGTACTGGTGCTCACCATGCATGAAAGCGATGAGTACATTTTTCAGATCTTAAAATCCGGTGCCGGCGGATACATTCTCAAGAATTCGGGAAAGGAAGAGCTTACCGCTGCCATCCACGCCGTTGCACGCGGAGAAAAATTTTTTAGCCCGCGCGTCTCTGAAATTATGGTCAAGAGCTACCTGAAGAAGGAACCAGGCCGCCACCGACAATCGGGCAGCGATGATCTGCCCCTCACCAAGCGAGAGAAGGAAATTCTCACCCTCGTTGCCCAGGGTTTCACCAATCAAGAAATTGCCGACCGTCTGTTCATCAGTCCTCGCACCGTCGATACTCATCGCACCAACATGATGCAGAAGCTTGACATTCACGATGTCGCCACGTTGGTTCGGTTCGCGGTCGAGCACGGCTTCGTTTCTCCGAAGCGCTGAGCTCGTCCTCATCTGCGAACTTCTCCCACCCTGCTGCATTCCGTTGTATCCCACGAACAAACAGTGTTGAGCACATTGGCGATTGCTCTACGGTGCTTTGTCGCGTCCTTCTTCTTGCGGGAAGCTATGCAGCGCTTGGTCGCCGCATCGAGCAGCTACGGTATTCACTGTAGCGGTCTCCGTTCCGCACCCTATTTTTCAAAATGCGTTACGGCACGCTGTTATACGAAGTGAAAGGATGATACCCTTATCACAGTATGAAACTTAACGTGGGCAAGCCTGCCTGCCCTGCCTGCCGGCAGGCAGGCGGTAGGCAGGAATTGGCACGAATGATTTGTGTCCATTCGTGTAGATTCGTGGATGAAAATCTTTGCCCAGAAAGTATAGATTTCACGGCTTAGACACTAATAGTATCACTTTACACCGTGGGGGAGGAGGATTACTCAATGGTTCCCATTCGTGTTCTCGTAGCGGATGACCACCCGGAATTCCGCAAATTAGTTCACAGTTTTCTCAGTTCGCTGCCCCATGTGCAGGTGGTCGGCGAGGCGGCCGATGGCGAGGAAGCTGTTGAACAGGTCGAGCACTTGTGTCCGGACCTTGTGCTGATGGATATTTCGATGCCGAAGCGCAACGGGTTGGATGCGACGCGCATCATCAAGGAGCGTTGGCCGAAGACGCGCGTCGTCATTGCGACGATGTATGACAATGAAGTATACCGGCAAGGCGCGCGAGATGCGCAGGCTGATGGGTTCATCCTGAAATCAACGCTTAAGCCGCACCTCATAGCCGCGCTCGATGTGCGCAACCGGAGCATTTCTGTTTGAGCCGTGAACAACCCCGACTTGTCGGGGCGTTGCCGCTTGCCGCGCGTCTGTTGTGCAGCGACGTATCGGAAGACAGCGGTCGTAAACGAAGGAGTACACGCGACTGTATAGCCGCATCGGTATTATACACGTGACGTTCCTCGCTTCCATATTTACCCCCTTCACGGGGTTGACCAGTTTGCTCGTGCGACCAGCCGCGCTGTTTGCAGTACTCTTCTTCTGCGCCGTGCCGCTGTTTGGCCAAACCACCTACACCTGGATTGGTGCAAATAACGCGTCATGGGCGACGTCAACAAATTGGAGTCCCACGCGGACCACGCCGGCAACAAATGATATTCTACAATTCAATGACGGAACCACAAAGAATGTCACTGGCGTCCCAACGCAAACAATCGGTCGGTTGCTCGTTACAAACAATACGAGTATCACGCTTCAGAACACGGCCCTCCTCCCCAGAACGCTTACCGTGGGGGACGGCACGGGAGACGATATAGTCATAGCACTTGGTTCATCGCTTACGATTGGCGGTGCCAACGCATTGACCGTTACCCTTAATACTAATGCGACTGCTGATGTCAGCGGTACACTCAGAGTCAACAGCGGCCATGGGTATAACACCAATGGAACATCGGTTGTGACCACTGTAACCGGTACGATTGTGAATGCTGGTACTGTTACGAGTACGACTGCGTCGAAGCTGCTGTTCAATAGTGGCTCGACCTACCAGCACAATCGAAATGGCGGAACAATCCCGACGGCGACGTGGAATGCCAACTCCACGTGCGAGGTCATCTTAGCCAGCAGCGCTCCGACAGGCACAGGCCAGACGTTTGGCCATTTCATTTGGGCGCCAACGAACCAGGGAACGAACAATGTCAATCTTGCAGCTGGTTTTAGTTGCAGCGGGAACATGACAGTCTCAGCGACGGCAACAACTGGAGCACTGAGATTCAATAATAGCACCGGAAGCCGGACGATAACGATCAGTGGCAATTATGTGCACACCAGCGGAAACGTCACCGTCACGAATAGCAGCGGAGCCACAACGGTCAATGTGGGAGGTAATTTCGACCTCAGCGGCGGTCTCTTGGTGTTGAAGAACGCTTCCGGTACAACGGCATTGAACATCACCGGCAACTTCAGCCAGGCTGGTGGAACGTTCGACCAGCGCGCATCGATTACCACCGGCACAGGCACGGTCACGGTTTCGACCAATTTCTCCGTCAGCGGTGGGACCTACGACCTCTCCGGTGTGGGCGCCGTAGGAATGTTGAACGTTGCTGGGAATTTCTCTATCACCGGCTCGGGCACGATTACGGAGACATCAACGGGGTCAGGGTCCATAGTCTTTAACGGTTCCGGCACGCAAATCTACACCTCCGGTGGTACCGTTTCGAACACCGTCAACTTTACCGTGAATAATGGAAGCTACCTGCAAATGGCAGATGGCACCACCGTCGTCTCTGGAGGAGGAAGCTTCACCCTTTCTAGCGGTGCAACGCTCGGTGTTACTTCTTCAGCCGGTATTACGACGTCAGGGGCCAGCGGCAATATTCAGGTGTCCGGAACCAGAACCTATTCCACCGGAGCACATTACATCTACAACGGAACGGCTGCACAAGCGACGGGCAACGGACTCACCCAGAACATCCCGGCCAATCTCACCATCAACAACAGTGCGGGAGTCACCTTGACCGCGTCGACAAATCTCACAGGCGATTTGATGATCTCGTCCGGCACATTCGACCTCGGAGCCAACACAGCGAACCGCTCATCGTCCGGCGGTACGCTTACCCTCGGTGCCGGAACAACATTGAAGATTGGCGGGACTGGGTCGTTGCCATCCAACTATGCCACGCACTCCATCAGCTCTTCCAGCACCGTTGAATACTACGGCGGAAACCAAACAGTCGCTGTGCTCAACAGCGCTCAGAACTACGGCAACCTTCTGATCTCCGGAACAGGGACAAAAACCTTAGCTGGAACAGTGGGGATTGCCGGCAATCTCACCGTTTCTTCTTCCACGTTTGATCTGGGGACCTTTACGGCAAATCGCACGGCGGCGGGTGGAACACTGACAGTCGGTGCGGGCGCATCACTTCGCATCGGAGGTACGAATAGTTATCCGACCAATTACACAACCAACACGCTGAACATCGCAAGCACCGTTGAATACTATGGTTCAACACAAACGATTTCTTTCACACCGACGTATGGCAATCTTTCTCTGAGTGGCAGCGGACCGAAGACCACTCCCACAGGTACAACAACGACGGCCGTAGCGGGCAATTTCACTCTCGCATCGGGGATCACCTATCAACGCGCAAGCGGGGCAACATCGACCCTCACCTTAAACGGCACAACGAATCTGAACGACGGTACGCTCGGCAGTCTCGCGAATCCGTTCAACACCGTCAACGTCGGCGATGCGGGCGGAGACAACCTGACCAACAATGGAACTATGGTCGTTGCCACGACGCTCGCGGGATCGGGAAGCCTGACGCAAGGAACAAACGCTGCGCTGTACATCGGCGGCACGTTCACAACAACGACAGTCACTCTGACCGCCAACCCCAATCTTGTTGAGTACAACGGAACGGGAGCTCAGACGATCCGGGCAACAAACTACAACAACCTTACGCTCAGCAACGCCGGCACCAAAACCGCCGCAGGGAACCTGACCGTCAGCGGCAACTTCAACAATTCGGTCACAACATCCATGGTTACGTTTACCCTTGGAATTTCGGGTACGCGAACGAATACGGGCACAGTACAGTTTGCTGGCGAAACGAACGGAATAGTTTTCAGTGATGGCACTGTGGAGTACAATGGAACCTCGGTACAAGCCCCCGCGGGACAGACGGTCGCTCTCGGAACGTATGCGAATCTTCTGTTTACCAACAATGCGACGAAGCGGATTCTCGGGGGGACCGTACGCACACAGTCGAATCTGACGATCGGAAGCGTCAGTCCCCTGTCTGTCGAGAGCACGGGAACCCTGCAGGTTGATGCAGACCTCGACATTCAGGGGTCAGTTACGAATGCCGGTACCATCTCTATAGGAAATTAAGATGATTTCAATCAACCACAAAACAACCATCAGTAACACACGAAAGGAGGCTCGTATGGGAACGACGGCACGGCCGCCGTAAGGAGTGAGGGGACGACGCACGATTTGTGCGTCCTTTCTGAAGCTGATCCCTGAGCAAGGTCAGCTAGGTTGTAACGCGTAACCAAATATAAACCATTTAACAAAGGAGCATCTGTCATGAACACGCAACACGCAGTAAGCAAAAACGGCAGTCCGCCTGAGGCGCCAGCCCGTCCGCCGAGGCGGACTGGCGGGGACGGAGCAGCAAGAAGTACGGCTTCACTAAATGACTTATCCCGTTTACGGGATCATCAAAAAACCATTTCAAAAAGGAGTAGAGTCATGAACACAACACAATTCCTCGGACGGGGCTTCGCAGCCCTCGTTGCTGTTTTCCTTTTGTTCGCCACGGCCTTCGGGCAGAACCTGAACCTCCTTGGTTCGGGTGCAACGTTCGGTGGGACCTGGAACGTAAAGGGGAACATCAGCAATTCTACCGCAACAGGAACGTACACGTTTAGCGGCACGATGAACCTTAATGGTACTACATCGGTGCAAGATGTTGGCAACCACGCCACGAACGCGCTCGTTTTCGGTACCTTGAATGCCACTGGCTCTACGAACAAGAACCAGGGCGCGCCGGTGACCGTGAATACCGCTTTTACCCTCAATAACGGGGCTACTAATTCTTACGTTGTCGGTGCGAACACCCTGAACTTTGGTGGAACCACAACGGTTACAACCGGCTCATTTGACGCAAGCCATGCGTCGAGTGTAGTCAATTACACCAGTGGTTCTGCGCAAACCGTACTCGCATCGACATACGGCGGTACACTCGGTCTGTGGGGAGCTGGCGCAAAGAATCTCGGCGGTGTAACGTCCGCTGCGCTGGTCAGTCATACCGCTGCCAGTGGTGCGCTTACCGTTAGTGAGAACCTGACCATCTCAGGTACCAGCGCCAGCAGTTTGGATGCTATCTCGGTCGCATCCGCCAAGATTCTTGACGTCACTGGAACCGGCGGAGCCACAATTGCGAACGTCTCATCCAATGCCGGCACTATTCGAAAGACGACTGCCGGAGGAACGATTACGTTTTCGCAGGCTGCGTTAACAAATGCCGGTACGATCACCGCGAGCATTGGGACATTGACATTCTCCGGTGATGTGACGAACAGCGGGGCAAGCGCGGTCTTATCGCTGACAGGTACTGGTGTGGCCAATTTTGCTGAAGACCTGATAAACGCAGGCGGCGGCACATTAACATTCAGCAACTCCGGCACGCAGGTCAACTACACAGGTTCAGTTGCGCAAAGCGTGGCATCTGCGACCTATCATACGTTGGCAATGTCGGGAGCTGGTGTGAAGACAGCAGCGGGCAATGTGACGATTGCGGCCGGCGGCTCGTTCAATAACGGATCGGCTACAACCGATATGGATACCTACACGCTGAGCGGTCCTGGGCTTACCCAGGGCGCAGGCGGTACGATGCGATTTGGCGGCGCGACAAACGGCGTGGTCTTTTCGACGGGCACTGTTGAGTATAACGGCGGTGATGCCGTGACCCAGACAATTACGGCCGGAACCTACGCGACGCTGGTCCTATCACGTAAGTCTGGTACAGGCGCTGCTGCGAAGCAAATCGCCACCGGAGCTACAGTGACAACAACAGGAAATATGTCGGTGCCCTCGACTGTCAGCCTGACGCTCATGGATGCAGCATCCGCGTTGACCGTTGGGAGCGACCTGAATGTTGCCGGCGCGATCACGAACAACGGGACAATCACAGTTGGAAGCTAACAGAACATAATGTGACCTATGAAGGTATCACATAAGAACCAGAGAGCCTGGCTTTTAAGCCGAAGAGGTATTCCGCTTCCTCGGGGGGATACTCTATCACAGGCCTCGTCAGGCGTTACATGGCAATTTGGCCGCCTTCAACAAGGGTCATCCTGTGAGGAAGGTGACAGGGACAGCGGAGAACCTTTCGAAAGTTCTTCCCGCTTCGCCACACCATCACTGTTTATGAAAAGGTAACGTGATTGCGTTATGAGCACATACTCGGTTTACGACATCGTGCGCGACTGGGTGAAGTTTATACTCCTTCTTCACCTCTGTTTGCTGTATGTGTAGCGGAGAATGGCTGACATGTGCGAACCCCGCCGTGCCTGCGGCAGGCAGGCCAGAGGCGGGGAGAGGGAGTCATGACAGAAAGAAGAAAGCAATGAGAATTCAAACATGCTCATTCAAGCAATCCTGCTCAGATTGTTTTGGATGAAGCGAGAATATTGCCAGTGGAGCGTGCGTGCTCCTGCACGCCACACGCGGGGTTTTGAAAAAAACAAGCAAGCCGCGCTGAGCGGCTTGCCCGCCAGTCTTGTGGTGGGAGTTGAGGCGTTCTACTTGATGCATTGGGAAGGGTTCGAATACGTTCGCCCTGACTATGGTATCTGAAACATGAAAAGGCACAAAGCTTAAAAGATGAGATTTTTGTATCTGCTCAGCGTATTTCTAACGTTAAATTGATTTCCTCAAAAACACTGAGAAAAAAATGTAACCACAGATTTCACAGATGAATTCAAAAAAATAAGTTTTGTGAAAATTGGTGTAATCTGTGGTTTTTATTTTACGCTGAGTGGTTACAGATTTTTGATATATTCAGAATTCATGGTGGTCATATGGACGCGCCGATGAAAACTAAGGTGGCATATAATCTTGCGAGGCATTTCGCAAAGGGTGACTGGTTCTTGAGCCGCGCTCAAGGATTCCGTCGTGGTCTGTTCTTTGCAATGTGTCTTGGCTTCTACCATTTCGCTGATGGTCAAAACCTGAACAACAGCGGCCAGATCACGAACAACGGCCTGATCCGGGTGAAGAACGAGGCGAACGGCCTGCCGGCTGTTGTGGACGGGAAGTTCGAATACTTTGGTGGAAATCAGCCTGTTGCAGCGCGTCAGTACAAGGAACTGTTGTTAACAGGCAGCGGAACAAAATCTCTGACCACTGGGAACATAGGAGTCTCCGATACTCTCACCATCGCTCCGGCTGTCACCCTGTCAACAGCAAGCGGATTCGATATTGACCTGGGAGGTGAGCTGAAGGAATACGGATACTTGTTGGGAGGTATTTTCAGGACCGTGAACCTCTCGGGCAGTACCACATCATCGAATTTCGGCAATATCGGGGCGACGATTTCCTGGTCAGGCGCAGCGCCCGGCAGCACAACCGTACAGCGCATCTCCGGCGTCGCATCGACCGGAAACGGCAACCAATCGATTCTCCGATATTACGACGTCACACCGACCTTTAACTCGAACCTCAATGTATCCATGGTGTTCCGTTACTCGGACAATGAACTGAACGGTCGGGATGCAAATACCCTTGAGCTCTGGCGGTCGATTGACAGCGGTGCGACCTGGCGGCGGCAAGGCGGAACGGTCAATACCCTCACACGAACCATTACGAAAAATGGAATTCAATCATTAAGCCGTTGGACAGCGTCCGATGCTGCCCACCCACTTGGACCATTGGATTATGAGTGGGTCGCGAAAAACCTGGCGAAGACATCTGGCGATAGTGCTTCCGCATTGGTGAATTCCACGCTGCCGCCGTTTGTCGTCACGATTACCGATGCGTATGGAAATCCCATTCAGGGAGTCTCTGTTACCTTTGCCATTGCAAGTACACCCACAGGAGCTACGGGACAAAACCTGAGTACGACCAATGCGACGACGAATGCCAGCGGCCAGGCGTCGACAGCGTTAACCCTCGGCAGCGTCGCAGGAACGTATACCGTCAACGCAACTTCAGCAGGCCTTGTTGGAAGCCCGGCAACATTCACAGCGACGGCAACGAGTGCACCGCTCCCCCCGCCGCCTCCGCCACCGGGACCCGTTGCCACCTTCATGGTGCTGGCAAGTGGTCAAAATCAAGTCGATACGGTTGGGCGGACTCTTGACAGTGCGTTTGTGGTACGCGTGCTGGATCAGAACGGTCAGCCGTTCGTCGGTGCGACGGTGCGGTTCAGCTTATCGGCAGCTCCGATAGGGGCAGCCGGTCAGCGTCTCTCTGCGGACTCGATGGTGACCAACAGTGCCGGACTTGCATTCACACGACTCACGCTCGGTTCGAGTGTTGGCTCGTACACGGTTCAGGCAACATCAGGCACGTTGTCGCCGATCAGCTTCAATGCAACGGCAGTTGCCGGTGCTCCGAGATTCCTGACGCAGGTCTCGGGAAACAATCAGGTTGGTCAGATCCGTGCGACGCTCCCTCAGCCGTTTGTCGTGTCGGTTACCGACACATTTGGCAATGCAAAGCAAGGAATCCAAGTTCAGTTCGCGATCAGTGGAGTGCCGACCGGCGCAGCCGGTCAACGGCTAAGCGACTCGCTGGTGACAACGAACGCAAACGGCCTTGCGCAAACAACGTTGACGCTTGGCGACAGTGCGGGCACCTATACGGTTACAGCCACTTCCCCATCGCTCCCGGGCAGTTCGTTTACGTTTGTGGCGAACGCGGTCCGCACCGCTCCGCGTCAGATTGCCTTGCTCTCAGGCAACAATCAACGTGGTCCTGTTACGACGACCTTAGCGAATCCGTTGGTGGTGGTAGTGACCGATTCGGCCGGCGTGCCGGTGTCGGGCGTGACGGTATCGTTTGCCATCACGCAAGTGCCGCAGGGCGCAGCAGGACAGGCGCTGAGTGTGGATCGAGTCAACACGGACGGTCAAGGACGTGCCTCCACGTTGCTGACGTTAGGCAACCGACCGGGCCTGTATGTGGTGCAGGCAAGTGCGCCGGGTCTTGTCAACAGTCCGATTACTTTCACTGCGACAGCCGATATTGGACCGGCGGCGGTGTTGGTCTTTATTTCAGGCGATGGTCAGACGGGAGAAGTGTCGAGGGCGTTGGCTCAGCCGTTGCGCGTGCAAGTGACCGATGTAGCGGGCAACGGAGTACAAAACGTTCCTGTGACGTTTGCGGTGGATAGCATACCGGAAGGAGCGTCGGGGGCGTTTGTGAATGGAGCGACGTCGACCGAGGTGAAGACAGACGGCGGCGGTTTTGCGAACGTCTCGATGACGTTGGGGAACAGGGCTGGAGTATATCGGGTCGCGGCAAGCTCGACGGGATTAGTGAACAGCCCGATCTATTTCCGGCTGACAGCGGTGTCGACAGGTGGTGCCGTGGCAATCAGATATACTGCAGGAGATCGTCAGACGGCTCCAATTTTGACGCAACTACCGCAACCGTTGGTGGTGACGGTGGTGAACGCTGCCGGCGATCCCGTTGCGAACACGCCGGTCACATTTGCGGTGGACAGCATTCCTGCCGGTGCCACCGGTCAGGATGTGGTCTCGAAGAATGTCGTCACCGACGACTTGGGCCGTGCCACAACGATCATGCGCCTTGGAGACAAGGTTGGCGTGTACCGAGTTGCGGCGAGTTCGGCTGGACTTGCCAACAGCCCGATCCATTTCCGACTGACGGCGACGCACGGATCTGCTGTGGCAATGACGTATGTGCGTGGCGACGGACAGCGGCAACGCATCAACACGGTGCTCGACTCGCTCTTTGTGGTGCGCGTGACCGACGTCGGCGGCAACACGGTTCCGGGTGTGGCAGTTGCGTTCACGTTGGATAGCATTCCGAGCGGATCGGTTGGCCACGGTCTTACGATCATCAACGGCACGACGAACACCCAAGGCGAAGCAAGTGCGAGGTTGACGTTGGGAAGTAAAGTTGGCCGGTATGAGGTGCGCGCATCATCGGAAGGATTGGCCACGCTTCGGTTCTTTGCGACGGCAACGCCGGGGTCTGCAGCATCGCTTGCAGCGGCGCGCGGGAACAATCAGAGTAAGCCGCCTCGCGCAACACTCGATACCGCTCTTGTTGTTCGTGTACTGGATGCGGGGAACAACCCTGTTCCGGGCGTGGCAGTCGGTTTTGCCATCACGGCCGCTCCCGCTGGAGCTACCGGTCAAGGCTTGAGCGTTACTTCGGCGGTCACGAATGAGGATGGTGAAGCCTCAACGGTGTTGACACTGGGCGACCGTGTGGGAATGTACACTGTTACGGCGTCGGTTGAGGGTGTTGCTTCCGTATCGTTCTCAGCGCAAGCGCAGGTCGTGGTTGGCGATGTAAACAATGATACCAATGTCGATATAGCCGACCTCACGACGGTCATCTCCCATATCCTGGGCCGTGTGACGCTGACGGAAGCAGATTCGGTAAGAGCCGATGTGAATGGCGACGGTACCATCGATGTTCTCGACGTTTTCGCGCTCCAGCGGTATCTGTTAGGACAGATTCCTTCACTTCAATCCTCGCAAGGAGCGATTGGCGCCTCGGCTCGGGAAGCGAGTCTAACAAAGTCTACTCTCGGATCGGCCACCCTTGTGCGTGCCGAACTGGAAGCCACGCCGTTTGGCATTCGCCTCACGATGTCGAATGATGTTCCGGTACTGGGTATGCAAATGGTGCTCAGACTCCGACGCACAGTTCAAACCGGTGCTGATAGCATGTCGGTTATCTTCAACAGGGCTCGCATGATGACGATGCCGACGTTCGGTTCCACGCGGGAACTCCGGCTTGTCGCCTATAACATGAAGAACACGCCTATCGAGGTGGGTAGTGGGCTGGTCTTCCGATTCCCCGCCGGGCTTATGACGAGCGACGATATCGAGGGCGTCGAACTTGTGATCAGTACGGGCACCGGTGTGCATCAAGCCTTACCGGGAACTGTAGTCCTGCGCGATCACCCGACCGTGCCAATGCAATTCCGTCTGGCTCAGAACTATCCGAACCCCTTCTCCGCCGGAGGCGGATCCGCCTTTGGCGGAAACCCGTCGACGACAATCGAGTTTGAAGTTCCTGAGACGGATGCCGGATTTGTGCACATTGCGCTGGAGGTGTACAATACCATGGGCCAGCGTATTCGAACGCTTGTACAGGGTTCGTATGAAGCCGGGCAACATCGAGTCGTGTGGGATGGGTCCGACAGCGATGGAAAGCGAGTCGCTTCAGGAGTGTATTACTACCGCCTCGTTGCACCGGAGTATCAGAGCGCGAAGAAGATGATCCTCCTTCGATAGTTTTTGCTCACGCGGGAGACGAGGAATTGTTCAGCACGTGCGTCTCGTTCCTATGGCGGTCAGCACATCTTTGGGCTGGTCATTTGCATATCTGGCTCGTCATTTGCATATTATGATTACACAAGTTGACCGCCTTTTTAGATAGGGGCTAAAGCCCATTGAATATTTTGGGGGATTTTTATCCCCGACTAAACGGTCGGGGCTATTGCCACGTCCCCGCCTGCCTCTCGGAACCCCCTGAGGCGGGCAGGCTTCAGGACGTGGACAACAGTTCCAAACAATACTCTCAGGGGTTTTAACCCTCACTCATGGCGGTCAACTTGAATTTGATAGTTAATGAACGATCTTCATAAACCTTCAGATTCTCCACGTTGCACGCAGGTCTGCTTGCCGGATAGGCAATCATGCTGGAGGTTTCCCTCATGATGATACTCTGACGATCACGTCAAATCATGAACCTCCTGATCACCGGCGGTAGCGGTCTCATCGGCCGTTACGTGGTTGATGAGCTGAGCGCGGCCTACGACGTGGAAGTGGTCGATCTCCGCGCTCCCCATCGATCAGACATCCCGTGGCACAAGGTCGATGTGCTCGACCTCCCAACGTTGCGGCGAATAACGGCTCATGCCTCTGCCGTGGTGCACCTCGCGGGGATTCCCCATCCATTCGAAGAACCGTCAGAAAAGGTTTTTAGCGTGAACGCGGTGGGGACATTCACCGCGCTCGAAGCTTGTTCGGGAACGTCTGTCAAACGCTTCATCCTCATTTCGAGTGAATCCACCCTCGGCTTTGCCTTTAGCACCATTCGCATCTGGCCGGAATATCTTCCTATCGATGAATCCCACCCCTTACGCGCTCACGACCCCTACGGTCTCAGCAAACAGACGGCTGAGTTACTTTGCTCAGCATACTCGCGCAAGGCAGGGATTCAGACGGTTTGCCTTCGTCCGCCATGGGTTTGGGTTCCTGAGAAACAAGAAATCGCCCTGTACAGACAGTTGGTGGCGGAGTATTCAAAGTGGTGGAAAAATCTTTGGGCCTACATTCATGTGAAGGACCTTGCTCGCTGTATCAGGCTTGCACTCGAGGCAAGTGTGGCGTCGAACCATGAGGCGATGTTCGTGTGTGCTGATGACCAATGGACGGGGAAGGAGACGAGGGAGTTGGTGCGGGAGTTTTTTCCGGAGACTCAACACATTGACGCGTTGCTCGAAGGTGATGCATCGTTGATTAGCAATGCGAAGGCGCGTCGCATTCTCGGCTTCAGGCCGCAGTACGCGTGGAAGGATATTCTTGGCTAACCACGCATGCCGCGTCCAGTTCTCATCGATACCGATACCGGCGTTGACGATGCGTTGGCGTTGATCTTCGCGCTTCGGTCGCCGGAGATTTCAGTCAAGGCAATCACGACGGTTGCGGGAAACGTTCAGGTCTCAAAGTGTACGCGTAACGTTCACCGCATCCTTCAGTTGCTTCAGGTTGCCGATGCGCCGGTTATTGCTCAGGGTGCGCCCGCACCGCTTCGGCGTCGTCTCGTCACTGCGCCGGAAGTGCACGGCGACGATGGGTTGGGCAACGCGGGAATCCCGCTGCGCCGTCCCGCACGAATCCGCAAAGACGCCGTGCGTATGATACTGGAGACGTGCGAGCGGTACGGTCGCCGGCTCACGATCGTAGCATTAGGCCCACTGACGAATCTTGCCTTTGCGCTGAAGGAGGACCGAGCGACGCTGTCGCGCGTCGGTCGCATTGTCTCCATGGGCGGTGCGTTTCGCGTTCCGGGAAATACGGGGCCGGTTGCGGAATTCAACTATTATGTCGACCCGGAAGCAGCACATCGGGTTCTGAACGCCGGGTTGCCCGTCACCATCGTTCCTCTCGACGTCACACAACAAGTATCGCTGATGCGAAAGGAAGCGGAGTATCGCGCTGGGCGACGGGCAAGTACCGCAGCAAAGGCCATTCTTCGCTTCACGCGGTTCTATATGCGCTATCACCGAACAACGGAAGGATTTCTCGGCGGGTACCTGCATGACCCGGTCGCGGTCGCCGTCGCTCTGGAGCCGTCTATTGTGCGCTCCCGCCGTGTTCACGTTGACGTGGAGACAAAGGGGGAGCGGACGCGGGGAATGACCGTCGCTGAGTTGAGGCACAAACCGCGTCCCGGCCGGACGGCAGTGCACGTTGCGTTCAGGATCGATCGTGAGCGCTTCCTGAAGTTGTTTCATGAGCGACTATGGAAATGAGACTCTCGGCTGACAGCGGCTGCATCGGCGTATCGCCAGTGAGGTGGGGCCTCCTGTGTCTGTATTTCCTCATAGGATCTCCGGCGTTTGTTCAGGAAGGGAAATCATTCGTCCATCTGCCGCAACCAGACAGTGTCTCTGTCTCCTCGATCGGGTTTGAGCGTATCCTGAATACCTTTCTCTGGAATGGCCGGGTGCTGTATGCCGGCGATGTGGGGGGTATGCGCATTGCCACCCAGCATTCTGTTCGCTCCCGGTTGATCCGGGATGTCTCTATGCAGGACGAGTATCGTGGCAATCTGAGTGTCCATGCGCATGTTGGAGGATGGTGGAATGTAGCGGGTGAAACGTTCTCGAGTGTTCTTTCCGATAATGCGGTCATCGATTTTGGAAGGCTCGCACAGCATCACTTCCTCGTCGGGCCGGCATACGGTAATGCTTCGTTGCTCAGTGTGCGACTGCTTGGCGGCTATAAATTTTTAGCGCAGGGTGAGGAGCGTGATGCAGGGTTCTCCTATCTTGCCGAACTTGCCGGCAAGGAGTGGGGTGGAGAAGAATTGCGCGCGAGCGTTCTCGCTCATTCCTCACAGTCCTTTGTTATTCCCCGTCGTTGGCGGGATGATAGTGTCGCGGTCGCTATCGACCGACCGTTCGGCGATGTTGCGCATGCAAGCATGTCCGTCCGTTACAGCAATCAACGGCGTGAGTTTTACACTTCTGCTGACTCCATCCTCCAAAAGCGCTATGCTATTGCCAGCAACATCTTTAAGCGTGAAGCTGAGGGTTTTGAGATTAACAGCCGTTGGGTTTACCAGCCGAGTCAGGATGTGTCTGTGTTGGTTGAAGGCGGCCTGGAGAACCGTACGATTGACCGCGGACTTCGGTATAAGGATGTGGAAAGTCTTTCCGGCGTGGCGCTGGATACGCGTGTACAGCAGTTTCAGCTTGTTGGTTCGGCACGCGTGTCATACCGTGCTGCTTCGTGGCTGCGAGGCGGACTTCAGGCGTATTATTCCGAGCGTGAGGAACGGCACACGGTCGCTGAAGAAGAAGGCGTCCCGGATGTCGTCTTCGTGCGACAGGTGGCATCGGCGAAACGACTCGCAAACATTGCGCGTCGCACAACCTTGGCAACGGAGTGGAAAGCCGATCTTTCTCAGAGGAATCAGTTGAATCTCATGGGATCAGCAAGTATCTTGCGCTACGACACGCCGGATACGCTCAACACGGACGACCGCGATGAGCTCCGGCTCACACTGGGGGTCGAGAAGGTCTACCGCGTAAGTCCCTACGTGCGCGTATCCTTGCTCGCTGAAGTTGGACTCACACACCTCGTCTATCTGCATCGTTCGCAAAGCGCTAACAACAATTGGAATCGTGTTTTCCGCCTATCGCCCAGAGTAGAATACACACCGTCTACCGCCATTCGTTCGGTCAACATTGCTGAGGTGCTGGCAAACTACACGGTCTATGACTTTGAAGAGCAGATCGCGTTGGTCAGAAGTTTTTCCTTCCGCCAGGCCTCGTGGATCGACTCTACGTTCATTCGGCTTTCCCAGCGGGTCGGGGTTGATATTGTAGGGAGCGTGCGCGTCTCGCTGCGCGGCATCCTGCGCTGGAGGGAATTCACAGAGCGTCCGGAGAATACATTCGTGGATGTTTCACTCTGGCCGAGGCTGAAGCTCATGGTTCGGGATGACCTCCAGGTCGGCATCGGGTTTCGGTATTTCCATCAGGACCGCTACGCCGTTCGCGCTGGCGTGAGAACGTTTGAGCGGCGCCTCTCGTCGTCCGGCCCAACGGTGCAGGTGGGATGGAAACAGTTCATCACACTCGAGGGCTGGCGGGAACATCAATCGGACGACGGACAGGTGCGACGATCCATTTCAAACATTTCCATGAATATCTCCTATGGATTTTAACACAATGGGGGAAGGGTGAAACACAGGAAGGCTTCCAAGAAATCCGTTACGACGTTTGAAGAACATTTTCGCAGCGACCCCAAAGAAATTGTCAGGGTGGAACCGTTCTTGCAACGGGTCAACAAAGTTGTGAGGTTAGATGACGGAACGTTCTATCGGTTGCTCGTTGCGTCGACCGAAGCGGTCAACAACGCCATTCTGCATGGCAACAAGTCCGACCCTCGCAAACGAGTATGGCTGAGTTGTTCCTACGTGGAGAATGAATCCCTTACTCTGCGCGTGCGAGACGAGGGCGCGGGGTTCGAACCCGATTCGCTTCCCAACCCCCTCGACGAGAAGAACTTGATGAAGACCGGCGGCCGTGGTGTGTTTCTGATGCGGGAATTAGCCGACAAGGTAAGCTACCATTTCTCTCAACGGGGAGCAACAGTCGAAATCGTCATCGACCTCAAACGCTTGCGATAGACCGGTCGTGATGCAGGAAGGATACATGAATAAACCCCGTCCCGACAAGGTCGGGACGGGGTTTGTGGTTCTTGCATCACACCGATGAATTAGAATGTAGCAATCAGTGTTGCCATCGCCCTGCGGCTGAGGAGTGAACCGCCGAAAATCTGGTAGTGCTGTTTGTTCAGGAGGTTCGAGACGTTGAGCACAGCGGTTATGGACTCAGTCAGGCTGTAGGAACCGCTCAGGTTGACCAGCGTGTATGGTTTGATCGTTCCGCGGAACACTCCAGCAGCCCATTCAAATTCAGGGACATATTTCACTTTGACGCTGATGTCGTGCCCCTTGGGATGAGTGTAGGTGACGCCGACATTCGCCTTATGGCGGGGTGAGTTTGGTAAAAGGACGTCGTTCGGGTGTCGCTCAACCACCTCGAACGTAAAGAGTGCATAGTTGGCGTCGACCATCCATTCATTGGAGAGGTAGTAATTTGCCGCTACTTCAAAGCCTGCCTCGTTCACTTTCCCCGCGTTCGTATACGACCACACGGTTCGGGAAAAATTCTCGCCCGGAAGCACAACGGTGCCGGAATACTTGGGATTCAAGCCCGGTCCCAAATCGGTAATGAAGTCGCTCAACTGATTAAAGTAGACATCAGCAGTAATAAAGAGAGCGTTTTCGATTACTCCCTTGTAGCCGATTTCGTATCCAATAATCTTCTCAACAGCTAACGCATCGTTGCCGAAGTAGGCGAGGGGACTTGTTGGGTGTTTCACGTAGAGGTAGAGTTCGGAGTAATTCGGCGATTGGAACGCTCTGTTGACCGTGGCGCGGAGTGTGTGGCCTGCTGAAGGAGACCAGACCAGCGCCGCTTTGGGAGACAAGAAACTCTCGTGGAGCGACGACCTGTCCCAACGCGACGCAACGATACCTTTCAACGTTTCTGAAAAGCGGTACTCAGTCTGCGCGAAGACGCCGCTCGTGTTATCTGTGCGGGGTGATTGCATGAGCGTGCCCTTGGTGTCAATGTCGATGATCCGATGCGACAGGCCCGCAACGACGAACAATGTGTTTTCGAGAGCTGAAAACGCATACTGGATTTCACCGTGGGTGATCAGCGCATCCTGCACGAGATGGAGTCCTGTCGAAAGCGACTTTTCCGGTTTCTTGTTGTACCGCCCGTTAGACCACAGGAGGACATTGAAGCCGTGCCCTGAGTACGCCGCCCGTACCCACGGACGCGTTGCCTGTTGCACCTGGACTCGCCCGATTCCCGTCACAATAACTTCGTTCTCGACTTGTGCAAACCCGCCTTCGAGCGTCGATGTGCCACCGCCATCGTATTCGTAATCAACCCTTGCTTGACCATAGACGGTGCGGATGGGATTTAGATTGAGGTCGACAACTTCGTTGTTCAAGTATGCATTGAACCCCTCGTATTCGAATTGTCGATTCGTTCGGACACGGCTGAAGGACTTGCTCGACATGATGCCCGCATTGACGCGATAGCTGAGTGAACCCGCTTTGTCGGCATGCCGGATGTCGCCTCGAAATGCGCTCAACTCGCCGCCGCTGGCAATGACACGTGTGCCGAGGGACGCCTTCGGGGGAAGAGAGGAAATGTTCAGCACACCGTTGTATGCATTGGCGCCGTAGAGAGCAGACCCCGGACCTCGGACAAGCTCAATGCGTCCGAGTTCTTCCAGTGGAATGGAAAGTCCGCTCCATTCCGTTGCGCTGAGGAACGCCGTTGCCAAATCCCGTCCATCCAGAAGGATGAGGAGGCGCCGATTGAGCGAGCTGTTAAAGCCGCGCGTATTCACATTGAAGTCAAACAGCCCGCTTTGCACGATGTCAATGCCGGGTTCAGACTCGAGAAGTTTTGGAAGTTGACCGTGTCCGCCGCCACGCACGATCTCCTTAGCATTGATGACTGAAACGGCAGCCGGGGCATCGGTGATGCGCTCCCGACGGAGAGATGCTCCATAGACGAGGACCTCGCCAACCTGGATCGGTAAGGATTTGAGCTCGGTGTTGCTTCTCGTTACTTGTCCAGCCCTGACAACGAGCGGTAACTCGACGGTCTTGTAACCAACCGTGCTGACAACAAGCGTGTATGTCCCGGGAGGGATGCGGGCGATCGCAAACTGTCCGTTCATATCCGTTGCCGCTCCAAAGGGAGTGTTCTTGAGACGAACGTTAGCGTGCGGAATGACTTCCCTTGTTTCGGTGTCTCGTACAGTCCCGGCGACTGATCCCGTTTCCTGCGCCATAGCGCTTGTCATGCCACCGACAATCAGACCGGAGATGATGAAGCCATAGAGGAATCTTGATGCGTTCACGGTTTTACCTCGATTTCATGTGTAGAAGTGGAGGATGAAAAAGCAAACCCCGACCGGAGGATCGGGGTTTGATGTACACTCTCGTGCCTACCATCGCAAACGACTTTGAGCACGTTAGAAGTTTTTGGATTTGAACTCTCGAAAGAAGCCGCGAGTCTCGCCGTCTGCATTGAAAATGAACCTGACAATCCCAACATTTGGTTGTAACCAGATGGTTGCAGTTTCGGCTTGGACAGAAGGGGTAGCAGCGCCGCCAAGATAGATCTTGCGTTGTGCTTTGATTCGGTACGGGTTGAACGATTGACCGGCGAGTGTCAGTTGTTCTCGTCCTTCAATCTTTGCGACGATTTGGAGGCGTACTGGTCCCGCCGCGCCCGTGTAGGATTGATCAAACCCCGTGTACTCTACGCCAACGCCTGCATCCTGCTTCACGAGAAGAATCCATTGTAGCGAGTCCGTCCGGGCAATGCCAAAGGAGCGGTAGAATCTCCCGATGTTTGTGAGGAAGCTGAAATTGCCGGAGCCGGTAGGTGCCGGACGCTGGATGAAGAACGAACCGACAACCCACGTCGTCGGGGGGGTCGCGACGCCAGTCGGTACACGCTGCGAGTCTGAGATGACATGGGCAACTCCAAACGGCGTTGTGGCTCCCGTCGCGACCACCGTCATGCGCGCTTCGTACACAGCTCCTGTTGCTTCAATGTTCGCATCGGTCCTCGCGTCGCGGAGGAAGCCGCCGAAGGTCAGTTTCCGTCCAACAATGAGAGGAAACAAATCTTCAGTAATCGGTTGGACAGTTTCGGGTTCTGTCGCTTTCTTCTCACAGCCCGTCGATGAGAACATCAGTACCGCGACGACTGTCGTCAGCACGAGGAAGAAGAAAAACTTCAACTTGTTCATACGGCCTCCTGTAAAGGATGTGAATTTCGATGGGACAAGTTTAGGAAAAGGAAATATGAGAAGCAAGCCGGAAGCGCCCACGAGTTTACACCCGCGAGTTTACCTGCTTCACCTGAGTGGGAAACGCCCGGAAACTTCGAAGACAGGTTTCTACATACCGTATATCCAGTGCGCCGGTCATTATAATGCAAGTTTTGCGATATTGGCCTGAACGTCGGCAGCCGAGCGGTTTAACGCCTCCTGCTCTTCGGGTGTTAACGTAATCTGGATGATCTCCTCGAGACCGTTCTTCCCCAATTTCACCGGCACGCCAATAAACACATCCTTCAAGTTGTACTCCCCTTGCAGCCAGACAGAGCAGGGAAGGATGCGTTTCTTATCTTTCACGATCGACTCGATCATCTCAACAGCGCCGGCAGATGGAGCGTAGTACGCGCTTCCCGTTTTCAGGTAGTTCACGATCTCAATCCCCCCATCCCGCGTACGCTTGACGAGTCGATCGATTGTTTCCTTGTCCATCAAATCGGGAAGAGGAATGCCGGCAACAGTGGAATAACGGGGAAGCGGCACCATGGAATCGCCGTGGCCGCCAAGAACGAATGCAGAGACATCCCTGACCGATACGTTCAGCTCCAGAGCGATAAACGCGCGGAAGCGCGCGGAATCCAGCACGCCCGCCATGCCAATCACACGATGGCGCTCAAAGCCGCTGACCTTCATGGCGACATAGGACATGACATCGAGCGGGTTCGAGACCATGACGATAATCGCTTGAGGCGATTTCGCAATGGCCTGCTCCGTGCACGTCTTGACGATGTTTGCATTCGTCGTCTGCAGGTCGTCGCGGCTCATGCCCGGTTTGCGCGCGATGCCGGCCGTGATCAGAATGATATCGGAGCCGGCAGCGGGTTCGTAGGAGTTGGTGCCGATAACTTTTGAATCGAACCCCTCCACGGGAGCCGACTCATACATGTCCAGTCCCTTCCCCTGCGGCAGTCCTTCGACGACATCGACAAGAATGACTTCGTTGGCTAATTCTTTTTCAGCGATTCGCTGAGCGGCAGTAGCGCCGACATTCCCGGCGCCGATGACTGTAATCTTCATAGGAATCTCCGTCGGAATGGTTCTGCTAGAATGGACAGGCAGGAAGCGTGATGCACCGTCCGACACATGGCAGAACGGTTATGCGATATGAGGCGATGTGGAATAAAAAAGTCCGCCGAAGCGAACTGGAAGGAAACCGTTAGGAAGCGATGAGAATGCTGACCCGTTGCTTCGTCTTGCCGACGCGCTCAAATTTTACCACTCCATTGACGAGAGCGAACAACGTGTCGTCTTTGCCAATACCGACGTTGATGCCCGGGTGAACCTTCGTGCCGCGCTGGCGCACAAGGATGCTTCCCGCACTGACCAACTGACCGCCGAAAGCCTTCACACCAAGCCGTTTCGATTGGCTGTCGCGTCCATTTTTCGTACTACCACCAGCTTTTTTATGAGCCATTGCTAACCTCCATGTATCTTGCTCTGTTACTTTGCAGCTTTTTTGTTACGCTTTTCTTCGATCTTGGCGATCACAAGGATAACCAACGACACAATCACCCAAAAGAGTCCGCTGACTAAATACCAATCCATGCGCTTCGCAGTGAACACGGGAGTCAACTGAGCTTTATAATCTCAACCTCGGTGTATTGCTGCCGATGTCCACGGCGTACTTTGAACCCCTTGCGTCGTTTCTTTTTGAACACGACCACCTTCTCGTTTTTCACGTGCTGAAGGACCTTTCCTTCCACACTTGCGCCTGCAACATACGGCGCTCCAACGGTCGTCTTCTTTTCATCCCCAACGAGCAGAACCTTCTCGAAACTCACCTTCGAGCCGACCTTTTCACGGAGCTTGGGGACAAGGATTTTCTCTGACTTCGATACCGTAAACTGCTGACCGGCAATTTCAACCACTGCGTACATTGAATCCCTCGTCGTTGATACGTTCTTCACTTCAAAAACGGTTATAATCTACCGAAAAAGTGAGAGAAAGTCAACGAAGAATTCTCATCAGGTTGACGAGCACTCAGCGCATAATCACATAGCTGAGAAGAAAGGAGATAACCACAGATGCACAGATTGTGGGAATGAGATGATGAGCGACGGCTGCGAATCTGTTATGGTGAAGAGGTATTCAGAGTGGCGTCAGAAGGTGCCTCCTGACGCTAATCGTCGCAACCGTTCAAAAAATCATGCCATAAACTGAAAGCTTGACATTAACAAACCAACGGTCTTTATTCACTTTTCAACCGGACAGTAGTGGAGGATAATAATCTATGAATCCCTGCCTGCGGCAGGCGGGTGTGGTTTGTTGTCCATCGTACATCCACTCGAGACATGGACGAAAAGTTTATATTTCTTCACCTCGAATTTGATTCAACCCGTGAGATAGTGAAACTTATCTCACGGGTTCAATTTCCAAGCATTCCGTCCCGATGAACTTTTTGTTCATCGGGACGGGCCTTCAGCGGAGTGGTAACAGGGGTTCTCGTCCACGTCTCTCGATACCTTGTCATGCCTCGCCGTTTGTACGCAAGAGGCGTAGTCCATTTAGAATCACTACTAAAGTGGCGCCATCGTCTGCGAGAACGGCGAGCCAGAGACTCGTCATGCCGAACAGTGCAAGTACCAGAAACACAGCCTTGGTTGCAAGCGCGATGGCGACATTTTGCTTGACGATGCGTATGGTTTGCTTCCCAAGTTTGATCGCGTATGGGACCTTGGCTAATTCATCCGACATCAGGACGACATCTGCGCTCTCCAGCGAGGTGTCAGAGCCGATGCCTCCCATGGCAATCCCGACGGTCGCTTCTGCCAAGGCCGGAGCGTCGTTGACACCGTCGCCCACCATAGCAACGTTTCCGTATCGGTTCTTCAGCGCACGCACAACGTGAACTTTGTCATCAGGCAGCAACTCCGCCCGGTGTTCGGCAATGTGAATCTGTTCGGAGATCGTTCTTGCAGTTGCCGCGCTGTCGCCCGTGAGCATCACCACATGCTCAACACCCGCTCCCTTGAGCGATGCAACCAATGACCGCCCCTCCTCCCGAACGCGGTCTGCAACCGCCAGCGCACCAAGAACCGTGTGCTGGGAGGCGAGCAGCACAACGGTTTTCCCCTGCGTTTCGAGCGCTTGGATGCGCCGCTCGACCTCAGGCGAGCAAACGCCGAGTTCCTCGATGAGCTGATGGTTTCCTACAATGAAGGACGAGCCTTCAATCGAAGCCCGGACACCCTTGCCCGGAATTGCCTCGAACGAATCGACCCTCATCGCGAGCGGATCGATTCCCGCTTCTTTGGCCTTTTTCATGAATGCTTCTGCCAAGCGGTGTTCGGATTGAACTTCTGCGACCGAGACGATTCGCAGTATCCCTTCGATGGGCATTCCGTTGAACGATTCGATGTCTGTAACGACCGGCTTACCTTCCGTCAAGGTTCCCGTCTTGTCCAACGCGATGGCACGGATGCGTGCGAGGTCCTCAAAGTACCGGCCGCCTTTGAGCAGAATGCCCCGCCGCGCGGCGTGCGTCATGGCGCTGAGAATTGTCACCGGTGTCGAGATGACGAGCGCGCACGGACACGCGATGACAAGCAAAACAAGCGCACGGTAGAACCATTCACGAAATTCTTCTTGTAGCAGGAGGGGCGGAATCACTGCAACGATGATTGCAAGGAGGAACACCGCTGGGGTGTAGTATCGCGCAAATTGCTCGATGAACGTCTGCGTCGGTGCTCGACGTTGCTGCGCTTCTTCGACAAGCCGGATGATATGTGCAAGGGTAGAGTCGCTCGCCTGCTTCGTTACGCGCACCTCTAACGCTCCCCGTTGATTGAACGTTCCTGCATACACACCGTCGCCGGTTAGCTTGAAAACGGGAAGCGATTCGCCTGTAATGGTCGATTGATCGACGTACGATTGTCCGGCCGCGACCTCGCCATCCAGCGGAATGCGCTCGCCCGGCCGAACGAGGATGATTTCACCAACACGAACGTCGTCGACGGCAGCTTCCACCTCGCGGCCGTTTCGCTTCACGCTCGCGCGGGTAGGGGAGAGCTTCATCAATGACTGGATCGCGCGACGACTTCGGTCAATGCTGAGTGATTCAAGAAGCAAGGAGAGCGCGAACAGGAAAATGACTGCCGCCCCTTCTGCATATTCCCCAATCGCAACTGCGCCGACCGCTGCAACCGTCATCAGGGTATGTATATCGAGCGAGAGGTTCTTTGCAGCTTTGTATCCTTTCATGGCAATCAGCCATCCTCCCGATACGATCGAAAGCAGGAAGCATGTTCGGGAGAACAGAGGATCGAAGCCGAGCAGCGTCCCGAGACCGCCGGCGATCAAAAATCCGCCCGAGAATATCGTTGAGTAAAGCTGGCGTGGAGGAGTTTGTCGCGGAACGCGCTTGCCTGATTCGCGCTGGATGGTGCCCGGAAGTCCGATGTCCTTCAGTGCGGTAAGGAGCTTGTCGTCTGAACACGCGTGGCGGACGACGAGCGTGTGGGAAACGATGTTGAATTTCAGGTCGAGAACACCGTCGAGCGAACGAAGCTTCTTGCGGATGAGTTGTTCCTCAGTTGCACAGCACAAGCCGTCGACGATGATGGCGGTTTCTTGGGGTTGCTGCAGGGATTTCATACTTATTCGGAAACGTGTCGTGTTGCGATGCGGATCAGGTCCTCAATGTGCTCATCGTCCAGCGAGTAGAAGACCATCTTGCCGTCTTTGTGATATTTGACGAGTCTCAAGGTCTTCAGCATACGGAGCTGATGTGAGACGGCAGACTCGGTAACGCCGAGAAGCTCCGCGATATCATACACGCAGAGCTCCTCTTTGGCAAGCGCCAGGACGATTTTGAGCCGCGTGGGGTCGCTGAGGACTTTGAACGTCTCGCTCAACGAAAGAATCGTCTCGTCCTTGACGAGGGCTTTCTTGGCAGAGCGAATCTTTTCTTGGTGAACGTGTTTGGCCATGCTGGATGTCCGTATGAACGATTGAGCAGTTGTTCAGGTATTAAAGATAGGAGAAAAAAGGAAGATGTCAAGCCGGTGGGTGAGAGTCGCATGGAGGCAGGCTGGTCAGTCTGGAGTTTGTCAGGGAGGCGTACAGCCGTTTCTAGAAGCTCGGCCGAAAAGCTAAACCACTAAGACCCGAAGTCACAAAGTTTCACAAAATCCTTAGTGTACCTTTGGGTCGTAGTGGCTTCGTGGTGAAAAAAGAAGTTTTGTTCAACTCGGACGCTCCTGCGTCACTGATACAACGCTAAGCCTCTGGGGAATCATCTGGCCCTGTCGGCCTCTAACCTGGGGAATTGTGGTGGCCCTTGACAGTCTCATGCCAATTCGTTCCCACGCGGAGCGTGGGAACGAGGATAAAAAATTGAGTTCTTTTTGAAACCCATTCGCGCCAATTCGCGTGGATTGGCGGTTCCCCTTTTTCAACGTATTTCTGGGACGCGACACTATGACGAGGCGGAATCAGTCAATGGGTTTGAGGTTGGCGACGATTTCTTCCCGACGATCCTCGAGAAAAGGAGGAAGAGCGATATTCTGGCCGAGCGTCGCAACGTCTTCGTCCACAGCAAAGCCGGGACCGTCTGTAGCAATCTCGAAGAGAATGCCGTTCGGCTCGCGAACATACAAGCTGCGAAAATAATAGCGGTCGATCTCTCCACTGTTGGGAATGCCGAAGGAGTTCAAGCGCTCCGTCCAGGCATGATATTCATCTTCATTCGGAGTGCGGAAGGCGACATGGTGCACGCCTCCCGCCCCCTGACGCGCGGGAGGAAGCTTTGGCTCAATCGCCACATGCAGCTCGGCGTTCGGCCCTCCTTCACCCATGTGATACACTCGGATGACCGGCTCCTGTGCACCTTTCGGCGTGTACTCTCGCACCGCTTCCATGTTCATCACCCGTGTAAGGAGCAAGTCGGTGTTGAAAATTTCGGGAACGCTGATGACGATTGGGCCAAGACCACGAATCTGCCGTTCGGTTGGAACAGGACTTTTCTCCCACGGCTCCGGCTTCTCGCCTGCGCCGCGGTCGTCAATCAGCGTGAGTCGCTGGCCTTCGGGGTCTTCAAAGTCGAGAACGACGCGGCCATCACGTTCTTCCGGCTCTTTGGCGCGTACCCCATGCTCGTGGAGATATTCCTTCCACCACTCGATGTTGTTCTCTCCGGCCACACGGAGATACGTGCGGATGATACTATGCGTTCCCCGACGCTCGCGCGGCATCTCCCAATCGAAGAACGTCAGGTCGGTTCCCGGTGTACCGACGGCGTCGGCATAAAACAGATGATACGCACTCACGTCATCCTGATTGACGCTGCGCTTCACTAACCGCATGCCCATCACCGTGGTGTAGAAGCGATAGTTCTCTCGGATGTTGGCCGAGATGGCGGTGAGATGATGGATGCCTTGGAGTTGCATGGCATGAAGCCTTTGGTGACGACCTGTCCGCGGATTGAGAGTCATAGCGAGGCAGGCGGGTCAGTCTGATCGCCCTCCACCTGTGAACCAACGACCACGGATTCACGGATTGCAATGTACCGACGATGGGTGAATCCTTCTTCACAGTGTTGGAGTGTATGAGTTCATTGCAAGATAGCAACTCTCGTTCCAATAGCAAGCGAGAAGCTACTCGTGCATTTGCACGTGTCTCATCGCCTCAGTTTGGATCCTGTGCGCTTCTGGACAACTCTTCGAGAAGCTTCGCAAGAACGTCAGGGTAATCAGTTTCGATTCCATCCACGCCCATCTCAATGAACTCACGCATCGCGGATTCGGTGTGCACATCCCACACGAAGACCCTGAAGCCACGCTCTCGCGCTCGCTCAAGGAATCCCCTCGTCAATCCATAGCGATGAGCTTGCAAATACTGAGCGTTCAGGTTGAGCGTCGAGCCGAATCCGACGCCGCGCTGGATGATGATGCGGAGATAGGGAATCTGCCAAACGAAGATTTTAAGACGCGGAATATCCGGTGCTATTACAGCAAGCCGTTCAATAACATAGTCCTGAAACGACTTGAGGATGACGCGGTGCTCGGCTTTTTTTTCGCGAACGAGACTGGCCGCCCGCTCCTCGATACCGGGGTAGTCGTTCGAACCGTATTTAAGCTCGATAAGCAGTATGATTGAATCCGGCACTGCATCAAACACCTCAGCGAGCAGCGGTACCCGCTCGCCCACGAAGTCGGATGAAAACCAGCTTCCCGCATCGAGTGCTCGAATCTCCGCGGCAGTCAGTTCGTTGATGTTGCCGCGTCCGTTGGTTGTTCGGTTTACTGAGATGTCGTGAATGACAACAAGCTGACTATCTTTCGTCTGATGAACATCGAACTCAATCATGGTCGCTCCAAGCTCGACGGCCTTGAGGAAGGAAGCGATGGTATTCTCCGGCGTAACCTTCGGAGCGCCGCGATGGGCGATGATGTGGGGGAGCGTCTGTGCATGTATTGAAGCGATGAAACCACACCAGCTCAGGCACGCTGAAAGTGCAAGGATATGCCACCAACGAGGACTCATGTGCCGTTTCCCGATGACGGTGCAGTTGATTTTCGCCTCGACCAGTACCAGTACGCAAGCGATCATGACGATGAAGATGGCCGAGGCAATGATGCTGCCGACGTTAATCATCGTCGAGTCAAACAGCGTGAGCTCGCGGCGGAGTTCGGCGGAGGACATTCGGTCGTTATCCACTGAGAGCGTCGCGGTATGCGCGCTTCAGTAAGCTCTGGAAATGGGGAAAAAACCGTGCGCGGTCATCGCATGCCTATCCTACGCCGTTTGTTCGATTGTATCCGGAATGTGTGTGAAGGCGATGCGGGTAGGAGCGGCGTCGCGTGCGTTGTGGATAATTACCGAGAGACTCTGGGGAGCGATTTCCACACTGCGGAATCCTCGTTGCCCAAGACCCAGGCCGAGAATCCTCGCAGCTTATACTGTTTCATCAGGTCGTATTTTGCCTTGAAACTGCGGGCGTCTTCGAAATAAATGTATTCGAACAGACCGCCATTATCAAAGATTGTGTAAGGGACTTGTTGTGCATCGTTCCATTCAACCTTGGCCTTGAACCGTTCGACAAGCATCGACGCGCTCCTGTAATCCAGCGAGCTGCTCCAGCTCCGTGCGTTGGCAAAGTACCGAACGGTATCGAGTGCGGTGTACCAATGCTGAGAACCGAGGGGAATTCCGAGCGATAATTTTTCCGGCGGCATGAACTTGAGGAAATATTCGACAACCTGTGTTACCCACGGAATTCCTGCGTTCGGACCGGGCGTCGTACGGCGTGTATGCTGGGAATAGGTCATTACGGAGATAAAGTCTCCGATCTTCGCAAGCTCGGCGAGATCATATCCCGCCCGCCAGTTCTCGAACAACCATTTGAAGTACCCCGTCGGTCCCGCGTACTCCTCGGGCCGATGGACAACCGCCACGCTGAGCTGATAACCTTTCTGATGCAATGCCTGAGCCGTTTCCCGATAGAACTGTGTGAAGGCATCGCGGTCGTTCAGGTGAAGATTCTCGAAGTCAAACTGAATGCCGAGAAACTTGTGATGCTCACAGAGTTCCACCATACTGGAGATGGCACGTTGGCGCGCTCGCTCGTTGACCAGAAGTCGGTGAAGCATCTGTTGATCGAAGCCGGGATTCACGATTAACGGCATGACTCCTGCTTTGTACTTGGCTGCCAACTCAATGACGCGTGGGTCAACGGCGCCCCATATAATGCCATCCTCATCGACTGAAAATGCTTGTGGAGCGATGATACTGATCCTCTCGATATTCTCTTTGAAACTCGTAAAGCTTTCCTTGTTGTCGACATAGTAGAAAAGATGCTCTACCTTTTGCGCCACAATAGATGGGCTTGTAAAAACCAAAATGGCAAAAAGAGCCGGAAGGATAGCCAGAGATTGTTTCATGGTGAGTCTCCTCAGAATGGACCCTCAAAAAAATAACAGAGTCCAATCCGCTCCCACTGGGCTTTCGAATTGGACTCTGACATACCACTGAGATGATGATCAGTTTGCAGGATCTGCCGGTATGTTCGGATTGTTATCCCGTTCCGATTGAGGATACGGATAGAAGTTCCTGTTCCGCTCAGCCAAATTGGGCGGGCCTGGACGACCGAGTCGACGGCTGTCTTCAAACCGCAAGCCCTGCATGAACAGCTCTGCACATCGCTGACGATAGATCTCTGTTAGCAATGCGTCGGTTGTTACCGCACCTCTGTATGCCGGCAGGTTGGCACCGATCCTGAAAGGGTCCCCCGCCGCCGTCTTAGTGCGGATGGCGTTGACTTCGGTCACGGCGTCATTCAATCTGCCCGTCCTCACATACACTTCAGCCTTAATCAAGCGCATTTCGCCGGGCAGATACGCCGGGATAGCTTTTGTCGCGGCGTCGAAGAAACCGCTGAAATTCTCGATGGGATACCGATGGGGAGTGCTCAGCCTGGTGGATGGCGTGGTCCAGAATGCCAACCGAGCGTCGCCCGATTCGAACAGCGGCGTTCCCAGATTATCCTGTGGAGCGTAGTTGCCGACCACAACGCCGAGCTGGTAGATGGGGTTCTGCGACCTCGTGTCGTACGGAAAAACAGATGTCTTGGTGAGATCGACGGCGCTGGTTGCTAGCTCGGCGCGAGCCAGCGCGGCATTGTCATTGTTGTAGACACCGGCGAGCAAACTGTAACGAGCGCCGCGAGCAAGGATGGTGTTCGGAAGATCGAATCCACGGACAAGGATCGCCGAGAAGAATTCGGCTGACGGCGGCGTTGCACGCAAGAGGTTACCTGCCTGCTCAAGGAGACGAACGGCTTCGGCGAACACTTCGCGTCGTGGTCTGAACGGCGCTTTTCCGTCTGCCTGCACGTCCATCGGCATCTGTTCAAACGCCTGCGCCAGCGTGCCCAATGCCATCGCTTTGTACAGGTACGCCATCGCAAGGATACCGCTGCGCGTCCCTTCGGCCATAGTCACCTTTGGGGCGTTGGCGATGAGTTGATTCGCCATCTCGATGACGCGGTACGAACGCGACCACAAGTTGAACACGTGCGCGTTACCTGGGGCAAGCGATGTGCCGCCGATGTCCAGGTTCACAAGGTCGAGGAACGTGGAGTTGGCGGCAAGCTCACGGCTGGTGACACCGGGAGTTAAGGTAGCAGCTTCGAGAGCGGCCCCGGCATAGAATTGCTGCAGGCCGACGGCCAACGCAAAGATGCCCTCACGCGTCGTCAGTACCTGATCCTCGCTCGGACTATTGGGATTGGAAACATCCAAGCTACATCCTGCCGCAGCAACGAGAACGAGGAGTAACGAAAAACCGACTCTTGTTTTCATGGTCATACTCCTTTCCTCTTAAAGATTCAACATGAGTGCTAAGGAAAGGCTGCGTGGAATAGGAACTTCAACAAAGTCAAACCCGCGTACGCCAGTGCTCTGGCCTGCGGCGTTGGTTTCGGGATCCCATCCACTGTAATTATCAAACGATAGCAAGTTGCGCCCTATCAGGCTTGCCCGCGCGCCCTTGATGCCGAAAATGCCTGGGCTGAAGGTGTACGAGACGGAGACTTCACGCAGCTTGATGAACGAACCGTCCTCGGTGAACGCGCCCAAAATCAGGAACAACGCATTGTTATAACCACGCGGAAGTTCCCCGCGCAACT
>JBGFRR010000017.1:0-9306 GCA_041695045.1 Bacteroidota bacterium
TTAGGAGCGTTAGATCAATGAGACAACCCGTAATCGCACTGGCCGTCCTCTTTGTGTCGCTATCACCATTTACGCATGCACAAGACAAACTGCGTCTTGAGGTCGGGGGTGGAGCATCCCTAAACGGTCTGACAAGTGGTGTTTTCAGCAATTGGGCAGATGGTTGGACGCTTGGTGGAGGTGTATCGCATCCAATGAGCTCATCAATTGACCTTACCTTGAATCTAACCTATCATCGCTACCCATATCGAGGTAACAATCTCGAATTGATAATGCCAGGCGGTGGTGGGCTTCAATGGCGTGCTTTCGGTCAAGCATCGAATGTCATTGAGACATCAATAGCTTTTCGCTTCATCTCTTCAGGTACACTTATTAGCCCGTTCCTGTCATTCCGCACCGGTCTATATCACTTCATTATTGGCAAGATTGAAATCTCGACTTGGTATACCCACAATGAGGCGAATCTTGTTTCTCATTCAATACACAATACTTCTCGGATTTCCAAACCAATGAATATCATTTATCGTTCAACTTACAGTGGTTCTGGGACTTCAACAACAAAGGGCTTTGCGGCCCTGGGATTTGGTTGTTTTGTTCCTTTGGACTCCAACATTCGAATGATGTTCGAGGGCCGAATCACCCAGACTTTCGATTCAAAAGAGAAATTCATTCCATTGCTGGCGGTTCTACAATTCGATATATGACAAACATCGTGCAGACAGCATATAACTCTTTGGAGGATCCCGGCTCATGTTTCAATTCATTCAAAAAGTAAGATCGCTTCTCGGTCTCGGAAGGGACAGGCAGTCTGAGGAAACCGCGATCGACAATGTTCTCCGCCAGAACTTCCGGCGCCTGCGCAGCGTCGACCCCGATACCGCCCGGCAGTGGTTGCGGCTTGAGCGCGCAATAACACAGAGAGAGGTCAAAGCCATTCCAAGAAGATCATACTGGGCTTCCCGGCTGGCATTCGGAGTGGTCGTTCTTGCCATTGTCACGACAGGCATCTACCTCGTACTCACCCTGCTCCAGCAACCGCCCGAGACGTTTGTCACAAAACGGGGCGAGCAGAAGGATATCGTGCTTGAGGATGGCACACACATTACCCTCAGCTACGCGAGCGAACTTACCGTGCTGAAAGAGCAGGCGGAACAGCCGCGCCAAGTCATGTTAACGGGCGAGGCATATTTTCGTGTCCGACATCGAGACGCTAGCCCATTCATCATCCGGACATCGTATGCCGATGTCGAGGTTGTTGGAACCGAATTCAACGTCCGCGCCCGCGAATCGATAGTGGAAGTCGGAGTTATCGAAGGAAGTGTGAACGTACGGGGGCTGGGAAGCGATCGAGAGAGCTCGGTGTTGTTGATGCAACGTCAAATGGTGGTCGTTCGACAAGATGGATTTGCCGGGCGCGTGGAGGAGATCGGCTCCCCTCACTATCCCGGATGGCTGCACGGCAAGCTGCTGCTGAACAAGACATCTTTTCTGGATGCGATTCGAGAGATTGAAATGCGGTTCGACATCAGCATCGCCATTGATGAGCGCCATCTTCGCCAGGAGATCATGACGGGAATTCTGGACGCCAGAACTGCACAGTCTGCGCTGACTGCACTCTGCGAGCTAACTGGAAGAAGGTTCACGCATGATGGTGAGAAGTTTCGTGTCTACTGATTATCGTGACGGATATTTTCGCGCCACAGCTGGCAAAGAATGAGTAAGCACGAACCAAGTCAACAAACAATGAAGCGCAGCCAACAGAGTGTCATAGTTTCTGTTGCCGCTCTCCTGTTGCTCTGCACATTGACTCAATGTGATGTGGGGATAGAGCCTGAGAGACCGAGACCGCCAAGAGAATACCGATGGAGTGTCGATACCGTTTCCCTTCCGGGAGAATTGCAGCAACACATAAGAAGTATCTGGGGGACTAACGGAAAGAATGTTTACATCGTAGGCCATTCTGCCTATGGGGGTGGCGAGATGTGGCATTTTGACGGTGCACGCTGGGAGCCGATCAAGCTCGGCGGATCTCATGGCGGACCGGTGACGAACACTTTTTCGCTATCAGGGATTTACGGGTTTTCTGCCAATAACATTATTGCCGTTGGGTATATAGGCTCCGATTTCCATGCTTTGATCCTGCGCTTTGACGGCACCCGCTGGCGGATGGAGGATCTCTCACATCTTGGTGGGGCTAACCTACTTGCTACAGTTTGGGGACACTCCCCCACACAAGTGTGGGCAGGAGGAGGATTTATAGGCCAAGGACCCACAGGCGAAATACTCTATCATGACGGGAACGTCTGGAGGAAAGATTTGATCTCAAGCTCAGTTCCACGCCAAAGGGGCATTGTTGCATTCGGCGGCAGCCGGTTCTCTCAGGTTTATGCGGTGGCAATGCAGTCTCGACCCGGTCAGGGAGGGAACATGAAATATTTCCTGAAGCGTGAACAGAATGGCCTCTGGGTTCCTCTCGACTCGCTGCTGGGTGGCTTTCGTCAAAGGTTTGGTGATCGATTATGGACGAGCCCGTCTGGGAAACTTTACTCGGCTTCTATCGATGGAGTTTTTCTCTGGAATGGTGAGCGGTGGGAAGAAGTGGGAGATCGTTCCGTCCAATCTGGTTGGCGTCCGGTCCTCTTCGGGTCAAGTGATGAAAACATTTTTTACCTGAGCAGCTTTGGCCTTTATCATTACAACGGCACGGATTGGTCCCTGAATCAGGATGCACTATTCACTATGTGGGGGACATGGTTCTACAGTGCGGGATGGACAGATGGATATGAAGCCTTCATTACGGCTTATAAACTGGACTTCCCACAAAAGACACTCGTCCTTCACGGAAAATAGGAGAAGAAAGGAGGTTATTCGGCTGAAGAACTGCTATAAAAACCCGTGAGGCGGCGTGGGTAGCACCGCCTCAACAGAACAACGGCAAGCAAGAGGTGTTCAAGTTGGCTCCCTGTCCTCAGACGATGCAAGGCATCGCCGAGAGAGCTCTTTCGAGCAAGGTGTATTGATTGAAAGGAGAAGAGAATGAGCGAGCACGAACCAAGCCAAAAAACAATAAAGCGCAGTCAACAGAGTGTCATAGTTTCTCTCACCGCTCTCCTGTTGCTCTGTCTGTTGGCTCAATGTGACGTGGGGATAGAGCCTGAGAAACCGAGACCGCCAAGAGAATACCGATGGAGTGTCGAGACCGTTTCCCTTCCGGGAGAATTGCAGCAACACATAAACAGTATCTGGGGGACTAACGGAAAGAATGTTTACATCGTAGGCCATTCCGCCTATGGGGGTGGCGAGATGTGGCATTTTGACGGTGCACGCTGGGAGCCGATCAAGTTAAGCGGGGCATATGGCGGACCAGTGACGAACACTTTTTCGCTATCAGGGATTTACGGGTTTTCTGCCAATAACATTATTGCCGTTGGGGATATAGGCTTCTTTGACTCGCAAGCTTTGGTCGTACGGTATGATGGTAGGACGTGGCGTATGGAAGATCTTTCCCATCTCGGCGCGACGAAGGGCTTAGCCACAGTCTGGGGTCTTTCACCCAGTCAGGTCTGGGCAGGCGGAGGTCACGGGCGGACTCTCAAAGGAGAAATCCTTTTCTTTGATGGCTCCTGGCGGAGAGATTCTATTTCAAGCTCGGTGCCAGCACAGATGCAAGTTGTAAGCATCGCGGGTAAATCGTTAAAAGAGATGTATGCGATTGCAGTTGAAGGACGACCGGGTGCGGGAGGGGACATGAAATATTTCCTGAAGCGTGAACAGAATGGCCTCTGGGTTCCAGTCGACTCGTTGCTGGCTGGCTTTCAAAGATTTGGCTATAGGTTATGGAGAAGCTCCTCGGGTAATCTCTATTCAGCTTCTATCCATGGGGTCTTCCTCTGGAATGGTGAGCGGTGGGAAGAAGTGGGAGATCGTTCCGTCCAATCTGGTTGGCCTCCGGTCCTCTTCGGGTCAAGTGATGAAAACATTTTTTACCTGAGCAGCTTTGGCCTTTATCATTACAACGGCACGGATTGGTCCCTGAATCAGGATGCACTATTCACTATGTGGGGAACGTGGGTCTACACCGCGGGGTGGACAGATGGATATGAAGCCTTCATTACGGCTCACAAACTAGACTTCCCACAAAAGACGCTCGTCCTTCACGGAAAATAGGAAGAGAGGAGGTTATACGGCTGAAGAACTGCTATAGAAAACCGTGAGGCGGCGTGGGTAGCACCGCCTCAACGGAACAACGACAAACAGAAGGTTCAGGTTGGCTCCCTGTCCTCAGACAATGCAAGGCATCGCCGAGGCCTCTCTGTTTGCCGAAAGAATCTACCGACAATCAGCTCCAAAAACAAGTTCTGGAGGGATAAAGCCATGAAATCGAGAATCTTCACACTCTGTTACCTCGTGCTGACGATTCTGTCAACGTTGAAAGGACAGGAACAATCTCAGACATTCTCACCGCTGGGGATCAGGACGGTTTTGAATGCATCGGTATTTACCGATTACCCCTACTCGCCAAATCCGATCGGAACGGACACTTCGAGCTCACCCAGGGGCTACAGAGTAGGTGCTTCGTTCGATATCTCATCGATTCTGAATTACGTTTACATTACACGGGCAGAATTGATCATTGACTTAAGGGTACGGTTGGGAGGCTCAGCGGTGTCAATCAAGAAGCTGTCTCAGAATGTCAACAATTACAGCGATGCCTCAACATTTTGGAACGATATCGGATCCGGGAGCTCATACCGAAGCGGCGTTAGCCCGACCGGCAGCAGCCAAATCATTTCATTCTCGTCAGCCGATGCGTTTGTCAATGATATCCGAAGCGCACAGATTGGTAATGACATTGTCAGCATCGGATTCATATCCGAGTTGGTAGGTAGGAACACGTTGAATAACCTTTACAGTGTAAGTCTGAAGGTCTATTACAAAGACCCTGGTGTGATCGTGAAGAATGACTTTGAGGGTGTTAGCGCAGGACAGCTCAAAGTCGATGGGATCACGTACAACTCTCCCGTTGAACGCAACTGGCCGCCGGAACAGATTCACTCGGCTGAAGCCATCGACAACCAACTCCATAATAATTTTACGTGGAAGTTTAAGCGGTGGCGAAAAGTTAATGGGCCGACTTATCCAGATGGGCAGCTTTCAATTACAATAAGCTCGACAGCAAATCAAGAACACACAACTTACGAAGCAGTTTTCAAGCCGATCTTCAATGTCACCCTTCAGAACAACTTTGGGGGCAGTGGGAACGGAGGACAGATCAAACTGAACGGCGGTACCGTGAATTCACCGTTTTCATTCCAAGTTACGTCGGACAGCACGTTCACGATTGAAGCCATCACGCCGACAACCTTCAATGGTGTCCCGTATGAATTCGTGAACTGGTCCCCTGATGGAAGTACCACTAATCCAAGAACCGTGCGACCGACAGGTCATACGACGTACACTGCCAACTTTCGAATTCCACCACCGCCTGCTCCAACAAACCTCGTTATCACAAACGCGGGGCAGGCATTCCAATCTCCCATCTTGAGCTGGCAATACACCTCGCCACCCTCCGACTTCCGCCACTTTAAGGTCTACCGTCGTTACTGGGATCATCTGAGAGGCTGGTATGGGGATTGGCAGCTCATCGGCTCACCTACCCAATCCTCTTTCACCGATGGGGGAGAGACGATGGATCCCAACTCGATTGTCTCCGCCTACTACCATGTCACCGCTGTGAACGTTTGGGGTGCAGAGTCAAACCAATCTAACTGGGTCAACACCAAAGTGTTTGGTCCCCCGACACGGTTGAGCGATAGCAAGGAACAGATGAGACGAGCGCTCGGCGTATTAACGTTGCCCGATCAGTTCGCACTTAGCCAAAACTTCCCCAACCCCTTCAACCCAGAGACAGAGATCAGCTTCGCTTTGCCTGAGCCTTCCACCGTGAGACTCACCGTGCTTGATATCCTCGGCCGCGAGATTGTGGTTCTGGAAGATGGGTTACTTCCAGCGGGCCATCGAACGGCGAGGTGGAATGGTCGGAATACGAAAGGAGAACCTGTCGGTAGTGGAGTTTACTTCTATCGGATCACTGCTCTTGGTGAATCCGGGAAGACATTCTCACAGACAATGAAAATGTTGGTGACGAAATAAGGGCAGCCCTATCGATATTGCAATTCGAATCTCAAAATGTTTGAAATTCCAAAATTCATGTTTCGGTATTCGACTCTATTCCTCTTCTGCTGTTTTTCAATCCTGTCTGAAACCACGGCACAGGATCGCGGACAGGTTCACTCGTTTCATTTTCGAAATCTGGAACTCCGCGCCGCTCTCGACTCATTGCTTCGCTGGTATGCGGTTCCGTTGATTTATCTCGACGAAGATGTCGCCGCAAAGCGCGTCACCATCAACTGTGTGAATTGCAGTTTTGAGGATGCTCTGCAGCGAGTCATTGAGGGACAAGGGCTCACTGCGAAAACTGTCGGTGAGCAGATCATCCTCCGGCGGATCGTCACAGAAATGGACATCCGCTCCACGTTCGCGGGAATAATCAGAGACTCGCTTACGCGCGAACCTGTGTTTGCCGCCGATGTGTTGCTCCTCAAGGAGGAAATCGCTCCGGAATCGAACTCTCCATCGCCCCAAAAAATTCACAGATGGTCTTCCACGAACCAATTCGGATTCTTTTCGCTGCGGAACATTCAGCCCGGCAGGTACGTGCTCCATATCCGTCGCCTTGGTTATCGAACCGTCAACCTTCCGCTCGATGTTCCCGCAAGCACGCACATGCGGCGAGACGTCACTCTCCTTGAAGAGCAAGTTGTTCATCCGGAGGTAACGGTGGAGGGACGGCGCTCGGCGTTTTTGGCGTCAGAAGGCGTTTCGCGTGGAATCTACGTCCGAGCAACACCGTCCGATCACAACCAGTATCTACTTGAAGGAGCAAGGATCTATAACCCACTTCATTTCGGCGGTGTGATGAGCAGTTTTAACAGCGACGCACTGCGGGATGTGCAGTTGGTGGCAGGGGGTGTTCCTCCCTCCTATGGCGGACGCATCGGCGGCATTCTCGACGTCGTGTTGCGGGATGGAGCCGAGAACAAACTTGGGGGATTTGTGTCGGTCGGCTCTCTCGGCTCCCATCTCGTTCTTGAAGGACCTCTCGCCGGAGCCACTACTTTTATGCTTTCGGGGAGGCGAGGTTATCCCGACCTCTTCGTTCCGTGGTACCGCTCGAACGCGAAGTCGAGTGATTTGAATTCCGCGGAGATAATGGGGAAGATCGCTCATCCGCTCTCCAACGATCAACAACTCTCACTCAGCGCTTACTTCAGCCGAGACGGTTATGACAACACCGTGCAAGAGAGCAATAGGGCACTTCTCTCGAACTCGCTCTCGTGGGGCAATGCCGCCGTAAACTTCCGATGGTTTGGGATCGTTTCCCCTTCCCTTTTCTTTTCAACCTCGGCAATCTACTCGCGTTACGGTTTCGATGTCGAACATCTTCTCGACCCCACGGTCAGCCTGTGGGGCGGCAGCACTTTGCCGCCGTCGGTCGTTTCCGACTTTCGTATTGAAGACGTTTCACTCCGCGCACAGGCCGAGTATTTCTACGATGAGTTCCACACTCTCCTTGCCGGTGTTGAACTCACACGCCACCGGCTCTCGGGAGAAGTGAGTGCGTTCTCCAGTCAAGTCGCGCCCATGTCGTTCGAAGATTACGCACCGTGGGAGTTGGCCGTCTATGCTCAGGATCAATGGCGGTTGGTTCCTTCGGTGTTGGCGGGACTGGGCGCGCGTGCGACCTCCTTCGTTTCGAAACAGGGATCCTTCTCTGCCATCGATCCACGCTTCTCGCTCCTCGTGTCGTTGAGAGATGATTTCCGTTTGTACTCTTCTCTTTCCGCTGTTCAGCAGTTCCTCCATCCGTATCGCCACAGCGGCATCTTTCTGTTCTATCCGTCGATCTTCTTCTACCCTTCCACGGACGAGATCAAGCCCACCACGTCACTGCAAGTCTCTGCCGGCATGGAGAAGACCTCCTCGGACGGCTATCGAATGGCGGCTGAGATGTATTACAGGACGACGCAGAAATTGCATGAGTTTGTGTACGACACCACCGCGGCTACTGGGCTCGCGGACGCACTGCTTCTCGGCGAAGGGAACGTGTACGGAGTCGAGGCGACCGTGGACAAACGTTACGGCGCGCTCACCGGCTCGTTACGCTACAGCTTTTCGTGGGCAACGAACCGGTTCGATGAACTGAATGATGGAGAACCGTTCAGGCCGCGATTTGACCGCCGGCACGAACTGTATGCAACGCTCTCCTACGCTCCGCGGGAAGATTGGAATGTTGGAGCGATGTGTCTTCTTTCATCGAATGAGTTCCTCTCCTTCACACCGACCGGAGTACTGGCTTCAGCAGCAAGCGATGGGCGAACGATCCGAGCATACGCTGAAGCGAAGTATGCAGAGCCATATGATCTCAACGGCGGCCGTTTGCCGGGCTTTCAGCGGCTTGAGCTCCGTGTGCAACACAGAACTTCCGTGTGGGGCGCTCCGATGGAAGCAACTCTCCGACTTGTGAACGGCTATGGTCTGGTCGATCCCTTCGTTTGGGAAGTACGGCAACAACGTGATGATCGACTCAAGTGGCGTGCTCGTTTCGATGCGCCGCCGTTGTTTCCGCTCTATCCGGTGTTGAGTATGGCCGTGAGATTTTAATGTAGGACGGAACTCCAGTCCCGTCAACGATAAAAACAATCTCGAACGTCCAATGTTCAACGTAGAATGTAGAAGTCGCTTCGACGTTCGACATTCCGATGCAAAGGGTCAACTGCGAATGAACGTTAAGTATGTTTTTACCATTACCTGTGGTCTCGCTCTAGTCGGCTGCGGCGTTCTCGATCTCGGAGACTCGGTTGGTCTGAGGATTCGGACGGACAAGAATACCTACGTTCCCGACCCATCGGAGACAATTCGATTGACAGTGGAGAATGTGGCAACACAAACGGTCTATTTTATGTGCACGGGCCAGATTTATCTTGAAGAGATCCGCAACGGAGAAGTAACGGGCACGTGGCAGGTTCACGGGTTTGAGAAGTGTGGCGCAGTGAATCCCGTCCATCGGAAGGAATCCAGACAATTTGAAATGTCTTTTCGCGGTCTGCTCGGTCTGGGAACGATTGACAGGACACGCTTTGACGCCAGCGCCTCCTATCAGCTCCGCGTAGACCTTTACTCGGACCAACACATGCGACGTCTGCTCGATCGCAGGCATAGGATATCAAACCGATTTATGATTCA
>JBGFRR010000016.1:0-51076 GCA_041695045.1 Bacteroidota bacterium
CTTGCCGAAGGTGTGGCCGCCGGCGATGAGGGCGACGGTCTCCTCGTCGTTCATCGCCATACGGCCGAAGGTGGCGCGGATGTCCTTGGCGGCGGCCATGTAGTCGCCGCTCGCGTTCGGGCCTTCCGGATTGACGTAGATGAGGCCCATGTGGGTGGCGCCGAACGGCGCAAGCAGGTCGCGGTCGCCGGTGAAGCGCTTGTCAACGGCCAGCCACGCGGTCTCCTCGCCCCAGTTCACGTCCTCGTCCGGCTCCCACACGTCCGCGCGACCGCCCCCGAAGCCGAAGGTCCTGAAACCCATCGACTCCAGCGCGACGTTGCCGGCGAGGATGATCAGGTCGGCCCAGGAGATCTTCTTGCCGTACTTCTGCTTGATCGGCCACAGCAGGCGGCGTGACTTGTCGATGTTGACGTTATCGGGCCAGCTATTGAGCGGGGCGAAGCGCTGCTGGCCCCGGCCGCCGCCGCCGCGCCCATCAGTAATGCGGTAGGTTCCGGCGCTGTGCCAGGCCATGCGAATGAATTGCGGCCCGTAGTGGCCAAAGTCCGCCGGCCACCAATCCTGCGAGTCGGTCATCAGCTTGACCAGGTCCTTCTTGAGCGCCTTGTAGTCGAGGCTCTTGAATGCCCTGGCGTAGTTGAAGTCTTTGCCCATCGGGTCGGACTTCGAGGAATGCTGGTGCAGCAGCTCCAGCCGCAGCTGGTTCGGCCACCAGTCGCGGTTCGTCCTGCCGACGCCGGCGATGGGGTTGAAGGGACACTTCTCTTGAGTTGACATGTGTTCTCTCCTTTTTTCTTAGATGTGGGTTCGTGCAGCTAACAATAAAAGGTCAGCCGCGTCCGTTTGACACCTTGCCGCGGGCCGTACAGGTCGACCAATTGCGCGCGGCCACTCAGAGCAGCAGCGCGGCGACGAAGATGCCGACCATCATGAACACGATCGCCAACTTCGCAACCGTTCCGGCCACGAGTCCGAGCCAGGTCGCGATGCCGACTCTGCCCGCGCGTAGCGCGTCGCGCCGCGCGAGGTATTCGCCGATCGCCGCTCCGGCAAGCGGCAGCAGGACCAGCCCGATTAATCCGGTGAACATGCCGGCCACGGTGCCGACCGCGGCGCCGATCAGCCCCTGCTTGCTCGCGCCGGCGCGCTGCGCGGCAATCGTGCTCGCCACATAGTCGACGATCACTCCGATCGCCGCCAGTACCCCGAGCAGCGCCACCGTCCAGACACCGATCACGGCGAAGTCACCGATCCAGGCCGCGAGGAGCATGCCGGCGAACACGAGCACGACACCCGGTAGAGCGGGCAGGACGACGCCAGCGATGCCGAGCACGATCAGTGCCACCGCGATGATCCACAAGAAGGTCGTCACCGCTTACCCATGACTTTGATAATGAGGTACCGGCTCACGCCGTATTCAGCCTTGGCCGTTACGTCGCTCAATGTCGCCCCTTTTCGATTCCATTCACCGTATTCCACCATTATGCCCTCTTTTTTCATTTGGGCGACGAGATTGCCCCCGTTTAGACCCGTCAGCGACCGGTTAGGCGCTATCCCCACTTTGAACCAACGATGACGACACGTCTCAAGCCGTCGCTTTCACGCGCTTGGTTGCTCCAGGGATTTTTCGTCGCTGAGGCGGCACTCGACGCTTGGGACGGCGAGCAGGTATGCCATAAAGCATCCCCCACGCACTAATGTCCTCATCAAGCTCTGGCCAGCGAACGCCCTGCCCGTTTCCTATGATCTCAAATTTGTTGCGCTGTTGGGGGGTTGCTTCAGACAGACGCCACGACCAAGCCAGCGGCACGCTCACCGTGCGTCCATCAGACAGTTGTGCAACAAGGCTATCGTTTGCCACTTTGAAAGAGACGATACGCGGTTGATTACTCACCACAGTGTTCATCCCATGCCTCCAAAATTCGTTCAAGATGTTTTGAGATGATTGTGCGAATGCGATTGAGTTCTACGGCTGAGAATCCATCATTGGTACTCAATGCTACAGGTTCAAGCCAAAACTTGCACATTTTCCTTTCGCGGCGGACGTGAACATGTTTCGGCTCATTGCAGTCGAAACTGTAGAAGAAGAAACCGTAAGGCCCTGGTATGCCACGAACTGTTGGCATCAATGCCCCTCTGCGTGAGAATTCAACTTCTGCATGGCTGGTGCAACTCCCCGGCGTATGCGCCCAACGCCTTGCCGATAACCTGCGGGCGCCGAAGGCGACCGTCAGGTTCATCGGCTTGTTAGACGCCCGACACGTGGTGTCCGGGTTCTCTGATAAGGCAAAACCCGGCGCCCGACGACGTGGCTGATCCGCGCGAGGAGGACTAACTGTCTTTCGCAAGAGTGAAGTCGCCGGCCCGCGCAGCCGGAACCAGCTTCCAACCCTCAGTAAGCGTGAGCGTCCAGCCGTCCCCCTCAAGCGTTGGTCCTACAGGCGTCCCTGGTGCCGGTACTCGGGCTTCAGATACCCTGCCTCCTTGATCACGGGACAAGAGGACGCCACCGGTCACTTGAAGAACTCCCCACTCGTCGGTGACCCGTGATGTCAGGTAGACCGTTCCCAGCTCACCCAACGCCTCGGCTCCTTGAGGATTGAACGTGTAGCTCAGGGACTCGCCGAGAGGCAGGATCAGGACGGGTCCATCGACGAAGCGCGCCCGGTGCCGCGCGAGTGCTTGTCGCTGCACTTCGGCGCGCGCTACCTCTCGAGCCATGACAGCGGCACCGTCATAAGCCAAAGCACGTCGGTTCGCCTCGGACTCTAGGTTTGCAGGAACCACAATCCGGAGGGCGTTGGCCAGGATGCTCGCAAGGTCGGAATCGCGATTGAGCTGCGAGCGCCAAGCCACCGACGCCTGGTCAAGGAGGATCCCCCACGCCGGACCGGACGCATAAGCGAATGAGCGAACGAAGCTGCTCCCGGCCTCGTCATGCTCGAGGCGGATCGCCGCTCGGTCGGCGAGGATCGCCTCGGGCCAACCGGAGAGCCGGTAGCCCGTGTACTCGGCCAGCCCCTCGTTGAGCTCGAGCGCCCGTTCCTGTTCCGCGCCCTGGGGGAAAAGCGAGTGGCGATACCTTCTGAACGTAAGGGCATCGACGATCGCGCTCCGCCTGCGGTCACCACCATGAATCAGCGCCTCGGCAAGAGCCCGCCACTCCAGCCTCAGCCATGTGCGACCTTCCTGGCTGTCGAGGTGGCTGTTGGCTGGGTTGCTCCCCGGCAGGCCAAGATCGGCCTGGATGCGGTGAAAGCTCTCGTGCATCAGAAGCCTACCACGGGCGTACTGGTTCGTTGGCAAAGGCCACATGAGCATTGTCCAGGTTACCCCAGCCCACCGGTACGCCGTGTTGGCAACCGACTCCTGCTCGGGGAGCTTCCCAACGAATACACCATAATTCGCGGTCAGATGCCCTTCTTTGTCCGCCTCATTCGCGACGACGTACCGAGTTTCTGGATCGACGAGGAGGATTGGCCCATACAGCCGAACGCCCCACAGGCGTCCGGCATCAGCCTCAGAGAGTGTCCGGGCATGGTCGAACACCTCCCTGGCCTCGGCTAGGTCGACCGGAGAGTCCTGTGCTCGTGTCGCTGAAGGCCAAAGGGGCACGAGAAGCAGAAGTAGGCCGAACCGGGGCCAATTGCCGTGCATCATGATGACTCCTCCTCAGCGCCAGCGTCTCCGGGTGTCTAACTATTGATTAGATGGTTTCCAGATAAAACCGCTTTCTGGCTTGATTTCCGCATAACATGAACATGGCTTGCTCTAGTAACTTTCTGCTACTCAATCGATTGTCATGGACAATTCAAGTCTGGGGAAGGTTATACGGTTTCCGTATAACAACAGTTTTCTACAAGTCATCTGCCGGACTCTTTACGCCGCGTCCACCCCGCTTCAACACCATGCAACGTGTGGAATATCCACAACCATACCAACTCCTCATCGACTGAACGACACAATATAACCATCGCCCCATGTCTTTTCAAGTCTGTTCGAAGAACCGCATTGCTTCAACCCCGCAAACGCGCTGCCGGCGAATGTGGTGATGTTGAGCGGACCGATTGTTCTACACGGCATTGCAGTTATGTCGATGCGGAAGGGGTCGGGGTGAATTCTCGGGAGTGGTACAGCACAGGTTAGAGGAATTCCTCCGCTATGCTCTTTGCCAACGTATGTACCGCGGCTGATACACGATCGGAAAGTCCCATCTCAGTTGACCATCAAGGAGCTTGACAAGCCACGTAACAACCGCGCTTGCAAGCAGGAAACCGATCGTCGTAACGACAATGGTTGAAACTCCACTCATGAAGAGTGCGAATGGTCCTGTGGCGAGCGATTCTGCAGTCGCCACTTGCGATTCCGAAAGGCCTTGTTGTACGAGTTTGGTTCGCAATTGCTCAAGAATGACGTCTCTTTTAAGCCAGGCTACAGCAATCGAGGTGAGTGCAGAAGTTACTACAACCATCGCAAACGGCAGACCCCATGTGGGATTCTTGTCCAGATCAAGGAAAAGCCTCTTTGGCGAAACGAAAACCGCGATGAATTTTTGCCAACGATTCATCTTCGTCCAGTGTTATGGTTTTCTCGTTTGAAAAGCACTGTTTCTTTGACATCGACCGGAGATTGTACTCGAATCCTCCGTTCAAGTTGGAAAACATAGATGAAAAGGATAAGAAGACTGATGCTCAATGGCACTGATGCCAGCGTTGCCGAGATCAAACCGCTTTGATAAAGCATTGCCCCGACATTTATCAACGCATGAAAGCATGCAGCAAGAGCATAAGACCTTAGTCCGTGTTGTTGTGATATTCCGTGTGCAACAATCGCGGTGAAATAAGCATGAACAAAAACAACGAGAAATCGTTCTCCTAAGAATCCTGTCAGTTCATAAAGCGGGCCGGATGCTAAATCGGGCATCTTCTGGGAGAATCCCCAGGCAAGATACCAGGCTTCGCCTATTCCAAAACCAAAACCCAAGGTCAGACCAACGCCATAGGCGTACCCCACTTCCACAAGCTTTCGGCGGAGTGTTGGAAGAACGAGAGGCAAGATTTTTACAGCTTCTTCCGTCGCCGGAGCAACCAGTAAAGCAATGGGTAAGAACCAGAATGGCCAAGTTTTTGGGTCGGCTTCAAGGGCAAAGGCAGGAAATAGCAACGAGGTGAAGATCGGCTTCTTGATGAGAAGGTTGACAAACGGACACAGCGCAATCGTGAGGAAAGTATAGAGGAAAAAAATTGCATACTGGTTCTTGACCCACCCTTTTACGATAACCCAAAGCAATGGAGTTGCAAGAAGCGTAACAAGCACCGCGTGCACGTAGAAGTTCATCGGATTCTCTCCCGAAGTGCGGCGAGGAACTCCACTTCGTTCGCGGGGGTTATGCCGTAAAGTTGACGGTCTGTTATGATGAGCATAACATCCTTCAACGTTCGCGCAGCACACATCCGGACCCATCCACGGTCGGCATAGTAAATCTTGAACAGCGCATAGCCGGGAAGTTTCCACCCGGAGGAGGTGGGATGATAACGCAGATTCGTCTTGACGATTTCTTTGATCTCGTTATACGGAATTACGCTGCGAAACGGACCACATCTCAGAACAAGATGCTGTTCATCCAAGGTATATTTCATAGTTGGATAGATTGCGAGAAAGAAAAGGCTTATGATCGAAAAAATTCCAGTCGGGATAATAACGGTGAGGAGAAGAGCCAAAGGGACGTTCTCCTCGAGCGAAAGAAGCAGAACTGGTATCCCAATCATGACAGAAGGTATGAGGATGCTGAACAACCAGCCAAGTGAAGAGAACGCCGGTTTGAAGTCGATAGTCATGACAACCTCATGGAATGGAACATTCGAGAAGCTCAATCACTTGTGGACCTGAAACATTCTTGATGAGCACAGGCGGATGAGCCTTATTGAAAAGGAACCGCTGGAACGGCACCGAAGGCAATTGGGGAAAAATAAGCTTCAATGCGACACAGGTAAATTCGCCGGCTGCGGCACTCACTGGTTCTTCTTCTAATTGTTCAAGGGTAACGAGAACTTTGGAGGCTGTATTGACATTGATCAAATGGAACTTCTTATCATCAAGTAATCCAAAGGCGACAGCGCGAAACAGATAGAAGGCTGAACTGTTATCAAAACTCTTCGGCGGCAAATCCAGCGTCACGTTCTGGATTCCGCGTGGGGTTTGAGCCGTGATGTCCACTTTATGTTTTGCATATGTCGCGCGGATGTCAAATTCGCCTCCCTCTGCAAGAGTGTGAGAAGAATATTCCAGTGGTGCAAAATTCTCTTTCCTGACTTTCACGCGTGCGGATTCTCTGGATTTTTCGGTCTCGATATCCGTCTTAATTTCCCAGAGATCTGCAACCTCTTTTAGGGATGTCCGCAGCGTCCCGGCTGTTTCTGACTTTCTCACATCCTTGAAAAGTTTGATCTGATAGTGTGCCGTTTCTCCAGAAGCGAAAAGAGAATTCATTTTCATAGCCTATTCCATCTTCAGTGTGAAAAGAGGGAGAAACAACAAGGAAGCAGCAAAAATCCTTCTGAACACATTGCATTTCCATCAATGTGCTTCCTACAAATTCTGAACAGCGATCTGCAGATTAGGCAGGCGTTCTCTTCGCATCGAAATAGGTACTATCCGACACGATATCAGCCTCTAGTTTGGACACATGATCGACACGGATAATTCTGCCCTCTCGCATGACTGCAATCCTGTCGGCGAACGATACTGTAGATGGGCGGTGAGCAACAATAATAACCGTGCTCGTCTGCTTGAAGTTAAGGAGGGAACGCTTGATCTTCTCTTCGGTTTCAGCGTCGATGAAGGATGTAGCCTCGTCGAGAATGACCACCTTCGGATTGATCAGAAATGCCCGAGCAAGCGCAATCCGTTGGGTCTCACCTGCTGAAATGCTCAATCCCCCCTCGCCGACGCGCGTATTCAACCCATCGGGTAGGTCCGGCAGGAAATCGACGGCCGCCTTCTTGAGCGTCTCCTGCAGACGGTCCTTTGGAATGGAATTCAATCCGTAGGTGATGTTCTCCAAAATCGTCCCGCTCATCACGTATTCATTCTGCGGCAAGAACAACACCGAGCGGCGAAGGTCACGAAGAGTAATTCCGCGAATGTCCTTGCCGTCAAGCAGAATAACCCCTCGTTGGGGATCATAAAATCGTACCAGTAAGCGGCAGAGCGTACTCTTTCCTGCTCCACTTGGCCCGACAATCGCCAGCACTGTCTGTGGTGGTACTTCTAAGCTCATGTCTTGCAGCACCGGTCAATTATTGTAAGCAAAGAACACGTTCTTGATGACGATGGAACCCGCTGTGGAGTGGAATCTCGTCGCGGAAGGCACCCCTATCACGGCAGATTTAACGGACAGGTATTCGAGATACCGTCTCAAGCTCGCTCGGATTTCCTGAAATGAAAGAAGCAGCGTCGTGATGGCTGAAACGGGACGATAGAGTACATTGGCAAAGAACAAAAAGGCCATAAGGGTTCCCAGACTGATCTCTTCACCAATGACTGCCATGCCGCCGTACCAAAGAATGCCGAACATCCAAAGGTTGTTGACAACCAGGACCGAAATACCTGAGAATTGGTTGATCATGAATGCACGGAGCGACACTTTGACAAGCTCGTGCAACCGCTTGAAGAAGGAGATTTGTTCTAACTTCTCCGTTGCCATCGAACGCACGAGTTGAATTCTTCGGAAGTGCTCGACAGAATATCCCGTAAGTTCCTGACCCAACTGTTTAGAGAGTTCGGCGTACCGGAGAAGCGGTTTTCGAAACTTTACAATGATGAAAGCTTGCAGAAGCAAGATGAGAAAGACGAAAATCGCAAGTTGCCAATGCCAGAACAGCATCAGCAAACCGCCAGTGAAAAGCAGCGCCTGAAGCGGCAACGTGCTGGCAACGCGCCCCCAGGAATCTTCAATGACTTGTGAATCATGCAAGATGCGGTACGATACTTGTCCACTGGTAGCATCGCAGAAGAACTCTAAAGACACACCTTGGAGATGCTTGAAGAGATCGAACCGTAGCTTTGCACCCCCTTTCCTCAATGACCGAATCATCAAATAGTTTGCCCCTACGGAAGTGGTTAGCAGGAGCACGAGGAGAATAACGGAGGCAATTAAGAACAGGGAGAAGAGGGAAGGGTCTTTTTTCGCCAAGATGTCGTCAACCAGGAACTTTGTCAGGAGAGGAGGTGCGAGCGTCGAAAGCTCGGCGATCATACCGAGCACAATGCTGGAAAAAACATAGACGCCCTCCCCGCGCAAGTACTTAAACAGGATTTCAAAATATGTTCGGATGTCGCGAAGCATCGTCAAGATAATATCGATGGAGAAAGGGCATACGTAGTAGATTAAGTCGTGATCGCTCTCTTGGGCAACCTGCATCTCCACTTGACTCAAGCTTGTTGAGCGGTTGACAGACGCAGATGTGGGCTCACTTGAGACGCTCTGTTAAGGCTACCAGGAAGGCTTGTTGCTCCTTGGGTGTAATTCCATAGATCTCGCTCTCTGTTTCGATCAGAAGAATGTTCTTTGTCCATCTCGTGGCAACCATTTGGACTGAACCACGTCCTGCGTAGTTGGCCCTAGCAAGTGCAAAACCCGGGAGGTTTATGCCGATAGAAACTGGACGAGATTGGAAGTTGGTTTCCACAACGCGTTTGATACTATTTATACGGGATTGTTTTCTTGATTGGTCCGCAGGTGAGAACAAGGGCCGACTCGCCGAGAACGTATCTCATTCTTGAATACATTACCAAGAGGAAAAGAAAGAGAACAGATAGAGGTCCAACTGTCACGACAGCAGGTATCATCACTTCGACCTTTCCGGCAAAAATAGTAATCAAACTGAGTGCAACAAGGAATAGAGTGGCCAGTATGCCTGTGCTCAGCCATCCGACGACGTTTAGATCTGCTTCGAAAGTCATTTGATGTTTGTCGTGGGTGCTATCCATCGCAGATTCCCGCTTACTCAATCCAAGCCAAGAATCGACGCGTTACAGGCTGCGCGACTCGATTATCGATTCAATGGCAACTAGAAGAAGCAAACCCAGGATAGTTATGGTTGTTATCAACCAATAGACGAAGCCACCGTATCCATGTTTTCGACCATAAAGAAAAACTATTGTGTGAATAATCGGCATGACTGATGCAAAAGCAGGTATGACGAAAATCGTGCCTTTCTTTCCCCATCCGTCGACTATCCCAGATAGCCCGAAATGAATTGGGATCATTTCGGGAAGATTAATGTACACCCTAAAAGTGTTTGCCAGAAGCAAGATGTACGCGATCCACACAATTCCCATCTGAAAACGAAACAATCGAGACGGTTGAACGCTACTCAATTCATCCCGTTTCGTGGATACGGATCTCTGTTGGTCCATTATGTGCTGCTTGCTGACGAAGCGGCACCAAGATACCACCCCGCATTGTGGACACCGCAACAGCTTCTCTGTTCCCAAATGGGGGCTGAGAAGCATCGGAGCAATAGTAATCGAAAAAACCTTCTCGCACTGCTGGCACTGGAATGCAGTATTCCTAATATGCCACAGCAGCAGACACAATGCGCTCGAAATGATAAGGACAACCGCGGAAACGGGCCCCAGGGCAGGGGGAAACACGAAGATCATCGCGGGCACAATGGCAACGGAACAAATGATAAAGAGACCGAGAAGAGCGAGCGATTGCTTCCGATATCGTGACTCTGTTTTATTCACTGATGTTACGCATGAGGGGGGTTTTCCGTATTTTCAGGAGTAGAATAGATTGTCTTGGCTATCCACATTGGCATTCACAAGCAATTGGAGACAGAACTCATGGACAAAGCGATGTTAGACTTCTACTCCAACGTGATTCTGAGCTCATTTTCTCGGTTGACAGCAACCAGTGCTTCGGCGTTGACCGATGGAGACATCAGCCACGACCGCGTGACCCGGTTCTTGAGTTCGGAACCGAAGACGTCGCGGGATCTTTGGTACCGCGTCAAGCCGCTGGTGCGGTCAATCCAAAATGATGAGGGTATCATCATCGCTGACGACACGATTGGTGAGAAGCCGTATATGGATGAGAACGAGATCGTTTGCTGGCATTACGACCATACCAAGGGACGAATGGTCAAAGGGATCAATATGCTCTCCGTCTTGTACCATAGTAAGGAGGTCACGCTACCTGTTGGCTATGCGATTGTGGCCAAGACCGAAACGATCGTTGATCCACAAACTGGCCAGACCAAGCGTGTCAGTCCCGTCACCAAGAACGAACTCTTCCGCCAGCTGTTGCGCTTCTGTGTGAAAAATGTGCCCTTTCGCTATGTTTTCAGCGATGTCTGGTATGCTTCTGCTGAGAACATGAAATACATTCGGCGAGACCTCAAGCGTCACTTTATCATGCCGTTGAAGAGCAATCGCAAGGTTGCTCTCTCTGCCCAGGACAAACGTCGAGGGAAGTACGTGACAGTCGAAACGCTGCCACTCAAGGACTCCACGACTGCTATGGTCTATCTCGAAGAAGTTCCCTTTGTCCTTCTGCTTCTTCGTCAAGTCTTTACAAACAAAGACGGTTCGACCGGCATTCTGTACCTTGTTAGCAATGATACAACACTCACGTATGATACCATGACTGATCTCTATCAAAAACGATGGAAGATCGAAGAATACCACAAAGCCTTGAAGCAACAATGTGCCTTGACGCGGTCGCCCGCTCGAACGGTGGTCACACAATCATCTCACATCTTCGGCTCGTTGTGTGCCTTCATCAAACTGGAAATGCTGAGGATGATTACCGCCGTTTCGTATGAAGGACTCAAATTGAATCTTTACCTTCATGCCCTCAAGACCGCATTCAAGCATCTGAGATCTTTACAACCGTTGGATTGGGCCTCAAAACCCATCTTTGCGTAACATCAGCGGTCATGAATCCTGGCTTCACCACGCCGGATGAAAAAAGTGCTTAAATATTCCAAATTTTCAAAGATTCACTCTTTTTTCATAGCAGTTATTCATATTACAAGAATCGCCATCGTAACACCTAGATTTGACACGGTACCACCTTTACCACTTGCCTAAGACTGGCTCCTGACTCGATCTCAAAAAAAATGATCTTGTGCATTGGTACAGCTCTTTGCCGAACATCGTGCACGTGGGCTGCCCCCTCGGCGCAACAGCAAAAGACTGCATTTCGCGCCCTAGTGGCAGAATTCGGTAAGTAAGTTCTATCCGCTCCTGCGAAGACAATTGATGAGACAAGCCCCTGACTGTGCACGATGTCGGCGCACACACCACGCTAGCCAACAACTGCCGCGGTCTCCCAAATGAACACTCCCACTCCCACCATTTGCCACACGCCAGCGTAACTTACTGCGGCAAGGAAAGTTACAGCCGCGACCACGGTAACTGCGGCAAAGATTACCGCAACGAATGCTGCGGCAGGGGTCATATCATTTCCCCCAACTGCCTCTATCGTTGGCGATTCATACCCAATCATGTCTTATCACCTCCTTTCTGGTAAGTGTTTTATAGACGCTGTCAATAATAGTTGAACCGTAACAGCATTCACTCTGGCCCAGATCCAGTTGCTCTGATCGGGCATTCATGATCCACGCCTGTGCAAATGGAATCGCTTGTGCTATTCCCTCCCGATTGCAACAAATGCATTCTTTCTTACCTTTTCGATGTGAGCCAAAAGCTCGGGCTTGTAGAACCACGATAGCACTCGAATGTCACCATCTACTCCCAATTCGCTCTGAAACTCCCCTTCGAGCCTGAATCCAAGCTTCTCAAGGATCTTTTCGAGTTCTGCGTCCATTTTCTCATTTTTCAACTCACATAGCTTCACCTTTGCAATAGGTCTTACGGCTAGATAGAGCAGACTATCAAGACAATACGTTAGGAATTCTTTGGAGAACTTCTTTGGACACCTGATCTGCTTGATCATAGCTGCTGACTCATTAGGAAGAATGGGCATGGAAATGCTTATAAGCCCTTGAATTGTCTGATCCTTCATGAGCAAAAAGAAATCCTCCACAAAAGAGAAAAGCTTTTGCCGCAAACCTACTTCACCATATTCACCAGGGACGATAAGAGGGCTCTTATGGAAAGAGTAGTCATCTCCGTGCGACTGGTCCCTGTCTTCGAGAAATTTGTAGATCAACCCGTGGTCACTCTCTTGAGCAATCTGCATCACAAAACTATCTGCAAGGGGTTCTTGTTTCATATACAAAAATGGATTCTCTCCTTCCCATTCTACTATGCCAAGTCGTGAGAAGCCTGCAACCATTTTCTTGACATCATTCAGAATGACTTCCCCCTTTACCTGCGGATATCGACTGCGCATGGTTCTCTCAATATCGTCCAGCGTATTAGATCCGTCACACAGTCGCAGAATTTCTTTGCCCGTGCGATTGATGATTAGCTCCCGTGTTTCGGGATGGTGCTTAGGAATGAATGTCCAATATCCCTCTTTCTCTTCACGTTGATACAAAACGTTCTCGTTTCGGAAAATGGGTTTGCCGTTGCGCATAACTAAGTTCCTTTCAGTTTTGAAACAAGTGTGTATCGATAATATCTATCGATATAGGCTCGTCATGCCAAACACGTGGTATTCCCTTTTCCTCTCTCCCCATGTCAACAACGGAAAGAACTCTAGCAGCCAGTCTCTTGACTTCATCGCGCTCCCAAATCCTGGGAAGTCCTGCGTCCCAGTATTCGCTGAATCGATGTTTGCGAACATTTCCAACGATGAGCGGAATATACGGTGACGCGTCAATCGATCCGTCAGCCTTGATGTTCGCAAATGCTACGCAGTGCTGTACAACTGTTCTGAATCGAATGAGATGATCAACAGGATCCCCCCATTCAACTTGCGCGGGCGTACATTGACTAAATTTCAACCGATAGGCGGCGGAAACGAGGGCACGATATTGCAAAGACGAAGGGACAATGTGCTCATGAGATAGACTTCTACCAAGAAGCATCAGCGGTTGGACGCGAAAATCCTTAACGCCAAGTCGGGCACAAAGATTATAGGCATCTTCGACTTCGGCAAAATTGAATGCCGTCGGGCAAAAGGCGACGCTGATGTCGCTGAACCCGGCCTCACGAAAGTTCACTATTGCGGCAATAGCTCGCTCAAACGATTGAGGCTTTTGTCGCAGCGTCTCATGGCTTGCAGCCCTGGCGCCATCGATGCTGACTTGTACCCTATTGACACCGCTGTCACGCAATGACTGCCACGCCACCATACCAAAGAATGCCGAACATCCAAAGGTTGTTGACAACCAAAACCGAAATACCAGAAAATTGGTTGATCATGAGCTGCACTCCTCAGGTTGGTGAAATGATGAGGCACTTGAAAAACTCTCTTAGTTTTCATACATAATTCTCAAAACAACCACGCCCCGGGACGGAATACTTGCCGAATAAAGTGTCATTGACCCCAGGTCCTTACATTCCCATACGTCCCTGACTTGCGCTTCACCTTCGATACCCAGGGTAGCTGCAAAACTGACACTCCTCGTTGTGGCAACAGACTCACGATTGAACAATGCAACAATCCAGGTTCCGTCCGACATTTGGCCTTTCCATATCTGGCTGTTTTGACTTGTAGGATTGTTATCCAGAGGTTTTCCGACAAAGCCATCACGGTTAAGTGCCAGCATCTCCTCGTTTTGATATAACCAGAGATTATTACCGATAGTATTGTACTGATCTGAGACACCCAGCGGTCCGCCGGCAATCAGGTGCTGGGTTATGACTGATTTCCGCTCGTCGTCATTGCCAAATGTGTTCAACCGGATAAAATCCCCGCACAGGATCACTTTACCTCTTCCCGCAATAGATGACCAGTAGGCATAACCATCCATTGGGTTAGCCCATTGAGACCACCAAGGGCGCCGATTGCCTCTGTTGTCTTCACTGAAACGATACCATCCACCTGTCAATACATCCTCATTGATGCGAATCATGTGGCTGTACCGTTGTTCCACTTCAGCTTCGTTTTTGAGGTGGGGCATGACAGCCTTAAACAACACACCATTTGCATCCGCGGCCTCTCTTATCCAACGCATCGCCGTTTCATAATATGCGCGCGGTCTTTGGGGACCTGTTACTCCAAGATTTTTGTCAAAGCCATCTTCAAACCAGGAAAGGAAATCGACATTTAGAAATTTGATTCCCATGTCGGCCCAATGCTGGACTCTACCTTTTACATACTTTTCTGCGCCGGCACGATCGACTTGCACCCAGGTAAACCACAACGTTTTTTCATTCAGGTCAACAATGTGTCCGAGAGGAATACTCGTTCCTTTAATGGTTGCACCCGCTTCCACTGCTTGCTTATGTACCCAGAGGGGATTGTCGTACATCCCAAGTTTCATTCCCCGACTTGCAAGGTGGGCCGCCCACCAGGCGTAATCGTTCTTCCAATGCTTCGAATGTTTCACTCTGTACCCATATTCATTGAGTTGAGAAACATCGCCCCAGCCATCCATAGCAATCATGTCATAGCCGTAAGGCAGCAGATTTTGCTCGACCCAATTGACATTCGCCATCAACGATTCTTCAGAAATGTAATTTTCCTCATTATCCGGCCTTAAGATGTGGTATTCATACACGCTCCAGTATAATGGCGCTTTAAAAGGGTTTTCTGGAAGCTCAGGAGGTTCAATCTTACCGGTATTGTTACTATTCGTGGCAGTGGGATCGGATGTACAAGTGATAAACACAAGCAGCCACAATCCTGGTACAGCCAACAAGTATTTTCGTGGGATTGACTTCATAATGGAGAGACAAAAATACGACTTATCCCTTTAATAAACTGAAACAAAAAAGCCCCCCTTTGTACAGATCAAGGGGGACTCTCAATCAGACGTCGGGTCGGATAGAAATTCCCTTAATCAATAAAAATCAAGCGAAAAAATGTGACCTGCCATGTCACATCGGGCGAACAATGTGACCTCCTATGTCACATTGTGGGACAAAAAGTGAACTGGCAGGTCACACTTCTCCGCACTGGAGGGGAGAACCATGGATCTCGGCACTTCACTCAAAGCCTATCGCACCGGGCACAGCTTGACGCAGAAGGAAATGGCTGAAAAGTTAAATGTGAGTCGCGAACATTATTCCCGGCTCGAGCGAGATATGAGAAGACCTTCGATAGAGTTACTGGAGAGAATCTGCGCTTCTACGGGTGTCCCCTTCGCTGCGTCAGGAGGATCGGAAGGAATTACTGAGATTGATGAAACGAATGCTGATTGCGTAGCTGTTCCTCCTCCCGCTTCGGGGCAAGTGCCAGCAGGTAACAACGGAACTGGCCGATCTGGTCAAAGCCAAGAGAGGAATTCTTTCTCCCGTTCGGTGCGGGATCAAGATGGCATTACCAGCGCGTAGCTTGGCGGACGTTCATCACGCTCGTGAAATGGCCGTCGACTTTTCTTCCAGAAAAACCATAATCTCGGCTGATCAACTCGCTGGCGTCGCGAACAGAAGTGGAGATCGATTCCGACAGACCCGACTGAATGTGTGGCGGGATACTCTCGACCTGACAGGCGATGACCCGCACGTTCACACCTTTGTCCTTCAACTCCTTTGCGAGATTGGAGGATGGTGCCTGATGCAGAGAGAAGTCGTCGGTTTTCTGAAACGGGATATCTTCCAAGGGGATTTCAAACACCTCACCCGGAGTTCTCCCTTTGTCGACAGCATCAACGATGACAATCTGCTCCGGCAGTGTACTGCTAAGGTAGAGGGTAAAGAGAATCTTCCGCACACCCGTTCCGACATCCATCACATAGACATCCTCCGGAACGTCGTAGAGCTTTGAAAGATCGTCGATAACTGCCGGACCGAAACCATCATCACCAAACAGACGATTGCCACAGCCGAGGATCAGTACTCGTTTAGTGCAGAAATCGGGAAGAAAGTCATCCCGACCTGCACCCAGAACCGACTCATTGTTCTCTGACATATCCTCAATCTGGCGTGGTGAGCATTACGCAGCAGGCAGTTCTTTTTTAGTCAGGAGGACATTGTAAAGCCAACCGAAGATCAATCCTACAACGGCGCCGTCGATCAGAGCATACAGTGTGCCCACTATCAGGTCGATGAACGTACCATTTGCGTGGTAACCTGGATAGACAGATGCGATCACCTCAAGAAACTTCACGGCGTAGGTTGACCAGATCAGGTTGGCGAGGCCAGTAACAAACATTGCCCCTCCCCAGAGCAAACCCGTGGTGAGGGCGAGCGCTTTGACGTTTAACTTCATGACTTCTTCTCCTTTCCTTTGGAATGGTGAAATTATGGAGGGCGACAAGATTTGTGGCGAGTGAAGTCGAATCTCTCGTCGCCCTATGTTCAGTTTGCCATCGAATCGATCAGCGTTCCTTTGCCGTCGTAGATATCGATACGCACTGCGAGCGTGCCGTCGAATCGATGCGTGGCACAGGAGAGGCACGGGTCGTACGCCCTGATCGCCATCTCGACGCGGTTCAGAATACCCTGATCGTACTTACCGTTCTTGATGACCATCTTCGCTGCCTGCTTCACGGACATGTTGATGGGAGCATTGTTATGCGTCGTGCCGACAATCAGGTTCACGTTTGTCAACAATCCCTTTTCGTCGGTCGTGTAGTCATGAATCAACGTTCCGCGTGGAGCTTCGACGCAGCCAACACCGCGAGCCGCCCTCGGTGTCACCTTCACGCGCGTCTCGGCGCTCGTGATCATCGGATCATCGAGCAGACGGATAGCATTCTCCGCGTTGTACAGAAGCTCGATCAAGCGCGCCCAATGATAGAGCAATGTGAGCTGAGCGGGCCGTCCAAAGTTCTTCCGGAATTCCTCCAACTCTGTTTGCGCTAACGGCGTATCAATGTAATCGCATACGTTGATACGGGCCAACGTGTTGGTTCGGTAAATCCCGTTCGGATTCTCCAGATCCATCGAGAACTTTCCCGCGCGTTTGTCGTACGGGAACTTCAAGTAGCTCCACGGCTCGATGTGCTCGCTGATGTAGTCCGTGTACTGCTCGTAGGGGAAGTCCACGAACTGTCCCTCCTTCGTCATGAGGCGGAGTTTTCCGTCGTAGAGATCCAGCGCCCCATCGTCCTTCACAGTTCCGAGGAACCCGGTCTCGATGACGCCAAGAGATTTGACAGTATCTAAGTATTGCGGGAAGATGTTCTCTTTCGCGAAGGCGATTGAGAACTTGGCGAGGTCGAGGCACTCGTCTGCCATTTTCCGCACCTGGTCTCGTTCCCCTGAAAGCAGCGGTTTGCTGAATCCACCCGGCACAACAGCGTCAGGATGAATCGCCTTGCCCGCAAGGATTTCCAGCATCTTTGCTGCCATATGACGAACGCGCACAACCCGCTTGGCAACATCGGGTACCTTTCCCACAATGCCGATGACATTTCGAACTGCTGGGTCGGCATCGGGACCCATCACGAAATCGGCACCGGCAAGAAAGTAGAAGTGAAGGATATGTTCTTCCATGTAAGCGATGCTGTTGCAGAGCTCGCGGAGTTTTTTCCCCGCAGGCAGCGGGTCGGCGCCAAACACCGCATCGGTCGCTTTACCTGAAGCGAGGTGATGCGACCACGGGCACACGCCGCAGATGCGCGTGGTGATGCGCGGCATTTCCTCAACCGGCCTGCCGATGCAGAATTTTTCAAACCCGCGCAACTCAATCACGTTGACGCGGGTATCGTGCACGTTCCCCACATCGTCAAGCTGAATCGTAACCTTTGCGTGTCCTTCGATCCGGCTGACGGGTTGAATAACGATGGTGTTTGTCATGACGGCTTCCCTCCTTTCGATGGCACGGGCCTGAGCCGACCCTGTGCGCCGGCGAAGCGATTGAACGTTGCCGCACGGTCTTCAATCTGTTTTGCGTCCAATCCGATCGAAGCCAACGCGCCCATCATATCGACCATCGGGTTGGCATTCTCGGCCAGTGGACCAAAGCACCCGCGGCATGGCATGTACGCGCGAATGCAGCGCGGCGTTCCCTCAGCACCGCCGCATCCAGCTTTCGTAGCGGGACCGAGACAGAGGAACCCTTGCTCCATGATACAGCGGACGGTGTTCATCGGCTCACCCACCTTGAAGTCAATAGGCTCAAGCGGCCGCTTGAGGTTGGAGACCGCTTTCTTTTCCCGAATGAACGGGCACTCGTCGCACACGCTCTTGCCGCTGAGCTGGAAGGGCTTGCCTTCGAGCAGCGCTGTGACCGCCTCGACGAAAATTTCCGGCGTCGTGGGGCAGCCGGGGAGTTTTACGTCGACAGGGACGAATTCGTGGATCGCGTACACCCTATCGGTCAACGGTGGAATCTCTTCGCGCGGTATCCCGTTCATCTCCGTTGACACGGAGTCGCGGTACACCTTCTGGAAGATCTCGTCAACCGTGTAAAGGTTCGCGAGGGCAGGTACGCCGCCGTAGCACGCGCACGAACCCATCGCAATTAACGTTTTGCATTTCTTTCGCATCTCGTTCGCGAGAAGCTTATGCTCCTCGGTTCGGATGCCGCCCGTAATGATGCCCACATCGGCTTCCGGAATTTCGATTTCCTTCTTCTCTCCCGTCTGACCGTAGACCTTGTGATCCATGATGACGGGCATGTGGACGATCTCGAGCTTCGAGAGGATGTCAAGCAGCGGCTCGCCGACGTCGAGGATGGTTACTTCGCATCCTCCACAGATTGTGAACCACTCTTGCGCTAGACGGACTGCCATAGTGCCCTCCGTTGTTTAGTGAGTATAGATCAGTGGATTGTAGTATCGAACATTGTTGAATAGGGGCTCTTCAGAATTTGTATCGTCAAAGGCGTCTCCAAGTTGATGCCGACATCAGACAGCAACACGATACGGGCTGGGACCAACCTTCCTGACTTGCTCAACCATCTCTGTCACGACTTGTGCGAAACGCTGAGCTTCCGATGCCGAGACCCACTCGAGCCGGAAGCGCTCCGGTTCAATGCCGAAATCCTGCAACATCAATTCGATGGCTTCAGCCCGAGCTTTGGCGCGGAGGTTACCTTCGAGATAGTGACAATCGCCCGGATGACAGCCACACACAAGCACGCCGTCCGCCCCACTCGTCAGCGCTTCGATGACGAGGTTGGGGTGAATCATGCCCGTACACTGCACGCGGATGATGCGTGAATTGGGCGGGTACTGAATCCGCGAGGTGCCCGCGAGGTCGGCACCCGTGTACGAGCACCAATAACAGCAGAAGTTGATGATCAACGGCTCGAAGTCGTTATTCTGATGGCTCATGGCACATTCCTCCTACATCACAGCTCCGAGAATCCACAGGCAACCCACAAGGAGACACGCCACACCCGTGATGCCCTGAAACCAGACGATCGCGTTCTTCCTCTTGACCGCCACAACAACGTTCGCCAGCAGATACGCACAAGTCGCCATCGCGATGATCGTTCCGATTCCAAACAGAAGGATATAGAGCGACGCCGCGAACACTGAACCAGCGATAGCCATAGGAATGATGACCAGCACGGATGCCGTTCCCGCTAAGCCATGCGCAGCACCCACGAGAACCATCGAGTGCGTGTGATGGTGATCGGTTCGCTCCTCGTGCGAGTGAAAGTGCATGTGCTCCACACCGTCGTGCGTATGGCGATGAATGTGGATGCGTTTGCGGCAAACAAGATAGCGCATTGCCCATATTCCAAGAGCGACCAGCATGACTCCGACGCCGACCTCCGCTACGGTTTCCATGAGGGGAGTGATGACAAGTTTGAGAGTCATAACAGCCAGACCAAAGACCAACAGGGCTATCGTATGACCCAATGCCCACCGTACGCCGAACAGCGCGGCCCGTGTGGGCTTTGGATTCCGGCTGACAAACACGCTGACCGCTGCTACGTGATCGGTATCAAACGCATGCAGCGCGCCAAGTGTGAGACCGGCAAGGACCGCCAGAATGGCTTCATTCATTGTTGTCTATTTCTATGACGCCTGTTCAACTCTACCACCGCACCGGCACCGGTTCGTTGTTTTGGACATACTGAGCCTTCATTCCTTCCAGTCGCGCCTCGAGCTGTCTCAACTCATCGGTGATCTCCTGAGGGAGCCTGTCGCTGTACTGCTTGTAGAATTCCTCCAGTTCGCGGACGGCATTCAGCCAGCCCGGCACATCCACAGAATTGAGTTCATCCATCGCGCCCGGCGTTAACTCCAGACCACTCAAGTCAATGCCAGTGGGGGTCGGGAGATAACCGATGGGTGTTTCGATTGCCTCCCCCTTTCCGCGAGCGCGATCCACAGCCCACTTCAACACGCGCGCATTTTCTCCGTAGCCGGGCCAGAGGAAATTTCCTTCTGCATCTTTGCGGAACCAGTTGACGCGGAAAATCTGCGGCGGCTTCTTCAACCGCTTTCCCATCTCCAACCAATGTCTGAAATAATCGCCCATGTGGTAGCCGCAGAACGGAAGCATCGCCATCGGGTCGCGGCGCTTGACACCGACGCGACCGACTGCTGCCGCGGTCGTCTCCGCGCCCATGCCTGAGCCCATGAACACACCGTGCTGCCAGCTCAACGCTTGCATCACCAACGGCACGACTGCTGAGCGACGGCTGCCGAAGATGATTGCCGAAATCGGCACACCCTGCGGGTCTTCCCAGTGCGGCGAGATCGTTGGGCATTGCCGCAGCGGTGTGGTGAAGCGCGAATTCGGGTGCGCCACCGGCTCGCCGTTCGGTTTCCATGGCTCTCCCTTCCAGTTGATCAGCCCCTCCATGGGTTCGGTGCCGATGCCTTCCCACCACGGCTCGTTCGATGGCGTAAGTCCGACGTTGGTGAAGAACGAATTACGCTTGAGCATCTCCATAGCAACGGGATTCGTGTGAGGTCCTGTGGCCGGAGCGACGCCGAACATTCCCGCTTCGGGATTGATGGCGCGCAGCTGTCCTTCTTCGTCAATGAACAGCCACGCGATGTCATCGCCGACCGTCCAGACTTTGTAGCCTTTGAGCGCCGGCAGCATCATCGCGAAGTTCGTCTTGCCGGAAGCACTGGGGAACGCCGCAGCAACGTAGGTGATCTCACCGTCCGGCTCCTCGAATCCGATGATCAGCATATGCTCGGCCATCCATCCTTCCTGACGCGCAAGCCAGCTTGCGATGCGCAGCGAAAAGCATTTCTTGCCGAGCAGCGCATTGCCGCCATAGCCGGAGCCGTAACTCCAGATCAGTTGCTCTTCTGGGAAGTGGAGAATGTATCGCCGCTCAGGAGAGAGGTCGCCGACGGAATGTAAACCCGGAACGACATTCTTCGTCTTTTCCAGATGCTCTAACGCCGGCTTGCCCACCCGCGTCATAATGTGGATGCTGGCAGCAACGTAGAGACTATCGGTCGCTTGAACGCCAACGCGGCTGTACGGCGAACCGACCGGACCCATCAAGTAGGGGATGACATACATCGTGCGTCCCTTCATAGAGCCGCGGAACAGCGCTCCCACCTTCTCCTTTGCTTCCGTAGGGTCCATCCAGTTGTTATTCGCACCGGCATCGTCGCGATTGCGTGTGCAGATAAATGTGAGATGCTCGGTGCGTGCAACGTCTTGCGGGTGGCTCCGGTGGAGATAGCAGTTGGGATACGTCTGCGGATTGAGTGCGAGAAACGTCCCATCCCGCAGCGCGTGTTCGATCAAGCGGTCGAATTCTTGCTGCGAGCCATCGCACCAGTAGACGGTGTCGGGTGTCGTCAATGCAGCTGACTGTTCCACCCATTCGTTCAAATTATATTGTTGGTTCATAGTGATCCTCGATGTTGAATGTGAACACGTTCGTCCCCCAGACCGCTGACGATTTGTGCATACCTCTTATCCAACCGGCACCGCTCCTTTGCGGCGAATCTTACTCACCGCAGACGTGTAGTCGGGCAAGATGAGCGGTGCGACCCGTTCGCTGCCGTTTCCTGTCGCGATGAGTTCCCGGTGGTACTCCTCAACATGTTTGAGCGAAAGAGAACCCAGCGTTACTCGTGAAGACGCAAGCGCGGCGTTTTTCCCGGAGCGACGTCCATAGACCAGAATATCGAGGAGCGAATTTCCCATCAATCGATTCCTGCCGTGCACGCCGCCGCTTGCCTCGCCCGCCACGTAGAGACCCGGTATGCCCGTTTCGCAGCGCTCATTGATACGAATACCCCCGTTTTGATAATGCTGCGTCGGGTAGACAAGGATTGGCTCTTTGGTGATATCAATATTGTAGCGTTTGTACTGACGAACCATCGCCGGGATGGCTCGCGCTGTTGTGCCGGCTCCGCGCTTGATATCAATCATCGGTGTGTCGAGCCAGACTCCGAACATTCCCGTGGGAGTCATCACACCACGGTTTCGCTTAGTACATTCACAAATGATTGCCGCCGAGACGAGGTCACGCGTCTCGAGTTCATTGACGAACTGCTCGCCGTCAACGTTGATCAACTGCGCCCCCAACCCGCGCACCTTTTCGGTGACGAGTTGACCTAGTATCTGTTCGGGATACGCGACCCCTGTCGGATGGTACTGAACGGTGTCCATGAACTTCAACGATGCCCCCGCTCGATAAGCGAGAACAATGCCGTCGGCAGTCGCGCCGTAATGATTCGTCGTTGGGAATCCTTGCACATGCAGTCGACCCATGCCGCCCGTGGCAATGACGGTACAGTGAGCGTGTACGACGAAGAATTCTTCCGTCTCAAGATCGTAGAGAACAGCACCAGCACACTGGCCTGAATCGTCCAAGAGGAGTTCGACCGCGGGAGAAAACTCCAATACCCTCACCCCCTGATTTCTTGCTTCGTCGCGCAGCACGCGCATAATCTCCATGCCCGTGTAATCTCTGCAAGAATGCATTCGCTTGCGCGATGTTCCACCGCCGTGCACTGTGCGCATCGTGCCATCCGGTTCTTTGTCGAACATGACACCCAGCTGTTCCAGCCAGCGAATAATTCCCGGCGCGTCCGTTACAAGCGCCCGTGCCAATTCAGAAACGTTGACAAATCCGCCCCCGCCGACCAGGTCGAGGTAATGCCGGGCTGGTGAATCATTCTCTTTATCCGCTGCCTGAATCCCTCCCTGCGCCATGATGGTATTGGAATCACCCCAGCGAAGTTTGGTTGCCAGCAGGACTTGCACTCCGTGTTCCTGAGCGGTAAGGGCAGCAGCGGTCCCGGCTCCACCACCACCCAGGATGAGGACATCGGTATCATAATCAATACGGTCTAGGTTGAATGCAGCCGGGTCGATGCGGCTGCGAGCCTCAAGCAGGTCGGCCAGTTCGTGCGGAACACGGTCGCCCTTGTTCGCTCCAACCGACAGTGCCCGGAAGCTCTCGGCCCGATAGTCCGGATGGAAGCCTTCCAACATCTGCTGTTTCTCAGCCAGGGACATGCGAAGCATGCTTTCTTTTAACCGGCGGGCCCGCGTTGTTTCAACACGGTTGAGCGACTCTTGCATACATTCGGGATAAGGCATGGCATCAGGCTCCTTTAGTCTTCTTTCTTCGCCGGAACAACCTCCTCCGGCTCAATATCGCGCTGGGAGTACAGCGACTCGAATTCCTGCTGGCTCATTCGTTGCAATGATGAGAGTTCTTCATCGAACCGTCCCTCTCCGATTTCTGCCAATCGTTGCGTGAGATGCATAGCGAGCGGCTGCCGGTACCGTCCGTACAGTCGCCTGCCTAACTGGGCGACGTGGTAGTGAGCGATCTCCGCCGGACAGCGGCTGGCACATAAGCCGCACTGTAAACAGTCGAACGAGAGGTCGGCCACTCGGTCAACCTCTCCACGCTGTGCCGCGGCAATGTAACGCATCACATCGAGATCCTGCGGACAGACCTTGCGGCAGGTGTTGCACTGCAGGCAACGGAGGATTTCCGGATAGAAGCGGATAAACACCTCGCCGGTGGGGCGCAACTCTACAATGTCGTACGTCGCCTTCTGCGCAGGATAGAACGGAATCTGGGTCAGGTACATATTCTCTTCGATCATCGTCTGGCAGGCAAGGCCAATCTTCAGACGATAGTCGCCGGCGGTACGATACACGGTGGCACACGCACCACAGAATCCACCACGACAACCAACGCCCCGTATGAGTCGATAACCGGCATACTCCAGTGCCTTCAAGATCGTGAGACCTTCGGGGACGGAGTAACGCTTCCCGGCAAAGGCAACACCGATCATGCGAGGCTGGATCTCCTCCTGGGTTTCGGTTCGTTTCAGTGTAGCGTCAACGATAGTGTCCATAGGCGCATCTCAAGTCGATAGTTTTTCTTCCACGCTCAGTACTTTATCTTCCATTGTTTGATCGCGATCGGTTCGCGTGCCGATTTTCACGAAACTGGAGATTCTCGGCACGCCACTCTGGTGAATCACTTCATGGCAACGCCGAATGGCAGCCATGACGTCATCCCACTCGCCCTCGATGTTTGTTCCGTGTGCGTGGAGATGAATCTTCAGTCCGGCCGCCTTGAGGATTTTCTCGCACTCGGCGACATACCGAGAGACCGAGACTCCGACCCCAAGCGGAATCAATGAGAAGTCAGCAATTACTTTCATAACGTTCTCCAGGTATCCTCACGTTATCGCTTTCTCTAGCCGGTCCGGGCGCAGACCGAGTTTTTGCAGATCGATGCCTAACGCCATGCCAAGAATCTGCGTAAAGTACAGAACCGACATCGGTGTATGATCCAGGCCCAGATGTGTAATGTTGTATGAACAGAGCGGACAGGTCGTAACGAGCATCTGCGCTCCCACCTGAGCAGCACGTTGAACAATCGTCTGCGAGCATTGACGGGCAAGTTCCGGTTTGTTGACTGCAAGGAACGAGCCGCAGCACTCGGTCTTCCACGGAAAATCCACCACCGTGCAGCCGAGTGTCTGAAGTAAATCTTCCAGAATCGTCGGCTGTTCCGGGTCATCCATGCTGATTTCTTCTGAGGGTCGCAGCAACAAACAGCCGTAGTAGGGAGCGACATGCATGCCTTGAATGCTCTCAATCAAGCTCCCTGCGGCGAGCTTTCTCCCGATTGCCTCATAACCGATATCGTCCCGTAGTACTTCCAGGAGATGCACTACCTTCACCTCGGCGCGGTAAGGCTCTTCCAGAAATTCAGAAACGATGGAGCGTTTCTGAAGGTCATTTTGCAGTGTGAAGTGCGTACGTTTGAGTGTGTTGTAGCAGAATGTGCAGAGTGTCATCAGTTTCTGTGCGGGATCGGTTCGCTGAGCCTGCACTAGGATGCGTGCCGGCGCAAGCAGCGGCATCAGGTTCTCCGTCGTCTGCGGGAAGAGTCCGCCGCAACAGGTGAAGTCCGTCAACTCCACCAATTCGATGTCGAGCGCTGAGGCCACTTCCCTGGCCGATCGGTCAAAGTCCTGTGCAACAGTGCGCAGCGTGCAACCGGGATAATAGAGCAGTTTCATTGATCAACCTGAGTGTTTTCTTAATGCGCTGACGGCTGCCTGCTGGGGAAGTTGAGCGGCGAGTTCGACGGGCAGTTGAAACACTTGAATCGGCGCTTTGCCCGAGCGAATCAACAACACCCGCAGCGCTTCCATCACCCGCGCGAGGTCCACACCTTTGGGACAACGCGATGAACAGGTGAGGCACGCGGCACAGTGCCAGGGACTCTTGCTCGAGAGCGCTCGTTCCACCTGACCAAGCTGCATCAGTCGGATGATCGTGTGCGGCAGAATGTCCATGGAAAACGCGAGCGGACATCCCGCCGTGCACTTTCCGCATTGATAGCAGGCATAGAGATTCTGGCCGCTGAGCTCTTCGACCTCAACAAGAAGTCTCGTGTCCTGTGCTGCATTGCTCTGAACGAAGGCATTCATGATCATCTCGCGGCAATGTTTTCTGATTCCGTCTCTCGGACCGATACTCCGAAGTTGTAGCCGGTGTCGAACGCTTTCAGATTAAGTTTCTCTGTTCCTTTCGGTACAGTCGTAGCAAGTGCTTGCTTCAGCGCCTCTGCGCCCACACAGGATGTTACCGCAGCAACAAATCCTAACATCACCATATTGGCGACGATCCTTTTACCTAATTCCTCTGCCATCCGCGTCGCCGAAATCTTATACACTTTCTTCTGTTTGTCTTCGTCGGTCAGTTCCACCAACTCTTCTTCGACGATGAACGTGCAGTACTCGGGGCGCTTTCGCCCGTAGGTGTTGTAAGCGTCTTGTGAAAGCACAACCAAGACATCTGGGTCGGTGACCTTTGGATAATCGATCTCATCGGGCGAGATGAGTACGTCGCACGCGCTGGCACCACCGCGCGATTCCGGTCCATACGATTGGGAGAGCGTGGCGTTTTTCGGTTCATAAATGGATGCAGCCTTCCCGAGCACGTATCCCATCATCACAACTCCCTGGCCACCGAAGCCGCTGACGCGAATCTGCAAGAGATTGGGTGTTGTCATCGTCTCACTCCTTTTGGGCTTTGCGATCGATTTCCGCGCGCACGAGATCAAGGAACGTGGGCTTTTCCTTGTCGATAAATTTTCCGCACACAATGGGGCCGCCGAGCTTCAGTTCCGTCTCCTCAAACGGCGCGAAGTGTTTGATGACCGTGCTTTCTTGATAGTAGCGCATCTCTTCGATCGCTTCACCTAATTTATTTCGCCTGCCGTAGTTCGTGGGGCAAGGCGAGATCGCTTCAACGAACGAAAAGCCTTTCTTGTTGAGGGCTTCGACCATGGACTGGCGAAGTCGGCGTGGGTCGAGCGTCGTCCATCGTGCGACGTAGGTCGCTCCGCTTGCTGCTGCAAGGAGCGGGAGATTGAACTCATATTCCACATTTCCATACGGGGTCGTGGTGGTCTTGCCGTCCATATGCGTGGTCGGGCCGCTCTGTCCGCCTGTCATGCCGTAGTTGAAGTTGTTGACACAGATCACCGTAAGGTCCACATTGCGTCGTGCGGCATGGATGAAGTGATTGCCGCCGATTGCTACAATATCGCCGTCGCCGCTGAAGACAACAACTTTCAGCTCTGGATTCACAAGATGGAGACCGATAGCAAACGGAATTGCGCGGCCGTGTGTCGTGTGAAAGCTATTGCAGTGCATGTATCCAGCCACACGCCCGGTACAGCCAATGCCGGAAACTACGCAGAGCCCATGAAGATCAATCTGGAGTTCCCTCAGCGCTTCGATAAACGCAATCATCGCCGTTCCAATGCCACAACCCGAACACCAGATGTGCGGGATGCGGTCGACCCTCAGCGCCCATTCCGCAGGGTGAATAAGCTGTTCAAGTACTTCTTCATACTGTTCTTCCTCGATGAACTCCATCGACCGTTCGTCGCGAATCATTTGCATAATTAGAACTCCTTTGGCATTTGTTCGAGTTGAGCCGCCGTGAACACCGGCCCATCTTTGCACACATAGACACTGCCGACATTACACCGCCCACACTTCCCAAAGCCGCATTTCATTTTATTCTCTAATGTGGTGACAACCTGCTCTTTGCGATATCCTAACTTCTCCAGCGTGAGCAGCATGAAGTGAATCATAATCGGGGGCCCGCAGGTAACGACGATAGAGCCGTTAGGCTTGGGCGCAATGTTCTCGAACACATGCGGCACAAGTCCTACCTCGCCATCCCACTCTGCGGTCTCCCCGCCCGGGTCAACTGTGCGAACCAGTTTCACACCTTCATACGCGCTCCATTCTTTCATCTCCTCTTTGTACACGATGTCGGCGACCGTACGTGCGCCGTTCAGGATCAGAATCTCGCCATAGTCGTTGCGGTGATCGAGCACGAACTGCAGTGGTGCTCGAAGTGCTGCCATACCGATCCCCCCGCCAACGAAGAGCACATCGCGGGCCCGCCAATCTTCCGCAGGGAAGAAATTGCCGTAGGGACCGCGCAAGCCAACAGATTCACCGATGCCGACTTCGCGTAGGGCACTTGTCACCTTTCCCATCAGTTTGAAGGTGCATTCGACAAACGATTTGCGCGTTGGGGAATTTGCAAATGTGAACGGACACTCTCCAACGCCAAAAACGGTAACCTGGGCAAATTGTCCGGCCTGCCAGTTCACGCTGTTGCCATTCGTCGGCATCCTCAGTCGCAGCGTTCGCACATCGGGGGTCTCATCCCGAAGTTCGGCTACCGTGAGAATGCTCGGTATATAGGGGTTCCTCATTGCCATCGTGCTCTTACCTGATAAATATCCAAGCCAACAGGACAGAATTTGATGCAGCGCCCACAGCCCACACACATGTTGGCGCCCGTGGCCTCAAGAAAGTAACAGAACTTATGCATGGCCCGCTGGCGATAACGTTCCATCGCTGTAGGACGCGGATTGTGCCCGGAGGCGTGCAGCGTAAAATAGCCATACCCGCAGGAATCCCAGTTCCTGCATCGGCTCCAGATGTGTCCGTCGCGCTCTTCCGTCAAATCGTAACAATGGCATGTTGGACAGACGAATGCGCATACGCCGCAGCTCAAACACGTACGGGCGATTTCTTCCCAGATCGGATTTTCGAAATCATTCTTCATCGCCTCAGGGGAAGGACTGAGTTCACGCCGCGGCAGCATTTCCGACCGCATCTTGTGCTCGCGCGCCGCTTTCAGCTTTTCCAAATACACTTTTTGTTCTTGCCGGCCTGGTTTAATCCACTCACCCTCGACATTCTTCAACAACATTTCACCTTTCTTGGTCAGAATCTCGGTGACGTAGCCAGGGGAACTATCGACACCGTTGCAGACTTCCATTTCGAGTGGCGTCAGGAAAATGTCACACCCCTTGGTCGAAACCGGTGAGAGACCGACCGACGTGCAGAAGCATTCCGGTTGCGGATGATCGCAGCCAAGACCGATGACGGTCAGATTTCTTCTGTGACGCACGTAAAACGGGTCGGGCGGATCAGCGAGAAAGACATGATCGAACGCCAAGCGCGAGGCGGCATCGCAGGGCATGGCACCAAAGAGAACTACTTCGCGCTTATCCCTCTCCTCTCCAGCTGCGGCGGAGGCTCGTTCATCGGCAGAGAGGTCTTCGACAACCAATCTCCCCTCGTCCCAATGATACCGGAAGAGTTGTTCGGTTTGTGGGAAGAGCAGTCGTTTGAACGAGAAATCCGGCTTGGGGGCACCGTGGAACATCATCGCTTCAACGTTTTCCACGTCACGATAGTTAGCAAAGCCATCGTCCCCGTGTTGCGGCGCAACGACTCGTCTACCGCTTGCGATGATGTCGGCGAGCCACTCTCGCAGGTGTCGTTCCTGAATCAAATAGATGTTCATCGGATAAACTCCTGACTATCGTCGGGCCGATAGGCGACAAGCGGCGGAGCGCTCTCCACAGATTGTCCGGCTTCATAGTCGAATTCGTTCTTGATTTCAAGGGCGATTTTCCTGTTGAGAAGGTCAAGTCGTATGTTGGCGGGGCAGACCCGAGCGCATTCGTTGCAACCGACACATCGGCCTGCGAGATGTGCTGCTCGAACGATATTCCAGGCCATAGTGCCTTCTGACCGCGCACTGGGCGTGATCCACTGCGGCCGATGTTTGTCCGTAATGCACGTCTCGCAATAGCAGAACGGACAGACCGCCCGGCAGGCGTAACACCGGATGCAGCGGCTGAACTCCTCCTGCCAGAAATTCCAACGCTCCTGCGGCGAAGCATTGTCGAGCAACCGGACCGTCTCATCAATCGGGTTCCCTCGTGTGGCCGGTTGTTCTTGCGCTGTGCCGATCTTCGTGTCGAAGAGATCCGGCATGCGCTGCGTGCAGGAGAGACACTTGGGCGCAATCGCCCCGCGCTCCTCCACGCCGGTACAAGCCATACCGATGAGATGAACATTCTCGCGCTGAACCTGATGTTCTTGCAACAGCCCAAGGACAGCCTTCGCGTCACAAGGTTTTACGACAACGGCGAGCTTGCCTAACTTCCGAACGAGCGGCCGGGCCAGGTAAACAGCAAGATTGGTGCGACAGTGACGATTCCACACAAGTTGGTCTGTCGCCTCTAGTGACAAGGCGAACAATGGTATCGCCGTCCGGGGCAATGTTCCATTCGCATACCCCAACACTGCGTTGACTTCTCCGGCTTCCAATAATTGTTTCGCCCGCAGCCGTAGCTCCTCGGTCATCGCTGCTTCCCGCGTTTCGATCATCTGGTCGCCGAATGTGAAACGGTGTGTTTGTTCAATCGCCTTGATGTTCTCGCGCAATGTTTGGACCGCTTCACCATCGGAAGCCCCGATGGCGCCCCGGAGCGGCATCGGGATTGCCCAGGTGAAAGGTTCCCCGTTCAACTCCTTTACCGCTCCGGCGACCGTATTCACCACCGAAGCCCACTTTGCGCCTTCTGCAGCTGAGACCCACGAGAACTGGAGCCGACGCTCATCAAGCCCCAAGAACAGCATCAGTGTGCGGAAGATGGTAAACCGCCTCCTTGCAAACAGGTTGCCGGTCGCGTAGTGGCAATCGCCGGGATGGCAACCCGAGACCAGCACACCGTCAACACCTTGCTCGAATGCTTTGATGATAAAGAGTGGGTCAATGCGTCCTGTGCACGGGAAGCGAACAATCCACACGCTGTCATCATACTGAAGCCGGCTGGTACCTGCGGCATCTGCGCCGGCGTAGCTGCACCAGTTGCAGACAAAAGCAGCAATCTTTGTTTTCTGTTCGGTCTGCTCTTTCATGATCTTATGCCAGAGCTAATACTTCAGAGAAAATCTCTTCGTCGCTGTAGCCCAGTAAATCCATACTGTGGTTGCGGCAGGCGACGGTGCAAGCGCCACATCCACTGCAGACGGCCTCGTTCACACATGCCACGGTTCTGATGAGTCGTCCTTGCTTGTCACGAATCTCCTTTGCCTCAATTGCTCCAAACGGACAGACGCGCCGGCAGTCGAAGCACGCCACACAGGTCGCTTCGTTGACGTGCGCGACCGTAGGTTCTCGTTCAATTTCTCCTTGCGAGAAGAGTTCCAGCGTTTTGCTGGCAGCGCCGCTCGCTTGCGCCACAGTCTCCAGAATATCTTTCGGGGCTTGAGCTGCCCCCGCAAGGAACACACCCGATGTCAGCGTCTCCACCGGGCGAAGTTTCGGGTGCGCTTCTTTGAAAAAGCCCTGCTCGTCGGCAACAATTCGCAGCTTGCTCGCCAGACCATTCTGCGGTGAGCTTATCATTGCTGTCGCCAGCACCACCAGATCGGCCCGTATCTCAACCTTTTGATTGCTGAGCGTATCAACGCCCTGCACGAGCATTTTTCCGTTCAGGGGAATCACACGCGAGACGCGACCGCGAATGTAGAGTACGCGCTCTTCTTCCATCACCCGCTGAACGAACTCTTCAAACCCTTTCCCTCCTGCACGGATGTCCATGTAGAAGACGGTGGCATTGCCATCGTGGACTTTGTGCTTGTACAGCAATGCATGCTTTGCCGTATACATGCAGCAGATCTTCGAGCAGTACGGAACACCGCGTGCCGGATCGCGCGAACCGACGCATTGAATGAAAACGACATTCTTCGGAACCCGTTTGTCCGATGGCCTTCGAACTTCCCCGTTCGTCGGTCCCGATGCTGAAAGCATCCGCTCGAATTCCAAACCATCAACAACGTCGGCGTGCACGCCCCACCCATACTCGCGCGCTTGTTCTGCCGGAAATAGTTCGTAACCCGTCGCAACGATAATTGACCCGACGTCGCGCTCAATGATCTGCGGTTTTTGATCGAAGTCAATCGCCTTCGGCAGGCATGCCTGCGCACATTTTTCACACGCCAGGGGATTCAGACCAAGACATGTTTTCTCATCGAGCGTATACACTGCCGGCACGGCCTGGGGAAAAGGAATGTAGATAGCCTTGCGCCAGCTCAGCCCACGGTCAAACTCGTTCGGCACAGAGACGGGACAGACGGGCACACAATCATTGCAGGCGGTGCAAAGATCTTCCCGCACGTACCGCGGCTTTCTGAGAATTTTCACTTTGAAGTTTCCGACGTATCCCGTAACCTCCTCGACTTCGGAATATGTCAGCAGTTCGACGTTGGGATGACGACTCACTTCCACCATGCGCGGTGTGAGAATGCACTGCGAGCAATCGAGCGTCGGAAATGTTTCGGACAGGCGGGCCATATTCCCGCCGATGGTCGGCGTGCGTTCGACCAGAGTCACTTTGTAGCCGGAATTTGCAAGGTCGACGGCCGCCTGAATGCCGGCAATCCCTCCGCCGATGAGAAGCGCTCTTCGCGTGATCGGAACCCGAATTGGCTGCAGGGGCCGGGCACGCTTCACTTTTTCGACAAGGATCCGAATCACCTCGCTCGCTTTTGCTGTTGCCGCCTCTCGATCCTGATGCACCCACGAGCAATGTTCCCGGATGTTTGCCATCTCCACCCTGTAGGGATTGAGGCCGGCGGCTGCCGAAGCGCGACGGAAAGTCGTCTCGTGCATGAGGGGAGAACACGCAGCAACAACAATGCCTGTCAATCCTTTCTCTCGGATGGCATTACGAATCAGCTTTTGGCCCGGGTCCGAGCAAACGTAGCGGTAGTCGCAGGCGTAGACGACACCGGACAGTGAGCGCGCCTCTTCGGTCACGCGCGCCACGTCCACCGTGCGAGCAATGTTTTCGCCACAATGACATACAAAGACTCCGATTCGTGCCATCGTTAGTTCCGACTCGCGATGCTGATGTTCCTCTTCAAGCTCTAGCCCCGTTTCTTTCCTACCGGTAGTTGAACGCGTTCTGTTTCTCTCATGTCCTTTTGCTGTGCCTTGGCAAAGACCGCTAGCGGCGTCATAACCAATCCAGCCAGTATCCAACTCAGAATCTACATTGATCTCACCTCGTGCATTTGGTCAACCGTTCAGCAAGCACTCCTTCACCTCGTCTTGGAGCTTTCCCTTCATGCACCCGGTAGATGGCTTCCACAATCGTCTCCGGTTCGTGGATATCGCCGCCGGCATGCGGGACGAGCAACACCTGACACCCATCAACGGCGGCGCGCTCGACTTCGCGGACCATCTGTCCATAATTGATTTCCGGAACTACAAAGCCTTTGATATGCCTTGAAATCTCCGTCACGCGTTCGTCAGGGAACGGCCAGGCGGTGACCAGACGAAAGAGGCCGACTTTCAAACCTTTCGACCGCACTCGAGCAATGGCTCGTTTGGCAACGCGGGCCGAGATTCCATACGAGAGCACAACGACTTCGCCATCGCTGATGTCACGTTCTTCCCACTGCATGATGTCGAGCCGATTCGCTTGAATCTTTCTGATCAGTCGCTGAACAAGCTTCTCGTGTGCGTCTGCTTTCATCACCGGATAGCCGCGGTCGTCGTGGGTGAGACTCTCAAAAAACAGACGATACGGACTGCCGGCATGTGCCATCGCGGGGACAAGCTCACCATTGGTCTGATAGGTTCTGAAGAGATGCGGCTCAATGGTCGGCTGTCTGCGATTCCACACTTCGATTCTTTCCGCCGGGGGGATAACAACTTTCTCCGTCAAATGTCCAATCTCTTCATCCGTCATGACGAAAACCGGAACACGGTACCGTTCGGAGAGATTGAACGCGCGAATGGTCAAATCGAAGCACTCCTGCGCGGACGCTGGCGCCACTGCGATGATTTCATAAGGACCGTGTGATCCCCACCGCGCCTGCATCATATCGCCTTGACCAACCATCGTCGGCAGCCCGGTCGAAGGCCCTGCCCGCTGCACGTTGACGATCACCGTCGGTGTTTCCGTCAAGACGCCCAGGCCAATCGCTTCCATCATGAGTGAGAAGCCCGGACCAGAGGTGGACGTCATGGATTTCGCTCCCGCCCACGCCCCGCCGAGAATTGCCGTCGCAGATGCGATCTCATCTTCCATCTGAATGTAGAGACCGCCAATTTCCGGCAACCGCTCCGCCATGCGCTCGGCCACCTCCGTACTCGGCGTGATCGGGTAGCCGGCGAAAAAGGTGCAACCTACTGCCAACGCACCTTCAGCGCAGGCGAAATCACCTAAGAGAAAATGTTCACCCGTAAGTACTGCTGGACGATGTGCCATAATTATGCCTTTTTCGACAACGTGTTCTGACTATTGGCTTGCAGGTCATTCATTGCCGTGACGAAGATTGCAAACTCTGGACACAGATAGTAACACAACTGGCAGTTGACGCACTCGTCAGGTTGCTCAACCACGGGAAAGTGATAGCCTTTGGCGTTGAATTCCGGCGACAGTGTGAGGACCTTCCGCGGGCAGAACTCCACGCAGAACTCGCATCCTTTGCAACGCGCCTCCAGGATCGTTACACGTCCTCGCGGCGGCCTAGGGAATTCCACGATCGGTTGGCGTTTCTTGTGCTGGCTCATCTTCTGAGCAGTCACCGCAGGTGTCTGTTGTCTCCCAGTCATTCAATCTCCGGTTCCAATATCCAAGCAATAGGCAGCTTGAATAAGTTCGTGCTCAACATTTTCGTGGCGTTTCAAGTTGGAGATCATCTCGTGAACACGCATACACAGGTTGTTCAGCTGGGTCATCTCCACAGTACAGAAGTCCAACAACTCATCGACGGACGCGAGAATCGTCTCATGTTCCCGCCGCAGCAGTTCTATTTTCCGTGCTGCAGTCGGCAGCCGTACTACAATATCATCCAAGAAACCACCCTGTTCCTCAAGGTCAAAATGACGTTGGAGATGGTCACGAAACTCTCGAAGTTCCCCCCGGAGGGTTTGAACCACAGTTATCGGTGAAGCCGCTGTGCCTCCCTCAAGCCTCTTCTGAAGACCGCGGATGATTGCATGGAGGAGTTTGTGTTCCCTGAGGATCTCTACTGCCAGATCATGGCTTGTTCCCTGTGGGAACTGTCCTTCACCCAATGTCGGTCTGTGATTTGATTCTTGGGATCTCATTGCCTACATTTCGAGTACTCAAAAATGGAGCATGTATGGAAATCATTACCGTAGAGAACGAGCAAATCAAGCTTACCAGAGTCCTTCTTGATACTAAATATTTTTTTGTTGGTCATGAATTCGATTGAACAACATATCGAATCCATCAAGCAATTGTGTGTAAAGCACAAAGTGAAAAGCCTCTTTGTCTTTGGGTCGCTCTTTACGGACAGATACACAGGTTCGAGCGACATTGATCTTCTTGTGGAATTCGAGACCATCAGTTTGGAACAGTATGCCGACAACTATTATGACTTCAAGTTCGCCTTAGAAAAGATTCTGGAGAAACAAGTCGATCTCTTGGAGATGAAAGCCATAACGAATCCTTACTTCAGGCAGGCCGTCGATCGCAGCAAGCAGGTTGTGTATGCATCCTGAGAACAAGACATGGCTCTACGATATTCTGACCGCAATCAATGAAATCGAAAGTTACTTTGTCGATAGACCAAAGACCTTTGACGCATTTGTTTCTGACACAAGAACACGACGTGCTGTTGAACGAAATCTTGAAATCATTGGTGAAGCTGTTCACAGAATTATCAAGAAGAACCCTTCAGTCGACCTTCCTGACTCGAGAAAGATTGTCGACGCAAGAAACAGGATCATCCATGGTTACGATATTGTGTCAGTAGAAATCATCTGGAGCATCATCACCAGTTATCTGCCTCAACTAAAACAGACAGTTGAAAAGCTGTTGGTAGAATAACGATTTCCCTTTTAGTCAAACTATACTCCTAATCCCAACGCCGCCTTCACCTCAGCCTGCAACTGTTCAGGCCTGAAGTGCCACACGAAGATGCTCTTTTCGTTCTACTCCAAGCCGTATTTGATTGCCACAGAATATTTCTCTACTGTCCGGTCATTCTTGAGTCCCAACAACAGTGTCTTGTGCAGATCACAAAAAGGAGATTCCATGAAAGAACTTGAGACTCAACATCGACACATTACGCGTGAGCCAGAGACCGGAGAACCGATGATTCAGAACACGGGAATCTCTGTTCGAGCCATTGCCGAATGGTGGAATATGGGCGCTCAACCTGAAGAGATTCTGATTCATTTTCCCCACCTGACGCTTTCACAAATCTTTGATGCCCTCAGCTTCTACGCTGATCATAAAGAAGAAATCGATCAGTTTATCGACGCCAACCGAGTTCCGGAAGATTTGAGTGGCACGCGTTTATCTTGACGTTGTGGTACGTTTGATCCCGCACTGAGAATTCCTTCCTCACACCTCCAATCCTAACGCCGCTTTCACTTCCGCCTGTAACTGCTCAGGCCTGAAATGCCACACAAAGACCGCTTTCTTCGGACAGGTTGCCATACAGGTCCCGCAGCCTTTACAGATGGCTTCGTTGATTTCAACACGCTTCTTGACCTCTCCACCTACCTCATACTCGACCAGCGTAATTGCTTTGAACGGACACGGATCGACACAGTAGGCACAGCCGTCGCAATTCTCCAGTACGACGTGAGAGATTGTCGGCTCAAGGTCAATCTTATCCCGGGAGAGAATCGTTGCGGCGCGGGCGGCAGCTCCCAACGCCTGTGAAATGACCTCTTCAACGTCGAGCGGCGAGTGGGCATTGCCGCAGAGGAAAATACCGTCCGTCGCGAAATCAATCGGCCGTAGTTTCCGATGCGCCTCAAGGAAGAATTTATCCTCACCTAACGGAACCTTCAGCAATTGCGCTAGATCTTTGTTCCCCTCGCTCGGTACTGTCGCCGCCGCAAGCACCACACGATCGACCGGCAGTTGGATCATCTCGCCAAGCGTCTCATCCCGAACAGTAATCAAGAGCTTCCCATTCTGACCGGCGACGGTTGGCGGTTGGTCGTCTGCATAGCGGACAAAGGCGACACCAAGCTGCCGGGCCTTCGTGTAAAAAGCTTCTCTGAACCCGTACGTCCGCATCTCGCGATACAGCACATAGACGTGCGTGTCGGGATACCGCTCACGAATCTGCAGAGCCAGTTTTACCGTCTCCGAGCAACAGGTGCGACTGCAATACGGGCGTTCTGCATTCCGCGATCCCACGCACTGGATGAACGCCACACACTTGGCTTTGAACGCACCGCTCGCAAGTTGTTCTTCCAGCTCCCGATGCAACATAACCCGGTTGTCTTGACCGTAGAGATGCTCGGCAGGCTTGTACGTCTGCGCCCCCGTGGCAACGACAATAACGCCGTGTTGAATTTCTACACCACCCCCATTTCCGGCCACTGTGATCTTTGACTGGAAGTTCCCGAGCGAGCCTTTCACTTCGGTCAGCGCTGCATTCGTGTGCACGTGAATATTTTTGTGAGACATCACGGCTGTCGTAAGTTTCCGCAGCGCTTCTTGGGGATTTTCTCCCGTCAGCAGATAACGGGTTCCTTTCAGGTATCCGCCGACCGTCACCTCTTTTTCAACCAGGTGGACGCCGAATCCCTGATCCGCCAACGCAAGCGCGGCTGTCATGCCGGCGAGTCCGCCGCCGATCACGAGTGCATCGCGACATACCTCGAGCGGTTGCGAATAGAGTGGATCATTGAGCTTCACTTTCGCGACCGCCATCCGAACAAGGTCTCTGGATTTCGCCGTTGCCTTTTCCGGTTCATGCATATGCACCCACGAACACTGGTCGCGGATGTTCGCCATCTCGAAGTAGTACGGGTTCAATCCCGCCGCCCGCACCGAGCTTCGAAAGAGCCCTTCGTGCGTCCTCGGCGTGCAGGAGGCCACGACGACGCGATTCAACCCGTGCTCTTTGATCTTCTCTTTGATTCGCTCAAGACTGTCGTTCGAGCAGGAGTAGAGATTGTTCTCTGCATAGACCACATTCGGAAGTGTGCGGGCGTACTCGACGACCGACGGCACGTTGACAACGCCGGCAATGTTCGTTCCGCAATGACAGACAAAAACTCCAACTTTTGGCTCCTCGCCTCGGACGTCTCGCTCCGGAGGATACTCGGTTGGGGTGATCAGATTCCCACGCACGTCGCTGAGGAGCGAGAGAACTTTGGCGGCAGCACCGGAGGCCTGGGCGACAGTTTCAGGAATGTCCTTCGGCTCGGTAAACGGCCCTGCAACGAAGATTCCATCGCGGCCAGTCTCGACGGGATTGAACACCGAGGTCTCGCAGAATCCGAATTTGTTGAGATGGATGCCGAATGTCTCCGCAATCTTCCGCACACTCTTCGGCGGCTGCATCCCGACCGACAGCACCACAAGGTCGTACTCGCTCTCGACCGTTGCGTCTCCTTCATTGAGATAGCGAATCACCAAGTTCTTGCTCCCCGGGGTTTCTCGAATCACCGGCACGCGACATCGGATGTAGTTGATCCCTTGCTTCTTTGCGGATTCGAAATAGGACTCAAATCCTTTGCTGAACGCGCGGATGTCCATGAAGAAGATGTCGCACTGAAGGTCGGCGCCCGCATGTTCCTTCGCGATGATGGCTTCCTTTGTGGCATACATGCAGCAGACAGATGAGCAATAATCCCGCTCGTAATCGCGCGAGCCAACGCACTGGAGGAATGCAATCCGCTGTGGCTTTCTAAAATCAGATGGACGGAAGACGTGGCCAGCATACGGGCCTGAGGGAGAGAGAATGCGCTCGAACTCAATCGCGGTAACAACGTTCGGAAACCGGCCATAGCCGAAATCGGGCTTCACTGTTGGATCGAACGTCTCATAGCCGGGCGCGAGAACGACGGCACCAACGTTCAGCTCGACTGTTTTATCTTTCTGAGTGTAATCGATTGCTTTGGCTTCGCAGACGGCTTCGCAGATTCCGCAGCCAGTGTACTTCAGGTGGACGCAGACCTCCTGATCAATCGACGGCTTGTTAGGAATCGCCTGAGGATAGTAGATGGACACAGCCGGCCGATTGTTCAGTCCCATGTTGTACGCGTTCGGGATCTCCTTGGGCATGATGGAGGACGCAGGCCCTCTCACGTCCTTGCCGACCGGGCAGATGAAATTGCACGCACCGCACGTCCAGCACATCGGATTGTGCTTCCCGAACGGGGGCTCGAGTTTCTTTCGTGGTCCTCTTCCTGTGAACCCGATCGCACTGCGCCCCATCCGCTCCTCGCACATGCGCACACACAGGCCGCAGTAGACGCAATCATCCATCTTCATCTTGATGCGCGGCGCATACACCCCCTGCTCGGCGGCAATGCGCTGGATTTCAGTAGCGGTTGAGCAGCGGGCGAGGAGAAGCTCGGCCGTGATCTTCCGTGCGCGCTTGACTCGCTCAGTGTCGGTAAACACCTGGATCCCATTCAATGCGGGGTATGAGCACGATGCCTGGAGCGTCGGCGCTCGATTCGGGGCATGAACCTCGGCCACACACAACCTGCATGCACCGTACGGCGAAAGCGCCTTGTGGTAACAAAGCGTGGGCACTTTCAAGCCGAGTTTCTCGATGGAGCTGAGAAGACTCGTCCCTTCGGCGACTTCAACGTCCTGATTGTTGATGGCGAGCTTGATCATGCTCTATTCCTCGTGTACGACCTGCTCGAAACTGAAATGCACATCCGGGTGTGTCGCCTTCAAACAGCGAACTGTTTCCTCCAAATCTCCAAGTGGTTTTCTATCGATATGACTTCTCTTGAACCTCGCAATGACCGTTGTCCCTTCTCCCGGGGCACTCGTGATGTCCATACTCCCCTCAGCCTCTTCGACTGATTGAGCGAGGAACGGCAAGCCAAGTCCGGTTTTCTTTTCGGACTTCGTTGTGAAGAACGGGTCGGTAGAACGCTTCACCTGAGCTTCCTCCATCCCTTCACCGTCGTCGGAGATCTCCAACATGAGGAGGTCTTTCTGTTCGCTTTCCGTCAATCGAATCTTGATGTTCTTTGCCTTCGCTCGAATGGAGTTCTCAATGATGTCGAGGATATGCAGCGAGAGATCTTCCATGCGTCAGATACGTACCGACCTGCCTTCATCGCCTGAGAGACTCTTCCGAATCTCCTCGAAACTCATCTTGTGCATCACAAACGTGGTGAATCGGTTCCCAATCGTCTCAAGCCTGTGCGAATCGGACGACGTGATGACTCCTCCCCGATGCTCACAGGGAATCATGCTGCGATTGGCTGGGTCGGCTAATTCAAGAGCGTCGAGGGGGAGGTCTGCTGGAATGAACCCCAGCTGCCCGATAATGCCGAAGCCTTCCCGGTCTACATGCGCTGCGATGGCAAGTCCATCGCGCTCGTGGATCAGCTCGACAAGTTTATCAATCGTAATGTCCGTCGCTCCGATGAGAAGCTTTTTGCTGAATCCAACGACTTCTTCATGCTCATTGACGATCACTTGCTCGCCATACAGCTTCTCGTCATTCGTTCCATGGAGATTTTCGGACACAATTTCCTGCAGCGAAAAGAGCTGCTCATCGCTGCCAAACAGCGCCAGGATATGCACCTCTTCCTTCGTTGTCACTTCCATTCCGCCGATAACACCCAAACCTTCCCTCTCTGCTGTTTTCTTGACGGCCGGAACGTTAGCTGCCGAATTATGATCGCAAATGCCAATCATGTGGAGTCCCCGTTCTTTGGCTCTTCGTACGATACACTTCGGCGACATCTCCAACTCGGCACAGGGGGACAAGCATGTGTGAATGTGCAAATCCACCTTAAACTCTCTCATGCGCTTTGATTCCGAGGTCACTCAGCTGACACACCACATCGTACGTCGAAAGCTTGCTCACGAAGATGGGGATGTTCTCTTCCGTCGCCTTCTGCAACGTGCCTACGTCCGGCGACCTTCCGTGGACGATGATGATTGCTGCAAGCCCTTTCGTGCTCGCGACGGCGACAATGTTCGCGTGCATCTGAAGCGTGATCCACACCTCACCTTCTTTAGCGTGCGCAAGGACGTCGCTCAGCAAATCCCCCGCGTAGCCGCCGCTCACCTTCCGGTCGAGCAGGTTTCCGCCTGTTTTGATCTCCAAGTCCAACGCTGTGACAATGTCTCTGAGATGCATGGTTAATTCTTCGTGTAAACTGTGAATCGAAGATTCGTGCCCTCTCCGACTTTCGAATCAAGACTCATTTCATCCGAGTTGCTTTTGATGTTGGGAAGACCCATACCTGCACCAAACCCAAGCTCGCGCACCCAATCCGGGGCCGTGGAATACCCCGGCCGCATCGCTTGTTCGATGTCGGGAATGCCGGGCCCTTTATCGATCGCATGGATCGTAACCCGATTCGGCTCAATGGTCGCTACTAACTCACCGCCCCGCGCAAAAATGACGATGTTCATCTCGGCTTCGTAGGAGGCAATGGCAATTCTTCTGACTGTCTCGGGCAGAAGGCCGAGGCTCAAGAGATTCTTCTTGAGCCTGCTGCTCGCTTCCCCGGCTTTCTGAAAGTTCGAGCCTTCCACATTGTGACGCAGCACCAGTAATGATTTGTCGGACACGATATCTTCGAAAAGATGACCCGGCCTGTAGTGCGCTCGTTCTTCTGCGTGGTGGTTCATCTCGAGCTTCCTCAACAGACAGCGCACGATGTCTCCCTTTGTCAGAATCCCGACCAGCTTTTTCGTCTTGCGGTCAACGATCGGAAAGCGCCCAAAGCGATACCGCGCGAACTGATTGAGCGCGTGCACCAGCGGTTCATCGTCGTTCAGTGTTACAACCGGAGACGCCATTTTTTTCTTTACAGGCGCTTTAGTCTCACCGTCGACAAGGGCTTTCAAAAGGTCCTCAATGCTCACGATGCCGACCAGCACACCGTTACTTAAGACTGGTGCTCCTGATATTTTGTATTCCTTCAGTATTGCTCTCACTTCATCCATGGTGTTCTCTGTGCTGACAGTGCGAACATCCCTCACCATCGCCTGTTCGACTTTCAGTTCGTAGACAAGTTCCTGAACCCTTCCTGTGGTGAGGACCTGTGCTGTTCCATTTTCGATCATATTTCCGAGCAGCCTTTAATGCCCTTGCGGTAAAGCTTGCCGCAGCTTTCGAACATCGGCAGATTCGTCGCCAAAAGAATGATCCCTTTACTCTTCGCCAGCTGGATGACCGCTTCTTGCGGTTTTTTCCCGCGCACAAAACAGATTGCTTTGATATCAGCCATCTCCGCGGTGTAGACACTTTGCACAGTTGTAAGCCCGGTGAGAAGGAGACACTGGGCCTTCGCATGCAGTAACACATCGCTCATCAGGTCACAACCGCAGGCGATATCGATCTGGACGTTGTCGCCTTTCGTGTTGCACAGCTCTTCGGCCTGAAGAATGTCCATAAGTTCTCGAATCATCACGGTCTGATCTCCCGAAGAATCCTAACCGGCAACAGCCACTGGTTTTTTCTTTCGCTCGGCGGGGATTCCCCGCTCGACAAACGGAACCGGCTCGCCGGAAATCTTTTTAACTGCACCGAAGCGCGGCGGACAGACGTCGAAGCAGGCTCCGCATTTTGTACATTTGGCTTGATCGATCACGTGGATCGTGTTCTTCTCTCCGTAGATGGATTCGGCCGCGCAGTCTCTCAGACAAATCAGGCAAGCCTGGCACAGCGCCGGATCGATCCAGAAGGCCATCATATTCTTACACGCTTTGGCTGGACAGCGCTTGTACTTGATGTGCGCCTCGTATTCGTCTCTGAAATAGCGAATGGTGGAAAGAACGGGGTTCGGCAGCGTCGTGCCGAGTCCGCACATCGACGCGTCTTTGATCACCTGGCCGAGCTCTTCGAGGAATTCGATGTCGCCTTCCCGCCCCTCACCATTGGTGATTCGGGTTAGAACCTCAAGCAAGGCCTCACTCCCATCACGGCATGTTGTGCATTTTCCGCAGGACTCGTCATTCGTGAATTGCAGGAAGAACTTTGCCACATCCACCATACAGGTGTCTTCATCCATCACAATCATCCCTCCCGATCCCATCATTGATCCCGCTTGAATCAGACTCTCATAGTCGATGGGTACATCCATCAAACTTGCAGGAATGCAACCGCCTGATGGTCCGCCCGTCTGAACGGCTTTGAACTTGCGGTTGTTCGGAATCCCTCCACCGATCTCATAAATGATTTCGCGCAGCGTGATGCCCATCGGTACTTCAATCAGGCCGGTGTTATTGATCTTTCCAACGAGGGAGAAGATTTTCGTCCCTTTGCTGGTCGCCGTCCCAATCTTCGAGAACCAATCGGCACCACGATTGATGATGACGGGCACCGAGGCGAGCGTCTCAACATTGTTGATGACGGTCGGACAGCCCCAGATGCCTACCTGTGCCGGGAACGGAGGCCGTTGGCGCGGCTCCGGACTTTTACCTTCGATGGAGTGAATGAGCGACGTTTCTTCCCCGCACACGAATGCTCCGGAGCCCTCTCGTATTTCTAAATCAAAAGAGAACCCGGTGTCCAGGATGTTTTCACCGAGCAGCCCATACTCTCTCGCCTGTTGAAGCGCAAGCTGCATCCGCTTGATGGCAAGCGGATATTCGGAGCGCACGTAGATGTAACCGTGCGAGGCTCCAATCGCGTAGGCAGCGATCGTTTGGCCTTCGATAACGGAGTGTGGGTCGGATTCGAACACGCTACGGTCCATGAACGCGCCCGGGTCTCCCTCATCACAATTGCAGATGATGTACTTTGGCGTCTTCTGCTCGTTACGGCAGACCTTCCACTTGACCCCCGTCGGGAATCCCGCGCCGCCTCTTCCCCGCAATCCCGATGTGATGATCTCTTCCACGATTTCTTCGGGTCGCATTGCGGTCAGAGCTTTCTCAAGAGCAGTATACCCATCGCGTGCGATGTAGTCGTCGATGCGCTCGGGGTCAATAATGCCCTTGTTGCGCAGGACAAGGAGCATTTGTTTCTTGAAGAAGGGAATCTCGCCGAGAAGAGGAATAGGCTCTTTCTTCTCGGGAGGAGAGAACATCAACTTCATGACTGGCCGGCCCTTCAGGAAATGCTCTTCGACAAGATGCGGGATCTCTTCGGGTTTGAGCCAGCCGTAGAAAATCTTCTCGGGCGTCGTGACCATCAGCGGACCCTGACCGCAGAAGCCGTTGCAGCCCGTAGGGACGACAGAGATTTCGTCCGTTAATTCATGCTTTGCGAGTTCGGCCTCCAGCGCATCCTTAAGTCGGAACGCTCCGCCGGCGACACATCCTGTGCCGGTGCACAGCATCACTTCGGTGCGAGCAGTGGCCATGGGCTCAGCCTCCCTTTTCCGATCCGATGCCGAGCGCGAACGGGCTGACGGCATTTCCGCCGAGTACATGCTCTGCAAAGATCTTCCTAGTCTTCTCCGGCGTGAGCTCGACGTACTTCACGGGAGGTTTGTCCATCAGCTCAATGGTTGCCATCGGTTCCTTCGAGCAGAGGCCCGCGCACCCGGAGGTTGTCACCATGATGTCTTTCGTCTCACTCTTCTCCAGTTCATCGAGGAATGTGGAGACGATGGCGCGTGCGCCGGCAGCAATGCCGCAGGTCCCCATGTGGACGGTGATTCTGCAACGGAATGCACCTTCCCGTAGATAAATTCCTTTGCGCGCTTCCTCCCGCTTTGCTCTCAGTTCATCAAGCGACATGCGTGGCATGACCGTTTCCATTTCGATATTTGTTCACGATTCCCTGAATGTCCTTCACCGCCAGTTTTCCGTAGACAGCTTCACCCACCATCACCGCGGGCGCAAGCCCGCAGCAGCCAATACAACGAACGCTCTTCACTGTAAACAGCATGTCCGGCGTCGTTTCCTCCGGCTGAACTTTGAGGAGTTCCCCAAACCGATCCATCAACCGCTCGCTGCCGCGCACGTAGCACGTCGTTCCCATACAGACGTTGACGATGTACTTTCCCCGCGGCTTGAGACTGAAGGCATTGTAGAAACTCGCCACGCGGAGGATGTTTGTGAGGGGGATGTCCAACTCGCGCGAGACGTACTTCATCACGCCTTCGGGAAAGTAGTTGAAGGCAACGTTGATGCATTGGAGGATAGGCATCAGCGGGCCTTGGCGGAATCGGTGCTCGGCGATGATATTGTCGACAACAGTCTTTGTTTCGGGGATGAGTTGAACATCAGCTTGGCCGTCGAGCGGCTGCGGGATGAATCGAACGGGACAGTTGGTAACGCACGTACCGCAACCTGTGCAGCGGTCTTCGTCGACGAATCGAGCACGACGTTTAACGGTCGCCGTGAAATTCCCCGGTTCTCCTTCGATCTTCTCGACTTCCGACAGCGTCAGCACGCTGATGTCTTTGTGTCGCCCGATGGAGACGAGGCGTGGGGCGATCGTGCACATGGCGCAGTCGTTCGTGGGAAACGTCTTGTCGAGCTGCGACATCACTCCACCGATGGAGGGCTTGGAGTCGACGAGATACACTTTGATGCCCGCTTCCGCCAGATCGAGCGATGCCTGCATTCCTCCGATGCCACCGCCGACGACGAGCGCGGAGCCGATTTTCTGTTTCTTCTCGGGTTCGTTCTTCATGCGGGATATGTCTCCAGCGAAACGGTTTCTTGCTCAGGTCCGACCATCGTCGGCACTTTCGCATCCCTCAATGCTCGTTCCTTTACTGCCGCAAAATAGAGGGCGAGCGGACGGTAGATGGAATGGCCCCACTTGCCGAAGGGGAGTTCAATCATGATGAGTGGGACGGCAACGGCAAGATGAACGGCGTAGGCGATGTGCGCTGTCAGCTCGAATCCTACGTATCGACCGCCATGCACCACGAGTCCGCTGAGTGCCGTCAGAATGAGCATGATGGGTAAGATGATGTCACTCGGCTCGGAGAACTTGTGGATGTTCGCACGATGTCTCCAGCGGCTCAAGAGGATATCGAGTGGCACCACAATCATCGCAGCAGCGATGAGATAGCCGATCCACCTCTGCGGATGGTAAATCGGATACATGCTATCTGTTTGAAACCAGCTCAGGAAGAAAAGAACGATGACGCATTTAACGGTAACGGCGAGAGCGAGAAGCCAATGTTTGATCCAGCGCCTGCGGAGAGTCGGCTCTTCGCATTCCCTCATGTTCTTGTGAGAGAACATGTGAAGAAACAGCGTCTTCGCTTCGGTGAAATAGTGGCGGAGCGGAACGGGAAAGCGCAGGTGTTTTCCCATCGTGAAGCGATGCATCCGAGCTATGTTGATGAAAACGATGAGCGCCGGAAGGGCAAAGACCGCGTAGGTGAAGTACTCAATGAGCGGGAACATGTGCTCCATGCCCATCGGGATTGCTACGAGATCACCAAGTCCCAGCTTTACGTAGTAGAGGTGATACCACAACGCCAGCCCGAACACGAGAAGGCCGACGAGAGCGAGCGCAACGATTTCTCCGATTTTTGAACCGAGAACTTTCGATGCGATGCCGGTGAAGTCGTACTGTGCAACGAGGTAGCGGCGAAGGGTCATCATCGACTCTTGCGGCTCGGCCTGGCGGGGGCAAGCGAGGGAGCAATCGCCGCAGTCGTGGCAGAGCCAGGGTTCGAGGCTGGCGAGTACGGAGCCTTTCAGGCCAAGGAGGACGCGGCGGATAGGGCGGCGCGGTAACGAAGCAACTCCGTTGGAGAGCATGCACACGACTGTACAGCTCCCACAACTCAAGCACGCATTAGTATCGAACTTGCCGAACCTTCTGACGTGCTGTACCAATCCCGGGACGGCATCGTTGGTCATGGATCACCCCGGCTTTATTGGTCAACCGCTGTGAAAATCAACGTTCAGTCAACATAACAGTCAACTGCCGTGCCGAGAAACCAACGGGGGAAAACCGAACGAAATGAAAAATGCGAGGGAAGAAGTAACGGAATTCCGTTAATGGGGTGACGGAATTCCGTTGAGGTTATATTTCAGAAGTTTGTCTCGAAACGTCGAGAGTTTTAGTCCAAGGAACTCGGCGGCATGGGATCTATTGCCGTGATGCATCTCCAGTGCTTTGCGGAGGAGATTGGTTTCCAGGCAGGCGATGATTTCCTCATAGCTCATCTGATTCTCAAAGAAGCAGCGCGAGCAGCTCTTGATCAGCATGTCGACGGGGTCTTCCCCTCGGATTTCTGGGGGAAGGTCTTCTAACGATATCTGATCGTCCACAAACAAAAGTACGCGGGTAAGAACGTTGACCAACTCGCGCACGTTTCCGGGCCAGGGATAATTCACGAGCGCCCGAAGGGCTTCTTTTGAAACGATGACGTTCTTTTCGGGAAGATAGAGTTTGAGATAGTGGTCAATCAATGGAGGAATATCTTCACGCCGATCGCGGAGGGGTGGGATGTTGACAGGAACAACGTGCAGCCGATAGAACAGGTCGGAACGGAATTTACCTTCGTCCACCAGGGCTTTCAAGCTCACTTTGGAAGCTGCGATGAAGCGAACATCAATTTTGATCGTGCGCGTGCCACCCACCCGTTGAATTTCGTGCGTCTCGATCGCGCGTAACAGCTTCGGCTGAATCTCGATGGGCAGGTCGTCAATATCGTCCAGAAATAAGCTCCCGCCGTTGGCGACCTCGAACAGTCCTTTCTTTTCACCCACGGCGCCCGTAAAGGCACCCTTTTCGTGGCCGAACAGCTCGCTTTCCACCAGCTCCCGCGGCAGTGTCGCTACTCCTACTTTGACCAGCGGTTTGAACCTGCGCGCGCTCTTCTTATGGACGTACTCAGCAAAGCGGTCTTTGCCAACGCCGGTCTCGCCAATCAGCAACACTGTGCTATCGGAGAGCGCGACCGTTCGGAGCTGTTCGAGAATGTTCAGCACACTCCCGCTTCTCGCAACGATTTCTTCCGAAACGTCAGATCGACCGGTGTCTGTGTTCTCCTGCAACATATTCGTCTGCAGACTCCTTCACAGGTCTGAGGAAGCTGTTCATCAAGGGAAGTAAAAAAATTACCGCAACCTTGTTGACACAAGAAGCGTGCCGAACAGGATGGGCTTGCCATTTTCGATACATACCAGCAAATGACAAGAGGAGTTTGTTCTATCTTTCCCAGACTTAGGAAGGATTCTACAAGTTGGAAATCCGTAGGAGAAACGGAATGGATGAAAAGGATTGAATCCAATGAAAACGCCAGCCCGGAAACGAGCTGGCGTCTTTCACATCAGCGGTCATAAATCTGGGATTCTCCCCGCAGGTTTGATCTATCTTTTCTTTCGAATGAACCGATTCGCATTGGTACCTCTTCCAACCGCTTGACTCACCTAGAGATCCGGCCGAAAAGTGTTACCACAAAGTCACCCCGGCCTCGCCTGAGGCGTGGCCGAGGACGGGCTACGGCACAAAGTGCCACAAAATCAGATCGTTTTTCTTTGTGTCTTCGAGTCTTTGTGGTAAGAAATTGGGTTTTCGGCCGCGTCTCTAGACAGGTTCATTGGCAGTTACGAGAAATATTCTTATCACTCCCCGACCGCCCCACCATAGAATCGCTTCACGACGATGCGGGTCAGCTCGCGGATGCGCTCGCGATCTCCCGGCATCGCATGGTCGCTCGTGTGCCAGTAGATCTCTTTCGGTTGTCGTGCTGCTTCGAAGAGAGACTCCGCCGATGTTCGCGGAAAGAAACTGTCTCCTTCTCCGCTGATCATAAACAGAAACCGCGGTGCGAGATGAGGGATGTACTTGTTCGGCTCGAACGGCGCGAGGATCGCCCCTCCCAACCATCCAGCCAACCACGAGGGAACGGGAGCGCCCCATCGCCGCGCGTTGTGTGCAATCACTGTTGAAAGTTCGCCGCCGCCTTCCACCACAACGAGCCTACTTACGCGCTGGTCCACAACGGCGGCGGGAATAGCGGTGAACACACCGAAGCTCACCCCCACCACCGTCACATCGCTGCGGTTGACGGTGGGCTGTTCAAAAAGCCAGTCGAGACAATTCATGAGGAGCGGCACGGTGCGGAAGGCCATCGAACGCAAGCGGAACGTCGTTCCCAATGCAGCCCATCCGGAGAAGTCGTACTCCCCCTCGAACGGGTAATCCACGGCCATCAACAGTACATGCTCCCCCTCTTCAATCATTGCGATGATGTCCTTCCCCGTTTCGATCCCGACACAGAGGAGTGCAGCGGGGTGCGGGCCTTTTCCCTGTGGAATACGCATTCTTCCGGAGATCGAATCACCCCGCGTCGAGCGGAGGAAAAAATCGACCGTGCGCGTCGCCGCCGTTTCGCTGATGGGCGTGAGCACCATCTCGGCAATTTCACCTTTACGGTCGAGGAATCCAGAGCGCATCGCGAAGTACGTTTGTGCGGGAAGCTCGGCAACGACAATCGTCATGCAGAGCAGTACCGATTTCATGGCCATGTCAAGATAGAACGCCCCCCGATAAAAAGCAATTGAGATTCTGCCGTCATCTCCGTACGTTGGAGTGTGCTCGCCCGCCGCCTCCCCGCAATCGTCCGTTTCTTCGTGCAGGTCGCCATTGCCGTGGTGGCGGCCATTCTCATCTGGACGGTCATCCTCATGCTCTTCGAAGAACAGTTCATTTACCTTCCGTCGAAGTATCCTGAAGGAATGTACAGCGAGGTGGAGCGCCTTCGTGGTCTTGAAGACTGCTGGTTCACCGCTGAGGATGGCGTGAAGCTCCACGCGTGGTTCGCGAAATCGGATTCCGCGCTTGCGACGCTGGTGATGGCACACGGCAACGCAGGGAATCTCTCGCATCGACTGCCCGTCATCCGTGCGTTGAGGGATGCAGGGTTCAACGTGCTGATGTTCGATTATCGCGGATACGGCCGGAGTGACGGGAGGCCGAACGAAGTGGGGATTTACCGCGATGGGCGTGCGGCGTTTGACTATGCTGTACGCCGCGCTGAAGTGGACAGCAATCGCGTGATCGTTTGGGGAACGAGTCTCGGCGGCGCGGTGGCGGTCGATGTTGCGTTACATAGACCGGTTGCGGGATTGATTCTGGAATCGACTTTTTCTTCCGCGAAGGACGTCGCCCGCGTCGCGTATCCGTTCTTGCCCGCGCAGTTCTTCTTGCGGACGAAGTTGGATTCATTCAGCAAGATTCCCCTCATCTCAGTCCCCATTCTGTTCATGCACGGCAGTGAAGACAGCATCATTCCGCTGTCGCTCGGGCGCAAGCTTTATGAAGCGGCGAGCCAGCCAAAAGAGTTCTACCTTATCCCCGGCGCCGACCACAACGATACGTTCTGGGTGGGCGGCAATGAGTATCTCGAACGCATCCGCCGGTTTGCGCAATCGGTCGTTCAAGCCGACACGATGCAGCAGTAATCCAAAACGAACGCACACACTGCCGAGCCTTCCGACATAGTCGAGTTTTTACCTTGAAGCACAAGCGGATTTTGCCGACCTTTGCTGTGCGCTCATCTACTACACACCATCCTAATCCGTTCGAGGAACATGGCCTACACCGCAACGACCGAAGGCATCCACATCACCGTCCGACCGATTTATCTGGACGGCCAATCGGAGCCGCTTGCACGCAAGTTCGTCTTCGCCTATTTCATCCGCATCGAGAACAACAGCTCAGAGACCGTTCAGTTGCTCCGCCGCCACTGGCACATCGTTCACTCTTCCGGCAGAACCGATGAGGTCGAGGGCGAAGGCGTCGTCGGCCAGCAGCCGATCATTCCTCCCGGCGACTCTCACAACTACAACAGCTTCTGCATCCTCGAGACGATGGAGGGCTACATGGAAGGAACGTATTTGATGAAGCGCAGCGACGGGGAGTTGTTCCGCGTGACGATTCCGCGATTCTATCTCCGCGCCTCAGTGAACTGAATCACTTGATCCGATACGATGCCCTCTCTCAATCATAATCCACTCGCGTTACCATCATCGCTCTACCATGCCCCGCTTCAAACTCTCTCTCGAATACGAAGGCACACGGTATAGCGGGTGGCAGATTCAAAAGAATGCGCGCACGGTGGAGGGAGAGCTTGCCGAAGCAATTCACGCGGTGTTCAAGTTGTGGGAATGAAGAACTACCGCTCCTTTACCGATGACGAGCCGGATCAAAAATCCACTTCGGTGCTCATCGACAGCGTCGAGATGCGTGAAGATGGCGACTTGATTCTCATCCGTATCCGCGGTTCGCATTTTCTCTGGAAGATGGTACGAAGGATTGTCGGCGTGCTTGTGGAAGTCGGCCGCAGGAGGCTTTCTCTCGACGATGTCCGCCGTTTCCTCTCTACAGAATCGGATGCTCCAGCGAAACTCACAGCC
>JBGFRR010000097.1:0-50905 GCA_041695045.1 Bacteroidota bacterium
ACCCAAAAACCTGAAGCCCTTCTCGACCGGATCATCAAAGCCTCATCGAACGAAGGCGATCTTGTCTTAGACTGCTTCTGCGGCTCGGGAACAGCCGCGGCCGTTGCTGAGAAGCTCAATCGCCGCTGGATTGGCTGCGACCTTGGCCGGTTTGCTATCTACACCACGCGCAAGCGTTTGCTACAAATCCCCAAGGTCAAGCCCTTTGTCGTACAAAACTTAGGCAAGTACGAGCGGCAGCAGTGGGCAAGCGCGGAGTTTGCTAATCCAGAAGACCGCGCAGCGCAGGAGCGGGCCTACCGCAAGTTTATTATCGAGCTGTATCACGGTCAGCCCATCAACGGCTACGCGTGGCTCCACGGCGTCAAAGCGGGTCGCATGCTGCACGTCGGCGCGGTGGATTCCCCTGTGGCGTTGGGAGACGTGAAGGCGATCATTCAGGAGTTCTGGAGGTCGGTCGGTAGGGGCGATTCACCGAATCGCCCTACAACAAACGGCATTGATATTCTTGGCTGGGAGTTCGCCTTCGACACCAACGAGACCGCCGCTCAACAAGCCGCCGCCAGCAAGATGGATGTGAAGTTCAAGAAGATCCCCCGCGAAGTCTTAGAGAAGAGGGCGGTCGAGCAGGGGGACATCCACTTCTACGAGCTTGCCGCGCTGGATGTAAAAGTGAAAACCAAGGGGAAGTCTGTTGAGCTGACGCTCAAAGACTTTGTCGTCCCGCCGGATGATGTGCCAGAGGAGGTCCGCAAAGCCATCGTCCACTGGTCGCAATGGATCGATTACTGGGCTGTCGACTGGGATTACAAAGAGGACACATTCCACAACCAATGGCAGAGCTACCGGACGAAAAAGAACCCGAAGATCGAGCTCGCCGCTAAGTTTACGTACGAAGCGGCGGGGACGTACACCGTCGTCATCAAGGTCATCGACATTTTGGGGAACGACACGACGAAGTTGCTGCAGATGGAGGTGGGGTAGATGTCTATTTCACCGCTTGTAGAACAACTTATCGAAAGACTACAAAGTAGGGAGCGCCTTGACCTTGGGTTCAAGGAATGCAGAGATTCCTTGTCTGAAACCTTTTGGGAAACCGTGAGTGCCTTTGCAAACACGCAGGGCGGATGGATCTTGCTGGGTGTAGATAACAAGGGCATTCCTGTCGGAGTGAACAATCCAGACAGAATGAAAAAGCATCTCTTCGATCTTGGAAGGAATCGGTCTAAAATTAGCACAGAGGTTTGGAACGAAAATGACATTTCTATAGAACAGCTTGCGGAGAAGCAGATCATTGTTGTCCGGGTGCTAGCTGTCTCTCGAACGAGGCGACCCGTATCAACGGCAATCCTATGACCGGAACATACATCCGCCGACACGAAGGAGATTACCGTTGCCGTGAGGAAGAAGTAAAGAGGATGTTCCGAGAAGCGAGCGATGAAGCAATAGATTCAAGTGTCCTTACTGAATTTCGCATAGATATTCTCAATGAGGAAACAATTAGTCGGTACCGTCAGAGGCTCCAGAATCGAATCCCTGAGCATGAGTTTAATGATTATTCCACAGATCGCTTTCTGGTAGCGTTGGGTGCGGCGGACACGTCGGGATCACATCCAACTGTCGCCGGTCTCATGATGTTTGGAAAAGACATGTGGATTCGAAAATGGAGGAAGCGTCATCTCATCGATTACCGCGTCAATGCGGAACAAAAATCCGACACTACATGGCTTGATCGGATTCCGTGGGAAGGGAATTTGTTTGACGGATATTTTCGGATCTATCCGAAACTCACAAAGGATATTCCGGTCCCACACAGAATAGAAGGAGGAGAACGTATTGAGGAAACACCAGCCCACACAGCAATTCGTGAGGCGCTTGTTAACCTCCTCGCTCATGCCGACTACTCTGAGCTTGATGTATCCCTCATTGTCAAATCCCGAATGTGGAAATTGGAACGGAGCGATACGAGTTCAGTTTGTTGCTTAAGAGTGCCCACCTTTCCTCAGATTCAGATCGAGTATGGCTTCAGAAGCTCGGCAGCGATTTGGAGGAGGCAGAGCAGTTGGCTCTTGTTCTTGCTAGGCATGAGAACCGAATTGATAACGAGCGTCTACGAACTATGATTCCAATTCACCCAACGGATGCTACGGCTATCTTAACTGGCCTCAGAGATAAGGGGTTGCTCCGAAAGGAAAAGGATCGGCGTGGGGCCTATTACCAGATCCCTGAATCACTCCTTGAATCCTCAAGCTCTCCGACATTATTCGACCAAGAACGTTCAAGAGATGTGGATAAAGATTTAAGAGCTCAGAGAGAAAACTTAAGGCTGGAGAACGAAACCTTAAGGCATATTCGAAAAACCTTTAGGCAAAAGATGCGGAGGGATGAAAAGAGAAAGTTCATAAGGCAATATATCATAAGGCTTTGCGGGCTTCGTCCCCAAAGTTCCCTAGAATTAGCTAAGGCATTCAAAATGTCCTCAGCAAATATCGTAACAAACTACCTCAAACAGCTGGTGGAAGAAGGAATGATCCAATGGACTGGCAGAAGCAAGAGTGACAAGGGGGGAAGATATGTTGCAACGTTTCCAGAAACTTAGAAGAGATTAAACGTGAGAATCAGAGCCGACATTCATAAAAGTTTTAGAGACCTCTTGGAATGTTTTAAAACCTCCAAAAACCTTTGAAAATCTTTAGAAAAGATGACTTGTAATGGTCTTTAGAACGTTTACGGATGGTCTTTAGAACCGCATGAGGTACGACACGTTAGCGGCTTGGTTTTAAGAGGGCAGAACAAAAACTTTAGGCATCCGACGAATTCCTTAAGGCGAGGCACTGGAAAACTTAAGGCAAAGCTATCGGGTAATCTTCTCCCCAACAGCACCATCGAAAAACCGGAATTGCGAATGTCGGTAGACAGCCCCTCTTGCCATAGAACGTGCTTAAACGGTGGGTCGCGGCGGGAAATTCCTAAGCATTTCTTCACGTTCTCGAATGGCAAGCAGTGCTTCTTCGGGTGAAACCTTTGCGTCTTTATCTAAAGCGAGGGTGTAGTCTATCTTGGACTTGGGACCCTTTTCTCGTAGCGTTCTGTCCCACGGCTGGTTCTTAAAATGGGAAATCTCTGAGATCAGTTTTGCGTCGACATCCTTGAAGATTTCGGCAAGTCGCTCAAGGATTCTTTGTTCGCGGGGTGAGAATACGGCAAGATCAGGTTTCGATTTCGCCTTGAACATGGCTCCTTCTTTACCTGATTCTTCCGACTTAAAAGGAACAAGCGCGAGATCGCCGGCAAAATCCGTTGGGACTTGATTGTTGCAGACTTCGTCGTGGAGTTTCTTGGGAACGGGCCCGAAGTCGTAGGCGTAATAATCAAGATTTGTCACACTTCGACCCGTTTCCTTGAAGTGTTCAAAATCCAGAAAATAGAGAAGCTTGTAGATCTTCACTTTCGAAGGATTTTTGACTTTCCTTGAAAAGTAGAGAATCGCGTTCAACAGCTTCTGGCGATATGTGTTGTTCACAGTAATCAAGACGACAAGAGACAAAAAATGCGCTTAAGACATGGCTTCAAAGATCAACTGATCTTTTTCTTCAACAATTCACATTTTCTTCTGTTGAATATTGTCTTAAAACATACGCAAAGTTGACTCAATGTTTTAACCCAATATCAGAACTTAAAAAAGTAAAGGTCGAGTGCCAGCAAAGAAGAAAACGAAAAGTCCTGGTCTTTTTGACATCCAGGAATATCTTTCTACGGCCCCCTGCATTCCAGCCCTTCGGAACGCTGTAAAAGCCTGGTGGAGCGGCGGTTACAAGGGGATTCCAGAGACAACGCGGGAGTTGCTCAATTTCTGGTTCAACACCGACCACCGGCTTCCAAACGGCCGGACGTTCAAATATCACCTTGCCCAGCGCGAAGCCATTGAAACGCTCATCTTTGTGTACGAAGTGGAAAAAGTCAGATCACGGAAGGCCTTGTTAGAACGGTATGCCTTCGATTCCAAGGACCTCCGCTTGCCGCCGTATGATGATTTTGCCCGCTACTGCATCAAGATGGCAACGGGAAGCGGCAAGACGAAAGTCATGGCACTGGCAATTGCCTGGCAGTACTTCAACGCCGTGCGAGAAAATCCAGAAGAGTACGCAAAGACCTTCCTCATCATCGCCCCTAACGTCATCGTGTTTGAGCGACTCAAAACGGATTTCGATGCTGGGCGTATTTTCAAGATTGATCCGCTCATTCCAAAACATTTCCAGCTTTTCTGGGATATGGAGTGCTACATGAGAGGAGACAGCGAGCGGGCGCATAGTGAGGGAGCGCTTTTCCTGACCAACATTCAGCAATTCTACGAGAGGCCGGCAAAAACAGAAACGGACGAGCCAGAAGTGTTGACTGCTCTCCTCGGCTCTAAACCTCAGTCCCAGAAGTTAGAGATTACCGACTTCGATAATCGAATCGCCAAAAGGGATGGAGGGCTACTGGTTCTGAATGACGAAGCTCACCACACGCATGATGAAGACAACGAGTGGAACAATGTCATTCGAAACTTGCACGCGCTTCGACCGATTGCAGCTCAACTCGATTTTTCCGCAACTCCGCGTTACACAAAAGGCAACTTGTTCGCATGGACGGTCTTTGATTACCCGCTGAAGCAAGCCATTCTTGACCAGATCGTCAAGCGGCCGCTCAAGGGTATTTCGAAGATTGAAGAGGCACGGTCGACTGTCGCGAGCACGAGATATCGCGGATTCCTGACTGCCGGTGTTGAACGCTGGAAGGAGTATCGTGATCAACTGGCTCCCCTTAACAAGAAGCCCATTCTGTTCATCATGCTTAATTCGACGAAAGAAGCAGACGAAGTGGGAGATTGGCTGAGGACAAAATATCCTGATGAATTCGGCGCTGAAAAGACGCTTGTTATCCATACAGACACGAAAGGAGAGGTTTCGAAGAAAGATCTTGACGATGCCCGTAAGCTGGCGAGGGATGTGGACGAGGAAAAATCTCCCGTTAACGCCATCGTCAGCGTGCTCATGCTGCGAGAAGGCTGGGACGTCCAGAACGTCACCGTTGTCGTGGGTCTTCGCCCTTACACGGCGAGGGCGAACATTCTACCTGAACAAACAATCGGTCGGGGCTTGAGAAAAATGTTCCGCGCTTCAGAATCCGGTTACACGGAACGAGTCGATGTCATCGGCAACAAAGCTTTCCTTTCCTTTGTTGAGGACTTAGAAAAGCTCGAAGATCTCAAGCTTGAAACCTTCGAGATTGGCAAGGATAAGCTGAAGATCATCAGCATCATGCCCGTTGAAGAAAAGAAGAAGGCTGACATTGGCATTCCCGAATTAAGCCCGATTATAGCCAGAAAGAAGTCGCTGGCAGAAGAGATTTCTTCGCTTGATGTGATGGCTTTCAAGATCAATCCCCTTCCTCTGAGCACCAACAAAGCTGAAGTAAAGTCGTTCATCTACGAAGGACGCGACCTACTCACCGATGAGAAGATTCTTGAGCGAGAGTATACCATACCACCCGCACAAACTGCACAGGAAGTGATTGGCTATTACGCACGCCAGATTGCACAAAACATTAAGCTCCCAGCACAGTTTGCGGCACTGGTTCCGAAGATTCGAGAGTTCTTCGAGAATAAAGCTTTCGGCAAGAACGTCAACCTCGACGACCCAGCCATAATTGCAGCTATGAGCAGTAATCTGTCCAGCTACGTAGTCACAAAAGAGTTCGAAAAGGCGCTTCGGGATGTTGTCGTTGAAGAGAAGAAACCGATCCTGATCTCACCGAATCGTTATCTCTCTTCAACCCCTCCATTTCCTTTCTCGAAGCTTCTGTTAGAGTCGAAGAAGAGCATTTTCAACTACGTTGCGTGTGATAATGAATTCGAGCGTGCGTTTGCCAAATTCCTCGATGCAGCGGATGATGTCGAGGCCTTTGCTAAACTTCCGGAGCAATTTGGTTTCTGTATCGAGTACACGGATGCCCTTGCCAATCTCCGCCATTACTATCCGGATTTTGTAGTTAGGTTACGGAATGGATCGCACTGGATAATTGAAACGAAGAGGCGTGAAGACATTGAAGTGAGACGTAAAGACGACGCGGCCAAAATTTGGTGCGAAAATGCTGCGCAGCTTACTGGACTAGAATGGTCATACAGAAAGGTACCGCAGAAAGAATTCACTCAGCTACGCCCATCCACTTTCGATGAGCTTATCATTGCCCTTTCACCACTTGTCTAACTGTTGTCGACAGAACGTACAATTCCTTTCAAAGACTTCTGAACAATGTTGAATTAATTTTTCAGAAATCTCTTTTTTCAGTTAATGCCCTGTTTATAGCAATCGATTATTAAGGAATCATCCTCATGGTTTTTCTCTTCGCAATTCAACGATTCGCTGTTGCAATCTTCACAGTTCTTCTCGCTGCTTCACATTGTCTCGCTCAAGCGCCGAGCGATTACTCGGCCATTCGGGCGAAGCTTGAAGAGCTCATCCGCCACGAGATGCACGCGCACGAGCTTCCCGCCGTCTCTATTGCGCTCGTGGATGACCGGCAGCAAATCTGGTCGGCGGCATTCGGCTACTCCGATCCACAATCGAACACTCCGGCGTCCGTCTCCGACGTTCACCGCATTGCCTCCGTCTCGAAACTCTTCACCAGCATCGCGGTGATGCAGCTTGTGGAGGACGGCATGGTCGACCTCGACGCACCGATTAGCCGCTATCTCCCCGACTTCCTCCCGCGCAACCGTTACAAGAAAGATATCACGCTGAGGCAAATCCTCTCACACCGGTCGGGATTGGTGCGCGAGCCGCCCGTCGGCAACTACTTCGACCCCACCGAGCCGACGCTCGAGCAAACCGTTCGAAGCTTGCACAAAACGGAGTTGGTGTATGAACCCGAGCGCCGTCCAAAGTATTCCAACGCCGCCATGGCCGTCGCGGGCTACGTCGTTCAGCTGCTGCGCGAGAGACCGTTCGCGAAAGCGGTTCAGCAATCCATGTTCCAGCCGCTCGGCATGGAAGAAAGCTCCTTCGAACCGCGCCGCGACCTGATGCAGCGCACACCGCACGCCGTGCTGTGGACGCTCGACGGACGCCGGCTTCCCGTCCCGACATTCCAGTTCGGCATGGCGCCCGCGGCAAATATGTATTCGACGCTCAACGACCTCAGCCTCTTCATGAGCGCACTCTTTCACGGCGGCGAAGGCGTCAACGGAAGAATCCTCCAGCCGGAGTCCCTTGAAGAGATGTGGAAGCCGCAATTCGCTCCGGCTCTGCAACGCACCGGCATCGGACTTGGCTTCTTCATCGGCGAGCTGGAAGGACAGCGGCTTATCAGCCACTCGGGCGACGTGTATGGCTTCGCCACGGAATTCGCCGCACTGCCCGATGCGAGGCTCGGCGCAATCGTCGTGAACACGATGAACGCCTCCAACGCGCGATCAGAACGCATCGCTCACTACGCGTTGCGACTGATGCTCGCTCATCGCCAGGGAAGGCGCCTGCCGGACGCGAAGCTTACGACGACGGTGGATCCGCAGGTCCGGGAGCGCATCAAGGGTCGCTACGCAAAAGGCTCTTCCGTCGCTGAGCTCATCGTTCGCGGTGAAACACTCTGGCTCGAACGCGGCTCTCTGCGTACCACCGTGCGTCAGGTCGGCGATACGCTGATGGTGGACGACCGCCTAAGCTACGGACAGCGTATCGTGCCGCTCGGCAATCGACTTGTCATCGGCAGCGATACACTCGAGCGCGTCGAGGACAAGAGGCCGGCGCCACCGCCGGCGCATTGGGTGGGATTGACCGGCGAATACGGTTGGGATCACAACGAACTCTACATCCGCGAGAAGGACGGAACGCTGCATGCGATGATTGAGTGGTACTTCAGCTATCCGTTGGAGGAAATCAGTCGGGATGTGTATGCATTCCCCAACTACGGACTGTATCACGGGGAGCGGTTGAGATTCAAGCGGGATGCTCAGGGCCGTGCAACGCAGGTGGAAGCGGCCAGCGTCGTCTTCAAACGGCGACTGACCGGCGGCGAGGGGGGAGCGACCTTCAAGATCAAACCGCTGCGCCCGATTGAGCAGTTGAGGCGCGATGCGATGGCTGCGCGTCCGCCGGAAGAGCGCGGTGAGTTCCGCCAGCCGGAGCTTGTGGAGGTGGTGAAACTCGACTCCACGATCAAGCTTGACATCCGGTATGCCACAACGAATAACTTTATGGATGCGGTGTTCTACAACGAGCCGCGCGCGTTCTTGCAGAAGCCGGCGGCAGAGGCCGTGGTGCGCGCCCATCGGTGGCTGGGGCAGTTCGGCTACGGCCTGCTTGTCTACGACGCGTACCGGCCGTGGTTCGTCACCAAGATATTCTGGGATGCAACGCCGGAGCATCAGCGCGATTTTGTGGCCGATCCCTCCAGAGGCTCTCGGCACAACCGCGGCTGTGCCGTCGACCTGACGCTCTACGACCTTGCCACCGGCGAGCCGGTGGAGATGGTTTCCGGTTACGACGAGTTTACCGCACGCGCCTTTCCGGACTATCCCGGCGGGACTTCGCTGCAGCGCTGGCATCGTGAGCTGCTCCGCACGGCGATGGAGCGCGAAGGATTTGACGTGTACGAGTGGGAATGGTGGCACTTCGATTTTCGCGACTGGAGGGAGTATCCGATCATGAATGTAACGTTCGATACGATTCAGTAGAGACAGCGGAAGAGTGTTTCGTTACTTCTCGGCATCAGCTTGTACCTTGCGATGGGGTACTATAGATTTTCCATCATCACTGGGAGCTTCGACCCCTCTATGCGGCGCTGAACCTCATGAAAACCGAGCTTGTCATTGGAGTTGTCGGCGGCATGGGACCGTACGCGGGCATTGACCTTGTCAGAAAGATCCTCGACGAGACACAGGCCGGGTCCGACCAGGAACACCTTCCCCTGATTCTGTTCTCGTTGCCCTCGAAAGTGCCGGATCGCACTCCGTTCGTCCTCGGGGCATCCGTTGACAATCCCGCTCCGGCACTTGCTGAAATCATTCTTCAACTCGAGCGGAACGGGGCGAGTGTTATTGGAATGCCATGTAACACCGCCCACGCGCCGATAATCCTTGATGCTGTACGCTCGATTCTGAGGGAGAAAGCGAGTGGGGTACGGCTCATCCACATGATTCAGGAGACAGGGGTGTTTCTGCAGCGACACTACCCGGAGGTTCGGACTGTCGGCCTGCTCGCCACGACAGGCACAGTGCGATCCGGCATTTACCAGGAATCGCTCTCAGCGCTGGGCATACGTGTCCTCGTACCTCCGGACGCTGAACAGGAAGAGGTCGTCCATCGCGCCATCTACGACCCACAGTATGGGATCAAAGCACGGTCCAGCCCTGTAACGGAGCAGGCGCGCCAATTCCTTCTCGACGCGCTGCACCACCTTGTCGAGAGAGGAGCGGAAGCGATACTGCTCGGTTGCACCGAAATCCCGCTCGCGATTCACGAAACACGAATCGGACAGAGTGCCGTGATTGACCCTTCGCGCATTCTTGCCCGAGCACTGATAGAAGCCACCTATCCCGAAAGACTCAAATCATGACACGTCTTCTCCTTGTGCTCTGTCTGCTGTTTGCCGCCGGTTCTCTTCATGCCCAGCAGCCGACGTACGACATCATCCTCCTCGGCGGCCGTGTTGTTGACGGCAGTGGAAATCCCTGGTATGAAGCCGATATCGGCATTGCAAACGGCCGCATCGTTGCCATCGGCCGGCTGAAGGCCAATGACGCCACGCGCGCAGTCGATGTGCGCGGGCTTGTCGTGGCTCCGGGGTTCATCGATGTCCACACGCATGCCGGTGGGGACGGAAACCGACGCTGGATTCGGAGATTCAGACCGTGTTGGATATGATAGAGCGCGGTGGAGCGAGCATGGTGTATCACTCGATGAGCGAGGAGGATGTGGAACGAATCATGCGTTATCCGTACTCGATGGTCGCGTCCGATGCTGGAGTGATCGAGTTCGGTCGCGGCGTACCTCACCCGCGCGGCTACGGCACGAACGCGCGTGTGCTCGGCCGCTATGTGCGCGAGAAAAATGTCCTGCGACTGGAAGAGGCTATCCGGAAGATGACGTCGCTCCCCGCACAGCGCTTCCGGTTGATGGATCGCGGCGTGATTCGCCCCGGCATGTGGACCGACATTACGGTGTTCGACCCCGAAACGGTGATCGACCGCGCGACGTTCGAGCTGCCGCATGCCTACTCGCAGGGATTCCGCTACGTGGTGGTCAACGGTACGATTATCTTGGAATACGGAGCGCACGCCGGTGCACGCCCGGGACAGATTTTATTCGGTCCAGGCACGGCGATCACACAGACTGCGAACCGGCCGTAACGTCGCTGCCTCGGGGTGAGGTTTCAAAAGTAGAAAATCACTTTCTGGAAATAGCACTTCAAAAAGGCAGCGCGAGGGAGAAGCCCGCTTCAGCGAATCGGCAATGTACTCTACAACGATTAGCTGCATTAGCGTTGCTTGTCCCCACATTTGTTTCTATCTTTGAGTCGCATTCACGTCTTGCTCATAACCTATGTCCAAAGATCAAAAGCTTCGCATCGCTATTATCGTAGCGCTTCTTCTCGGCTGGATCGTTGTCATTTTCTTCCGCACAGGAACTGCATGGGGGTGATGACTCGTCCGGGATTCAGGGTTTGAGATACGGGCAAGCAACTCAACCCGCTAAACCACTAACCTCGAGTCTCTTAAAAAAACCGCCACGCGCTGCTCCGTATGACCGACCCTTCACAATCTCACCGCCTAAAATCCCTCGATGTTTTCCGCGGCGCCACAATCGCGGGGATGATGCTCGTCAACAACCCCGGCTCATGGGAACACATCTATCCTCCCTTCAAACATGCGGCGTGGCACGGCTGGACATATACCGACACAATTTTCCCTTTTTTTCTCTGGATCGTCGGCGTTGCCATGACGTTCTCCTTTTCAAAGCGCGTCGAGCGGGGCGAGGACCGAACGGCGCTATTCCTTCATGTTCTTCGGCGGTCCGCCATGATCTTCGCTATCGGGATGTTCCTGAACGGCTTTCCCTTTGGTTTAGCGTTTGGCCATAACTTTTCGTGGGACACCATCCGTATACCCGGTGTGCTGCAGCGGATCGCGGTGTGCTATTTCTTCACCGGTCTCATTGTGCTTTACAGCGGCATGGTGTGGCAGATCCGTTGGACAGCCATTGCTCTCATCGGCTACTGGCTGATGATGCGGCTCATTCCCGTCCCCGGCTACGGCGCGGGCGTGTTCGAACCGACCGGCAACCTTGCGTGGTACGTGGATTCAACGCTTCTTGCCGGCCACACATGGGTTGGCGCACCGGTGAAGGGTTTCGACCCGGAAGGCATCATCAGCACGCTGCCGGCTCTTGCAACAACATTGTTCGGTGTGCTGACCGGCCATCTGCTGCGCGCCGATCGTTCGATGGAAGAGAAGACGGCATGGATGTTTGTGATCGGCAGTCTGTTGATGTTCGTCGGTTCGATCATGGATTATTGGCTTCCGATCAACAAGAACCTCTGGACGAGTTCCTACGCTGTGTTCATGGCGGGACTGGCAATGGTATGCTTAGGGTGTTGCTACTGGATCATTGATGTGAAAAGCATCCGTCGTTGGACAAAACCTTTGGAGATCTATGGACTCAATGCCATTATGATGTTTGCTCTTGCCGGACTCATCGCCCGTACCATGACGCTCATCAAGGTTACGGGAGCTGACGGGAATCCCGTTTCTTTCAAATCGTGGTACTATCAAACGTTCTTCATGCCCGTTGGGGATCCGATGCTGGCGTCGTTCCTGCATTCGGTTGCTTTTATGATCGGCATGTACTTCATTGCGTATGGTATGTATCGTCAACAATGGATCGTGAAGGTGTGATTGATGAAAGGGCTGAAAACGATCACAGGTTTGTCGCTTCAAGAGGCTGTACGAACACTGGCGTCGCGGAGTACGCATGTCGTCGGCATCTATCGTTTTGGGTCGAGCGGTAAGAAGAACATTCGAAGTCCCTTTACCGACATCGACCTTGCGGTGGTGCTGTGGCCATACGATGAGTTTACGGCTGCCGACGTTGCCTTACGCCTGCCGCCGAAGTTTGACGTTACCATCCTCAACGAGGCGCCGCCGTTTTTGATGACATCCGCCCTCAAGCACGGCAAGCTTCTGTACTGTCGCAACCAACGAACTCTTTCCACCGCTTTGATGCGCATTACCGCGCCTATCCGGCGGCATTACGACTTTTTGGTTCGACAAGGTGTGTTATGAGGATGCGGAAAGAACAGATCGTGAAGATGATCCAGACTCACCTGACACGAGCCTCGGTTGCTCACAAGCACTTCATGACTTCAGCGACTTCCAAGAACTTCAACGACCTTGCCATGGAGTGTTTTCAAGCCGCGAATTACTCGATCGCGTTGATGGAACGGATCGTGGAAAGCAACAAGGGGGAGTCGGCAATGACCTATGCTGAACTGGTCGACGCTTTGGAGAAACTCTCCGTCATTAAGCGAGCCGATGCAGACAAACTCAGGCGGCTCATCCGGCTCCGGAATCTCATCGCCCACGAATATTTTACCATCAACCCCGATGAGCTAAGAACAATGTATAAACTCCTTCCCACCGTTCGCGCTCTATTCCGATAACTGAAGAGGTGTTATGCACAACCCTCTTCTCCTTGGTCAGCCAGTTTCTTCCGCCGACGGCCGTCCGCTCGTGGCTCAGCAGAAGTTCGCCATCACGCTCTCGCTCATCGTCGGGTTCCTGATGCTTGCCGGCAAGACGTATGCGTACTGGATTACGGGTTCTGCCGCAATCCTCTCCGACGCCGCGGAGTCGGTAGTACACGTGTTTGCCGTCGCGTTCGCCGCGGTCAGCCTGTGGATCAGCTTAAAGCCCGCCGACACCGACCATCCGTACGGCCACGAAAAAATCGGCTTCTTCTCTGCAGGCATGGAGGGGATGATGATTGTGTTCGCCGCGTGCTACATCATCTACGAGGCCGTCGAGAAATGGCTGACGGGGTTGGATGTGCAGAACATCGGTACCGGCACACTTCTCGTCTCGGCGGCGGCGCTCATCAATGGAGCGCTCGGCGGCTTTCTCGTGTGGCAAGGGAAGCGCACGAATTCGATCATCCTCGTCGCCAACGGCAAGCACGTGCTGACGGATTCCTGGACGAGCCTCGGCGTGATTGTGGCATTGCTGCTCGTGCTCTGGACAGGCTGGCTGCCGTTCGACCCCATCGTTGCAATTCTTGTGGCGCTGAACATCCTCTGGTCGGGCAGCAGATTGATTCGGCAGTCTGTTGGAGGATTAATGGACGAGGTCGATCCGGCTGTTGAACAACAGTTGCGGCAGTTGTTGGATAAGGAAACGCAAAAGCGCGGGATTTGGTATCATGAACTGCGGTACCGACACAGCGGCAATTCGTTGTGGGTGGAGTTTCATTTGCTTTTTCCCAAAGGCTCTCCGATTGAAGAAGCGCATTGGGCGGCGACGGAGATCGAGGTGGCCGTGAAGAATGCTTTCCCCGTTCCCGTGCACCTAAGCACACATCTTGAGCCGCGCGAAGGCCACGATGTTGTGCATCGGGAGTTGAAAGATGCGAAGGAATAGAAAAGCCCGAGGTATTCCCCGGGCTCTCTGTTGAATCATTTTCCCTACTTTGCAGGTTCCAAGCTGACGTAGTGTAATAATCGAGCGCCCCCTTTCTCCATGACCTTTCCTTTCAACGTGACGCGCTTCGCTGCATGCTTCGCAAGCGCCTCGTTGGCTCCCTTCATTCCTTTTGCCGGCACAACCGTGTAGACATTCCCTTTATCATCGACGATTCCAACCGGTAATCCTCCTTTGATGCAAGCGATCGCGCACTCTTCATGCTCCGGCCCGCGGCCGCCCATCATGCCACTGGTGAAGCACTTGAGGTCGATAATCTCACCGGTGATTACCACCTCGTCGCTTTTCTCCTGAGCTAAACCTGTGGAGAGCAATGCAACGCTCAGAACCAACACAACAAAAATTGATCGCATGAGGGTACTCCTTGATAAATGCAGATTGTGATTGATTTGTGAATTGTACTGTGTTTAAACACCTACTCATTGCCGTTTTTCATGCTGCAGCGGTTAGTGAGAATGTGCCGCTGTGGGAGATTCTACCTGCTCTGTTCCGTACACAAGTCCAACTAGATCCATAGACGATATGTCCGATCAGACTTCCCATCACCATCATCATTGGAGCCGGAGTGTTCACGGCAAAGACCCCTGCACCCATCATTGGGTTTACCATGACTTGAGCGAGGAGCCACGGAGCGAGTCCGTAGAGCGCTCCTTTGAGCCACGGCGTCCCCGGCAGCTTTCCGATGAACGCATAGACGTAGATGAGGGCGAGCACCGTGCCGATCATAAAATGAGCAAGCCAGCCAACCACAACGGGAAATCCCATAAAGTCGGCAAGCATCGCCGGGATGTTCATCTCTGGCATACCCATCATCGGCGCGACCATGGTCATGATGGTCATAACGATCGTTCCTGCAATGCCTGCACCGACGGCTTTGGGTAGATTCGGTTTGTTCATGAAAACCTCCGGAACTGTGATTAGGAGAGATAACAAACTAATTCATTCATGGTAAATGCGCCGTAGAAAACCAGCTGATGATCCACGAATGTCGCGGGACATATTACCACACGACGCTCGCGAAAGAGCGAAGCGTTCTTTTCCCGCTCGTAAATCTGCAGTTCAATCGAAGGATCATTGCGGTATTCGTTCACCAGACTGACAACTTCCTCGCACGACGGACAATCCTGCTCGACAAAGACTTCCAAGAGCTTCTTCCCCCTCTTCATTGTGCAAACACCTGTGCCAATTCCGAAAGCGACGGATTATGCAGAATGATAGGTTTGGATGAGCTTTTGCATTCGATGAAGAACGTCGGAATGACGCGTCTTCCACCGGACCATTGAACGACCTGCCGCGAAGCTTCTTCATCTTTATCGATATCGACTTCCGTGAACGTGATCTTGTTCTCCTTGAGAAAGCGTTTCGCGACCCGGCAGTCGCTACACCATTGAGTTGAATACACTGTAATTCTATCCATGAAGCGGAATCCTTTGGTTGGGTTTCATGAAGCACGATTAAACGACCTCAAAATAATCGAATAGTCGGTGGCAGGCTGTCCGCTGCGTGACAATCTGTCCGCCGCGGCTGTCCAAAATGTAGGTCGGGACGCTGTCCCGACTACGGTGGAATTGCAAAAAACACAACTGAATTGCTCACAACTCGATATCACACGACGCGTGAATAGAACCTTTTTGGACAACCACAAGAAAGGAAAAGGGGGAAATTACTGCGAGAGTTTTTTGAGCTGGTCGAGTTTGTGAATGACAAAGCCTTGGCGGGAGAAGTCGATCAGACCCGCGGATCGGAATTCATTGAGTGTGGTGGTGACGGTCTGGCGCGCCGCTCCAACGAGAAGCGCAATTTCCTGATGGGAAAGATGCGTTTTGATGGTAACAATGCCGGATTTGATCTTGCCGAATTCCTCGGCGTAGCGGACGAGAAACGCAGCGATGCGTTTCCGGACATCCTTAAAGACCATATCGGTGACGCGCTCTTCGAACTTCTTCAGACGAAGTCCAATTCGCTTCGTAATCTGAAGGTTGAGTTCAGGATGCATCTTCAGAAGGTCTTCGAAATCGGACTTCTTGATCGTGCAGATAATGACATCGTCGAGCGCTTGTGCAAGTTCTCCCGCCGATTCCTCCTCACGGGTAAAGGAGATTTCGCCAAAGATCTCTCCCGGACCGATGACATCGAGGATAACCTCTTTCCCGTCCGCCGTTAACCGTGAAATCTTCACGTGGCCCTCTTTCAAGAAGAAAATGGTCTTGGCCGGCTCGTCGGGAAAGTAAATGGGCTGATGAGGTTTGGCTGTTGCCATCGATGACATCTGACTGATGCGCTCCATCGTGGCATCGTCCATCCCCTCAAAGATGTTGAAATGCTTGAGATACCAGAACTTGGATTGCTGAGGCATTGATGACCTCTCAATTGTCCGGAAGAAGACAGTCGGTTCGCTGAAAGTCTATTATTATAGCGGAGGCAATGTACGCGAAACTCATCGCAATAGCGACCGGTATTGCTCTCTCAATTATACTTATACTGCCGAACCGTGTGGTTGGGCAAGCATGTTGTTCCGCCGGAACGCCACTCGTGGGCTCGTTGGAACTCCCAGCAACTCCACACGGCAGCTGGCAGTTTGCGTTGAGCTACGACCTCAATGTCCTCAACGACGTTGTTGCCGGAACCCGACGGCTTGCTGACGGAAGCCGTCGACGCACAACTCACGCATTGTTGTGGGAAACGAGCTATGGCGTAACGTCCACGCTCTCCGTAACATTGCTCGCGACGGCGGTGCAACAGGAACGCGTGAGTACGGCCGCGTCGGCAGAAGCATCCGCACTGCGCACTCGTGGAGTTGGAGATGCGGTGCTATTACTGAAGTATGCATTGGTTCCTCTTACTTTCCCAGCACAAGAGGAAATAACACTTGGAGCGGGTGGAAAAATTCCCTTGGGCGCATCGACACTCAGTTTGGAGGGTGTTCTTCTCCCTGCCGATATGCAGCCCGGTACGGGCGCGTGGGATGGTATCCTGTGGGCTTATGTTTCACAAGGATTCCTGCCTCAAGCGCCGCTGACGATTTTCCTGACCGCTTCCCATCGCTTCACCGGTACCAACTACCGATACGGCTCGCAACAGCGTGGATACAAATTCGGCAATGAAACACTGGTAAACGCGGGAGGTGGATATCGAACGGATGAGGTTGACGTTTCCATTATCCTTCGCTTTCGGCACGTTCGCGCGGACCGGTTTGGCGGCTTTGAAATTCCGAACACCGGCGGATGGTGGCTCTCGGCGCAACCCGGAGTCAACATCAGGACGTTGGAAAACCTATCCACGCGCGTTGCTCTCCACGTTCCCCTCTACCGCAACCTCAACGGCATACAATTGACGACGACGTATGGAGTAACGATTTCCCTGTTCTATGTTCTTCAACGATAACGGTTACGGAGAAACACTCATGAGGTATACGATGATCTCGATAGCAATGTCCGCCTTGATTGCCACTGCGGGGTGCCAACAAATTTCCGGGACAGGCGGAATCTCACTCACGGGAGAATGGCTTATCCCGATCAATCAGGTGTACGATGGTGGGCCGGGAAAAGACGGCATCCCTGCATTAACGAATCCCCGGTTCGCAAAACCACAGGAGGAAACGTACCTGTCCGATCATGACCTCGTCATCGGTATACGAGTTGGGACTGAAGTGCGTGCTTATCCTCATCCCATCCTCGACTGGCATGAAATCATCAACGACGAAATTGGAAGCACGGCGTTCGCGATCACGTATTGTCCGTTGACAGGCTCGGGCATCGCATGGAGTCGCGTGCTCAACGGCACAAAGACCACCTTTGGTGTCTCCGGACTTCTCTACAACACGAATTTGATCGCGTATGACAGGGCTACAAACAGCAATTGGTCTCAAATGAGATTAGAATGCGTCAATGGGCAGTTGATACACACGCGCGCCACGACATACCCGATCGTCGAAACGACGTGGAGAACATGGAAAGAGCTGTATCCGGAAACGATGGTCGTATCATCGAACACGGGATATTCACGGCCGTACGGAGCGTATCCCTACGGAGACTATCGCGAAAGTCCCCGCCTCATCTTTCCCGTCAGTAACGATGATACACGCCTGCCGCGCAAAGAGCGAGTGCACGGAATTCTTGTCGATGGGAAGACAAAGGCGTATCGCATTACAACATTTCCCGATGCGGTCGGCGTGATCAACGATGTCTTCAACAACCTGCCGATTGTTGCAGCCGGAAGCAAGGGAAAGAATGTTGCCGTTTCCTTTGAACGCACGCTGAACGACGGGACAATTCTGACCTTCTCCCCGGTTCAGAACATGCTACCGGTTATGATGATTGATCAGGAGGGGACAAAATGGGATATTTTCGGACGTGCAGTGGAAGGACCCCGTGCAGGCGTTGAACTGAAACCGACGCTCTCGTACATTGCATACTGGTTTGCCTGGGCTGCCTTCTATCCGGGCGCTGAGATTCATGGACAGTAGGAGGTCAACCCGAATTATCGTGTGCGGATCGACCCCGACGTGCTTCTCGCCGCGGCAAAAGCGGCGCTGAAATAAGATATTCTCTGCGGTGCCGCCCTCGAGCTGGACACGAAATACCCTCCGCAAGAAATTCCCCCATGTACTTACGACACGACGGGCACCACGTGTTGTGCATCGTACGGAATTCTGACCACGAAGGTCGTTCCACTCCCCGGGATGCTTTCGAACGAGATTGACCCACCGTGTCGATCGACAATCTCTTTGGTGATCGCGAGTCCTAATCCGGTTCCCTTTGCTTTTCCCGCCGTTACAAAGGGATCAAAGACCTTATCCGCGATTTCTCGAGGAATTCCCGGCCCATTGTCGGTAATCATGAAGACAATGTGTTGACCCTCCCGAAGCACTGTTAACTTGATTTCACCCCCATCCGCAAGAACGTCAAGAGCGTTGTTGATAACGTTGAGTAATCCGCGGTGTAACCGATCCGGATCAATCAACACCTCTCCGTCAAATGCGAGGGCAGTACTCAAGCGAACACGCGTTTGTTCAAGGAGCGGCTGAAGCTCCTGATGGATCGAGTCAATGAAGTGTGAGAGCTTCACAACGCGACGCTCGAGCCGGAGTTCGCCCCGCGAAAAATCCAAAAGCTCCTGTGCCATCCGGTTAATCCGCAAGATCGATCGTTGAAGAGCACCCAGAATGTGTTGTTTCCCCTCCCTTCCATTCTTTTTGACCTCCTCGACAGCCAGCAAAACGGCGCTTAATGGGCTGCGCAAATCGTGGATGATGGTGCTCGCCATTCTGCCGACTGCCGAAAGCCGTTCTTCGTGGAGCAGTTTTTCCTGGCTCTCCCTCAAGCGCTCTTGCATGAGGTCAAAGGAATGCGCAAGCTCACCAATCTCGTCAGCGGCAAAATCGTCGGCAATCGGATGGTCAAGATTTCCCCCGCCGACAACATGCGTTGCATGGACCAAGCGTTTCACCGGCAGCGCAACGAATGCGCGGAAGAGAATCATGCCAATTCCGACGGCAACGACGGTGAACAAACCGAAGATCCAGAGCGTTCGCTCCACGTTCGAAGAAAGAGCACGCACGGTCTTCTCCAACGGCATTTCCATGTACGCCGCCCCAAGGACAGACCCTTCATCGACCCTATGACATTCAAGACACCGCCGGTCGGCTGTGAAGGGAAGAATCACTTTGAGTCGTTCACAGCTTTGGAGCAACAGCGGCCGACCCGACGAAAGAACCTGAACAAGACCTTCTGTATGCTTGCCGATCTCACATTGGACAAGCCACTGCGGTTCAGCGCTGGTAAAAACCTTTTTCGCAATGGGTTCCAGCTCCGGTGCGGGTTTCAGTTCTCGCTCTCGAAGACGCTGCAGGCGGGAAGGAGAAAGGAGGTCTGACTCGAGGCGAAGACTATCGGCAAAAAACCAGATACTGATGTTCTCAACGTCCCGTGTCTGGCTGATGCGCTGGAGATAGGACTCGTCCACCCGCTGCGTGCTCACCATCATGTGAACAATGGATTCCTTGATGATGGTCGCTTGTGCATGCGCCGCGTTTTGCATCTGCTCCAGCGCTTGTTTCTCCTGGTAGTGATGAGTCAGATAGACGCTGATCCCCACAGCAAGGAGAAACAACGGCAACAGGGCGATGAGGATTTTGGTTGAGAGATTGAGCCGCGAGAACATCATGAGCTGACGCGAGAATTGACTCTACGTCGCTCAACCAAGGTAGGAGAGAGAAAAGATGGGTATTGTCGGCTGGGCGACAAATGGGTCAGGCTTTGAAAAGCAGCTCCTTTACAACGGCATTCACATCGCCGAGACAGCATTCGCCTTTAGGATTCTTGACATCGCAGAGACACCGGCCGGCTTTAACTTCTTTTGCGATCTGCAGAGCTGCAGTGGATTTCCCTGTTGCAGCAATCTCTTCCCGAATCCGGCCGCGCGACCAGTCAAAGCAGTAGCAGACGTTGACATCCTCTCCCTTCTCACACTATTTTCTCGGAGCAATACGTGCCTTAAAACCAGTTTCTCCTGTTGCTTTCACAAGTTTTTCTGGCGTGACCGCAGTTGAATCATATTCGATGATCGCTCTGCTTTTTCGTATTGTACTACTGCTTTTTTCACACCATCCAATCGTGCCAGCGTAGCTTCCAGACCCTTTGCACATCCGCGAAGGTTGGGCCAATGCAAAGCTTGCCGTCGATGTAGACTTTTCGCACGATCCATTCTCCTTTATTTTAGCACTCACTAAAATACTGAACCAATTATAGAAAACAAGCGTAACTGCCAATGAACCTGTCAGTTCATTCGAAAGATAGATCAAACCGGAGGTTTGATAAAATCCTGCCAATGAACCTGTCAGTTCATTCGAAAGATAGATCAAACCGGAGGTTTGATAAAATCCTGCTCAGCGAAAAATTAACCACAGATTCACAGATTAGCTGCGAAGACACAAAATGATAAGACGAAAGAAAAACCCGTTCTTTACGCTGTATTTGAAAACCCATAAAGAGAATCCTATCTCTCCCGATCATTCTTCTCCAATCGGTGAATCTGTGGTGGATTTTAGGTGGTTTTGATTCTGACGCTGAGTAATTACAAACAAGCCATGTTTTGTCAAGCACACCATTGTCGCCTAGGCGACAATGGTCCACACACCCCACGATCCTCGTCAATCGAAGCAAGGCCCAAACCCCTTTGTGTTTTGTAGACAGTCGCCCACCCTTAGGTGCTCCTTCCCACTGTATCCCAACAAACGATAATCTTACGACGCGGGCCTGATGAACTCGGCATTCACCGTAATGTTGACCGTCTCCCCCGCAACCAGTCCGCCGGTTTCGATTGCCCGGTTCCACTTCAGACCATAGTCGAACCGATTGACCGACAGCGTTGCCCGCCAGCCCGAGCGTGTGCCGCCGTTCTGTAAGCTCGGTAAACGCTGCCGCATTCGTCACTCGCGCGGTAACCATGCGCAACCCGACCGCATTTGCCGGCGGAGACGGCGCACCCCGACTCGACCAGACATTCAAACCGATGTGATGATGATATCCACCGGCCGCTACAAACAATGCACCGGGATACGTTCGCTGCGTTACATCAAAACCGACAAGACCCACGTAGAAGTCCTCCGCCGTTTTCAAAATGGAACAAACCGGTTGTCCGCGGCAGCTTTGGCCGAGCATTCTCGAGTTGCACGAGCACCACCTGAGCAGGCTCGCTGCCCGAGGCAGAAAACTCAGTGCAATCTCGCTCTACCGTGAGCCGTCGAAAGCCCAACACGCCTTCGTAGAAGTCGAGCGAGCGGCGCAGATCCGACACGCCCAACTCGACCGATAGAATAGATGTTTCAGCAGGAAGCATGACCGATAGAACGATAAAGAAAACGTATTACAAGAAAAAGAGTTCCCCGCCGAGGAACGATTCCTGCTCGGCGGGGATAGGTTGTTAACCTTCTCGAATCAGTTCGACATTGAGCGTGATGTCGACATTCCGCCCGACCAGCACGCCGCCCGCTTCAAGGGCTTGGTTCCACTTGAGGTCGAAGTCATACCGGTCGATCGTCGTCACCGCTTTGAATGCCGCTATGACTTGTCTCCACGGACTGACCGCGCTGCCGAAATACCGCGCATCAAATGTCACCTCTTTAGTAATGCCGCGGATGGTCAGGTTGCCGGTAATGCTGTAGCGCTGGTCGCTCAGCTTCTTAAACAACGTGCTCGCGAACGTGATCTCCGGGTATTGCTCGACGGCGAAGAAATCGGGCGACCGGAGATGGTTATCTCGGTCATTATTCTCTGTGTTGATGCTCGCGGCTTTGATCACTGCGGTGATGGTGCTGTCGGCAAAACCCTCAGCTCCTTGTTCGATACCGATCTTGAACTCACCAAATTTACCGGCGACCTCGGAGATCATCATGTGACGGACGGAAAACCCGACGCCGGTGTGTGCAGGGTCGGCCTTCCAGATTGTTCCAGCCTTCGTTGTTGTTGCTTGCACTGTGGTTGCAGACATGTGGTACTCCTTCGTATGATTGATGGAACCAGTATGGATTATTGTTTTAAATTTGAAATATCTGGTGAAAAAATTACTCTCGTTCTTTGAGCGCCAGTCCGAGCTTCTTCAGCAAGGCCGCAAGCCGGTCCCGCTCTTCGTCGGTCAGGACGGATACGAGTTCGGTTACATACCGCGCATGCTGGGGGAAGATTTTATCAAACAGTTTCTTCCCTTTCGCGGTCAGGCGCACGACGATCACCCGCCGATCGTTGGGAGACGGAATCCGCTCCACCAACCCGTCGCGCTCAAGGTTATCGACCACAACGGTCATGTTCCCACCGCTCACCAACTGCTTCTGGCACAACTCTCCAAGCGCCAACGGCCCGAGATGGCCGAGTGTCTCGAGAGTAGAGAACTGAGGAGCAGTAAGCCCATAGGTTCGAATGTCCATCGCTGTCAAGCGTGCCATGGTCGCTGCCGCACGGGCCAACTTGACCCACAACCCCAGCGCTCGCTCTGCCCGTTTGCCGTATTGTCGTGTCTTGGACATGATTTTCTTGAGCTTAAACTGTTCAAACTTAAAGTATTTTCCGACCGATGTCAAGCTCTTTTTTCATGAGTGATTTATGGGCTTAACAGCTCGGAAATCGGTTGGGTGTGAACTTCGCCAAGCCGGCGCACTGCTTCCAATGCACGAAGCAATCGGTGAAGCGGATTGTCGGTAGCGGGGAGTGTCATGAGGAGGATGAGGGCCTTCCCTTCCTGCTTCAGGCGTGGCGAAAGGGGCGACATGGCGGGAAACTGATCGACAAGCGCCTGGAACGCCGGCGGACGGCCGTCCGATGATTCATAGAACCATCTCGCCTCCGGCTTGGGGAGTGTGAGTCGAAGAGCGTTTCCGTGAAGCTCAACTTTCTCTGCTCCCACCTTCGCTGTATGAATTTTCAGCTCGACACTCAGCAACAGATGCTCGACTTCTTCCGGATACTCGCCAAACCTGTCGCGCAGCTCATCCCGAAGGTGTGCAATCGCCTGTGCACCGGACGTCGCGTACAATCTCCGATAGATGTCGAACCGCTCCGCATCCGATTCAACGTAGAACTCCGGAATCAATGCCTCAACGTCTGTCTCGACAACAGTTTCCGCGCGGCCACGACTCGTCATGCTTTCTTCAATCGGTGTTGCGAGCGCTGATTTGAACTCCCCCTCTCTCAGCTCTGCCACGGCCTCTTCAACAATGTTCTGATACATCTCGATTCCCATTTCCATGATAAAGCCCGATTGCTCAGCGCCAAGGAGATTGCCTGCACCGCGAATCTCGAGGTCGCGCATCGCAAGGTTGAACCCCGACCCAAGCTCGGTGAACTCTTGAATCGCCTGTAACCGCCGCAACGTTTCCCGCGGCAACACCGATAGCGGCGGTGTGAGCAAGTAGGCATAGGCCTGTTCGTTCGACCGTCCCACCCGGCCCCGCAACTGATACAGTTCTGCTAACCCGAACCGGTCTGCGCGGTTGATAATCATCGTGTTCACACTGGGAATGTCGATACCGCTCTCGATGATCTTCGTGCAAATGAGGACGTCGTATTTCCGCTCAAGAAAGTCGAGCATGGTTTTCTCCAACTCGTGCCCCTTCATCTGGCCGTGCGCCACGTGGAAGCGCGCTTCGGGGATGTGCTCTTCGAGCAGTTGCTGGATCTGTTCAATCGTCCGCACACGATCATGGATGAAATACACCTGTCCGCCGCGTCGAATCTCACGCAGGATTGCCTCACGAATCAAGCGAAGGTCAAACGGAGCAAGCTCGGTTTCGATGGGACGGCGATTCTGCGGCGGCGTTGTGATGAGCGAAAGGTCTCGCGCCCCCATGAGCGAAAACTGCAGCGTCCGGGGGATAGGCGTTGCGGTGAGAGCCAGCGTATCGACACTGGTGCGAAGCTCTCGCAACCGTTCTTTTGCGGCGACGCCAAAATGATGTTCTTCATCAATGACCAATAGCCCAAGGTCTTTGAATGCAACATCCTTCGAAAGAAGGCGGTGCGTTCCGATCAGGATATCGACTTTTCCCTCCGACAGTGCAGTCAGCGTGGCAGCTTGTTCACGCCGGGAACGGAACCGCGTGAGCGTCTCAACACGGAGGGCATACTTCCCAAGCCGGTCGAGAAACGTATGGTAATGCTGCTGTGCGAGGATGGTTGTCGGCACAAGCACAGCGACCTGTTTTCCGCCCATCACGGCCTTAAATGCAGCTCGCACGGCAACTTCGGTTTTCCCGAACCCGACGTCGCCGCAAATGAGCCGGTCCATCGGCGCGGACTGCTCCATGTCGGTCTTCACATCGACTGTTGCGCGCTCCTGGTCGGGCGTATCCTCGTACATAAACGACGCCTCTAACTCTTTCTGCCAGTGCGTGTCCGGCGGAAACGCAAACCCCTGCTCGCCCCTGCGCCGCGCGTAGAGCTGGATGAGGTTGCGCGCGATGTCCTTCACGCGTTCTTTCGCCTTCGCCTTGATGCGGTCCCATTGCGGCGTGCCGAGCTTGGTGAGCGCTGGAACATTTCCCTCTTTCGACGCGTATTTCTGCACGCGACTGATGGTATTCAGGTTCACGTAGAGCGTGTCGCCGTCGGCGTAAGCGATTTTCATGACCTCGTGCTCAACGCCGTGCACGCGAATCCGCTCCAACCCCGCAAACCGCCCGATGCCGTAGTCCGTATGAACGACAAAATCGCCGCGCTTGAGCCGCGCAAGCTCGTTCTGCGTGAACCCTCTGCCGCGCGGACGCTTGCGTAATCCCTGCCGCTTGATGCGCCCGAAGACCTGATGTTCCGTCAGCAGCGCGAGGCCGGCATCGGATAGGATGAACCCGCCATGAATCGTTTCGCTGACATAGTGCGCGTCGGCGTCGCCTTCCGACACTGCGGTGAGCGTTACATCCGTAGAGCCGTCGCCGCTTGCGATTTCTTCTTCAATCAATTCACGCAGCCGCCCGGTTTCCTCGCGCGTATCGCTGAGGAGATACGCTTCGATTCCCCGCGTACGAAGAGAACGGATCTCCTGCACAAGCAGTTTGACGGTGCCGTTGAATGACGGCTGCGGAATCGCCCCGACATCGATGAGTGCCTGTGCACCGGTATCGTGGAAGGATGAGTGGATGATGTGCGCGAAGGAATCAATCTTCGCGCGAGCCGATTTCCACACGTCCGCTTGAACGAGGCCATCGTCTACTAACGATGTGATCTCGCGTTCCATCAATGCGGGTTCGTCCAGCACGAGCAATGCATCCGCGGGCAGGTAGGAAAGAAGGGTGGACGAAGACTGTGGTTGATCGCTGTGGGAAGAACGATTCGCCACAATCGTTGCCGCCTGTAACGTTTGGATGGAACGCTGGGACTGCGGGTCGAATTCGCGGATCGACTCCACCGTATCCCCCCAGAACTCAAGCCGGATGGGGTTCTCGCCAACGAACGGATACACATCCACGATTCCACCCCGAACCGCGAACTCGCCGTACGTTGAGACGAAATCGGTTCGTTCAAAGCCGAGCGCATCGAGGCGCTTGACCAGGTTCTCGAACGGATACTGCTTTCCTGCCTCAAGCTCAAAGCTCTGTTGCCGGAAATCCTCCGGCGCAGGCACCGCCTGTATAAGCCCTTCGGCTGAGGCTGCAATGAGAATCGGTTCACCCCGATTCAGCGCACGCAGTGTCTCAAGCTGCGCAACGGGGAAGCTCATATCCAGTAGCATTGTGTCGTGATGCGTTGCGTGGGCGTAGAGATGCACGTGTGCCGCTCCGAGCAAGAGCGCGCAGTCGTCCCGGAGTTGCTGAGCGCGTTCTTTGTCCGGTGCAACAACGACCAGCGTTGAGTGCCGTAGTTCAAATACACCTGTACTCACAAAGGCCAGAAGCGATGCCGGAATGCCAGTTGTGTGAACGATTGCATGTTCACGAACGGCTGCTTCGAGAATCCGGTGAACGGCTTCCGATGCAAGGATGCGATGTTTGAGTTGCTGAATCATGTGCGTTTGGTCCAACAAAAAACACCTCACCCCTCCCGCGGGAAGTTTTGCGCTTCTTGCAGGAAGGGAACGGCACAAAGGTACGCAAAGAGCGCCGCACAAGCAACGCTTGCGTCTGCAGGCGAAATGCCGTACCATTTGCGCACCTTCCACTACCGAGGCATTGATTCTGTTCGTGGTTGGTGCTATAATGTTCGCCAGACAAGACACGAAGTATTCATACATGAAACGATAAGGGTATGCCGAAACCGAAGAAAACCTCACTGGAAGAACCTCTTGAGCGGAAACTCTGGGCCGCCGCGGATAAGCTCCACAAGAACATGGACGCGGCGGAGTACAAGCATGTTGTCCTCGGACTGATCTTCCTGAAGTACATCTCCGATGCCTTCGAAGAACTCCACCAGAAACTTCTCGATGGTAAGGGTGAATACGCAGGTGCCGATCCTGAGGACAAGAACGAATACACTGCGGAAAAGGTGTTCTACGTCCCACCCTCTGCTCGTTGGAAATGGCTGCAAGGGCAAGCGAAACTCCCGACCATCGGCAAGGACGTTGACGACGCAATGCTCGCCATTGAGAAAGACAATCCTTCGTTGCGGGGAGTGCTGCCGATTGTTTACGCCCAGGAGAAACTGGATAAACAGTCGCTTGGTGGATTGATTGACCTGTTCTCTACTGCGACCATTGGGACGAAGGAAGCCCAAAGTAGAGATGTGCTCGGAAAGGTGTACGAGTACTTCCTCGGCCAGTTCGCTCTCGCTGAAGGAAAGAAGGGTGGACAATTCTATACGCCGACTCACGTTGTCCGACTTCTTGTCGAGATGCTAGAACCATATGAAGGCCGTGTCTTTGATCCATGCTGCGGCTCTGGCGGCATGTTTGTGCAGAGTGAGAAGTTTGTGAAGGCACATCAGGACTACTACAAGAGAAAGAAGAACGGCTTATCGCTGAAACCCGAGGATCGCATTTCCATTTATGGACAGGAGAGTAACCAGACAACCTGGAAACTGTGCAAGATGAATCTTGCCATCCGGCACATTGACAGCACAAACGTGAAATGGAACAATGAAGGCTCGTTCCTCAATGATGCCCATAAGGATTTGAAGGCTGATTACATTCTCGCAAACCCGCCGTTCAACGATAGTGACTGGAGCGGCGAGTTGCTGCGCGACGATGGACGCTGGAAGCCTTGGGGCGAATCTCTCGCGCCGCCGGTGAACAACGCAAACTATGCCTGGATTCTTCACTTCCTCTATCATCTTGCTCCAAACGGCAGAGCAGGATTTGTCCTCGCAAAAGGTTCACTCACCAGCAAGACGAACAACGAGGGAGAGATACGCAAGGCGCTCATTGAGCATGATGTCATCGAGTGTATTGTCAATTTGCCGACGAAACTGTTTCTGAATACACAGATTCCGGCATGTCTCTGGTTCATCACTCGTAGCAAGAAGCGTAAGGGAGAGATTCTTTTCATTGATGCGCGCAATATGGGATTTCTCGTCAACCGAAGAAACCGTGAGCTTTCCGACGACGACATTGTGAAGATTACGAGCACGTATCACAACTGGCGGACGTCCACCTCTCAACTGTCACTCCCGAATGCTTCAATCGGGAGTCCAGATAAGAGCCAATCACCGGATTCCCGCTTACAACATGCGGGAATGACAGAAAAAGAAACGTACAAGGACATCCCCGGTTTCTGCAAAAGCACAACGCTGGATGAAGTTCGCAAACTCAACTACGTGCTCACTCCCGGACGCTACATTGGCTTGGCGGATAATGAGGACAACTTCAACTTTGAAGAGCGATTTACGCAACTGAAGGCAGAGCTTGAGAAGCAGATGGCTGAAGAAGCGGAGTTGAATAAAAGAATAGTTCAGAATCTTTCACGTATAGAGGTTCAAAAGACACGATGATCACTCAGGAACAAGCCGAGTATCTTGTTAGTCTCCCCAAATACCTTGTTCAAGACGAAGCTTACTTGGAGAGATTCGCATATTCACCAAAGCCGCCAATTGATGACAGATGGTATCTCGCCTCGAGAGAAGAAGAGGATATCCTGTTTTTCCTTGACATTTTTCAAAGTTCCAAGAAATTGCTGAAGTTGACGCTTCATTTTCAAGAAGATGAAGCAAGTATCGGTTTGTTAAGAGTTGACTTCAACGGAAGACATCACAATCCAGAAACCGTTACGGATAAGGTTCCTGACAAATTCAAGCCTTATGCTGGACAGTGGATTGAAGAGAGTCATATTCATTACTTTGTAGAGGGATACAAGCCACTTGCTTGGGCTTTGCCCCTTACGGCAGACGAGACGTTTGCAATCAAAACGTTTGATGATGTAAGTGCGATAGGTGAAGTTCTAAATGAGTTGGGGAAAAAGATCAACCTGAAAACAGGACTGACAGTTACAATTCAAACGGTGCTGCTATGACATGGATTGACATAGCTATTGATGAATACTTCAAGTTTCTGAAGCAGAAGACGCTCATTCAGGAACTCCCCGCAAGCGGATGGGTCGAGATCAGCACTCCATTTACCGATGTCTTCAACGACACAATAGACATCTACGCTAAGAAGGCAAACGGCAGAATAGTCCTTTCCGATGATGGCAAAACGTTGAAGAACCTGGAACTGAGCGGTATAGAAATTTCTCGGTCGCAGCAGCGTAGAGCCATGGTGGAGAGAATTTTGTTGACATACGGCGTCCGATTGGAAGGGAAAGAACTCATCACAGAGGCAACGGAAGCCACGTTTCCCCAGCGGAAGTTGAATCTTATTTCGGCAATTGCCGAGACCAATGATCTGTACGTTCTTGCTAGACATGTGGTGGCGAGTGTATTCCGTGAAGACGTCCAGCGCTTCTTTGACGAACAGGAACTGGTGTACACACCGTATTTTATTTCGAAAGGAAGCACCGGTTTGGAATTCACTTTTGATTTCCAGTTTGCTTACAGGCATGCTGAACTTCTCATCAAAGCCTTTAACACTGTCAACAAGCTCAACCTTCCGCATTTTTTGTTCACATGGGACGATGTGCGGCAGGTGAGGGAAAAGCAGACGGCAAAGAAAGTTTTCGGGTTGGCATTCATTAATGATCAGGAGCGAGAGGTGAAAGATGAGTTTCTCGAGGCAATCCAGAGCAAAGGGGCCAAACACATCTTATGGAGTGAACGAAACAAACCTGAGAACATTCGTCTGTTGAAAGCGGCCTGATGAGAGTTTCTGAAACGAGCAATGTTGCAACCGGTCGTTGCAAAATCTGAGAGACGCCCAATTCTGCAAGCACCACTTGCAAAATTACCGCATCAATTTGCGCAAACGCCCCTTGCACAAATAAGCTGGTATCATCACGTGAACACCATTGACGAACAGATCAAAGGAAAGGACGACAAGCCGACGATCGGCGTGTTGCTCTGCAAGACGCCAAACCATACAGTGATTCGGTATGCGCTGAAGTGAGCATTTGAGGTCGCAGTCTGCGACCTAAGAATCGGATTCTTTAAGGTCACAGATTGTGACCTTTACTCGGGACACTGAAGATGCTCGAACACCTGAAAAAAGAAAACCTGATATGAGTGAGTGGAAAGAATATAAGCTTGGTGACTTAGTAGATATTAACAAACATAGCCTTGGGAAGGATTTCGCCTTTGAAGAAGTTGAATATCTTGACACGGGATCTGTCACAGAAGGTAAGATCTCTGGCTATCAAATCTTTAAAGTAATTGATGCACCAAACCGAGCCAAAAGGACTGTACAAGCAAACGATGTCATCTACTCAACTGTGAGACCCATTCAAAGACACTTTGCGATACTCAAGAATCCTTCACCGCAGACTGTTGTTTCAACTGGATTTGCAGTGCTGACTTCGCGAGAAATGATCGATCCGTACTTCCTCTATTTCTATTTAACTCAAGATGAGATTATCAACTACCTCGACAGCATTGCGGAAGGTTCAACATCTGCATATCCATCGCTCACTCCAGATGTCATCGCAGATTTGGACATCTCTCTTCCCCCACTCCCCGAGCAGCGCGCTATTGCCGGCGTGCTGAGCAGTTTAGACGACAAGATAGACCTGCTCCACCGGCAAAACAAAACGCTTGAAGCATTGGCGGAGACGCTGTTTAGGCAGTGGTTTGTGCCTGTCCGCCGAAACGATAGTGAAGGCGGAGAGGAGGCGGAAAACCTGAGAATCATGAAACTTGAAGAGTTGGTTGAATTTGATCCGATTGAAAGGATCGATCGAACGCAGGAGTATAGATACTTCGACATGAAGTGTCTGAGTGAAAATTCAATGATGATGGCAGACGGAATCAAACGGGCCCTAAGTTCCGGTTCTTCTTTTCGAAATGGAGATACATTGCTTGCAAAAATAACTCCCTGCTTGGAGAACGGTAAGACAGGTTTTGTCATGGATCTTGAGCCTAATGAAGTAGCTAGGGGATCAACCGAATTCATTGTGCTGAGGCCGAAGCTCGGGATCAGCCCATATTATGTGTACTGTTTAGCTAGAAGCCCCGACTTCCGAAACATCGCAATTCAATCAATGACTGGTACGTCAGGCCGCCAGCGTGTTCAAACACTTATGTTGAAAAAATATGAAGTTAGGTGTAGCAAGGAAAAAATGGAACAGTTCAATTCATCGTGTGAACCTTTATTTCTGAAAGTTCACCAGAACCAGACGAACATCCGCACGCTGACGCAGATGCGTGACACGCTGCTGCCGAAGTTGATGAGCGGGGAAGTGAGGGTGAACGAGTAACATATGGCTTCTCTTTCAGAGGTTGAAAAGAAGAAATTAGAAACTCTCTTTCTCATGTCAGGTGGGTATGTGCTCGACTTCTCTAACACTTCATTTCAAAGATTTATTTACAACTGCATTAAAGTTGACATCTACAATGGAAAATACGAGATGTATGGAACGTCTAAGGCAAATCGCTTGAGGGCATTGTGGGATTTAGAATCCGATAAACTTGTAGGTAGGTTAACTGAAGAAATGCTAGGATACTGTGAGGTTCAACAGCGTGGGTCCAGTTCGTTCGACAAAAAGCTGTACGAGGAATGCGTAAGCGTAGCGCATAGGCTTCAAGGGAGAAAAGTTGACAGGCAAGAGGGAGCAAGCACTGCAGAAGATTTCTTGAAGAAGGAACTTGACGAGGTGTCAATAGACACACTCAGAATCGACGGAGCAGTGACATTCGTCTTGCAGCAAAGAATAGTAGAGGTTAAACAATGTTTGACCGCCGGAGCCTCTCTTTCAGTAATTTTTCTGTGTGGTAGCATTCTGGAGGGTCTGCTACTTGGTATTGCGACGCAACATCCAAAGGAATTCAATCAGGCGACCAGTTGTCCAAAAAACAAGGACACCGGTAAGCCGAAGCAATTTCACGAATGGAAATTGAGTGAATTCATAGAAGTAGGCTATGAACTTGGATTTCTTGGTTTGGATGTGAAAAAATATAGTCATTCACTGCGAGATTTTAGAAACTATATCCATCCTTACGAGCAATTGAGTTCTGGCTTTGGACCAGATAAGTATACTGCAAGAATCAGTTGGCAGGTATTAAAAGCAGCGATGCATGACATTCATGAAAGGGTAAAATGAAACACACGTCAATTAGCACGCTGACGCAGCTGCGTGATACGCTCCTGCCGAAGCTGATGAGCGGGAAAGTGCGGGTGAGGGATTTGGAAATGCATAGGGGGAACGCTCGGTGAAGCGTTCGGATGTCAAAGAACTTCATTTCATCACCCATCTTGCAAACCTAGGTTCAATTTGCACGGAAGGGATACTTTGCCATGACAAAGCAAAGAAACTTAAACCAAAATCAATAGCAGAGAAGGGCGTTCAAGAACGAAGAGAAAAAGTCATAGTCCCCGGTGTAAACAAGAAACTCCATAACTTTGTGAATCTATATTTCAACGCAAGGAACCCAATGATGTTCAAGAGGAAGGAAGAGCATGCGTCCCTTTGTATTCTGCGCATTGCCCCTGAGATCCTTGATCAGCCTGAGATTATCATCACGGATACGAATGCGTCGAGGGAATTTGCCAAGTTTTTGCCGATGCCTTATGGTCTGTCGGAGCTTGACGAAGACCTGATCTATGCGAGATACTGGAATCACGATGACCCGATTGAAAAGTACAGGCGTTCAGGCGCGATCTGTGCGGAGGTACTCGTACCAAATGCAATCGAGCCAAGATTTATTCGGGGGATTTATGTATCTTGCGATGCCGCCTATCAATCAATACAGAAACTCCTGAATGACCATCCACTCAGCACAAAAGTTGCCGTCAGGCCTTATCTTTTCTTTCAATCCCAGGAGGACTTGAAATGGTAAGAATCCTTGTGGGTGACATCTTCAAATCAAAGATGCAAACGCTGACCAATACAGTCAATTGCGTGGGGGTGATGGGCAAAGGTATTGCTCTCGAATTCAAGAAGCGGTTCCCGGATATGTATGCCGACTATGAGGACCGCTGCAAACGAAAGGAAGTTAAACTTGGGAAGCCATATCTCTTCAACCGGCTGATTCCGCCATGGATTCTCTTGTTTCCTACGAAGGAGCATTGGCGCTCGGTGTCTAGCTTGCCTGCAATCGAGAAAGGCTTGTTTCATCTTAAGGCCAACTACAAGAAATGGGGAATCACTTCAATTGCAGTTCCGCCTCTGGGGTGTGGCCTTGGTGAGCTAGAGTGGAACATCGTCGGTCCCACACTGTACAAACATCTCAAGGAACTGGAAATACCAGTGGAGTTGTATGCTCCCTGGAATACTCCGCACATGCAGCTTACACCTGAGTTCCTCGGAGAGATCAGCCCTGCACAGGCTGCGGAATCACAGAACGCCACAACTCGAATTGAACCGGGATTCATTTCGATTGTAGAAGTCGTCTATCGGATTGAAAACACACCGTATCACTGGCCCATCGGAAGAACCATGCTTCAGAAGATTACCTATTTTGGAACCTGGCTGGGATTAGAAACAGGTTTGAAGTACCGGAGAGCCAGCTTTGGTCCATTTGCAGAAGATTTGAAGGCAAAGCTTACACGATTAGTAAACAACGGACTTATTGAAGAAGAGCGGCGAGGCAGTATGTTTGTTGTCAAGCCAGGCAAAACATACATCGACGCTTTAAGACTGTACGAGAAGGACTATTTGAAGGACGAACGGATCATTGAGCGTCTCACAGATCTCTTCTCCCGAATAGATACTAAGCAGGCAGAGCTTGCGGCAACTGTACATTTTGCCCGCCAAACGATGAAGCCACGCAATGGAGCCAAGCCGACAGAAGAACAACTGCTGAACGAAGTGATGGAGTGGAAGAAGAAACACCGGCCTCCCTATGATCGATCTGAGGTGGCTGCAACAATCCGGAATCTTGCCATCCTTGGGTGGCTTGACGTGAAGTCGAGCAACAAAATCAACAAAGAGATTGCCGAAGAATGAGAAGTGTAATCTCTTCCCCAAAGCCTTTCCCGCAGATTGATGAATCTTGTCGAAAACGACGTTGAGCAACTGGGCACCAGATTTTTGCTGGTCCAAGTATGACACTATCACCACGGTCTCGCCATCGCCTTGGAAGCTGACAAATCTGAGCGCTAGAGTTTTGAGCAAGTACCGCTATGTCGAACCTCATGAGTCCTTGCGGCGGATAGGTGAGGGTATGAGTGAAAGGAGGGTTGTAGTACCAGCACAGTTTGGTAAATTGTAGCTCCCAAATTCAGACAATATGGCACGGGTTAATGTAAATAGAGATATTCTCCTGTGGGCGATTGAGCGGTCTGAGATAAGCGAAGAGACGATTGAAGCCCGATTCCCGAAGTTCGCTCAATGGCTTGAAGGTGCCGTTCAACCGACTCTGAAGCAACTTGAGACGTTTGCTCGAGCGACCCATGCCCCGTTCGGATATTTCTTCCTTCCGGCTCCGCCTGAGGAGCGTTTACCGATCCCGCACTACCGCACTGTAGCAGAACAGACTCCACGAAAACCGAGTCCTGAATTGCTTGACACCGTTCAAACGATGCAGGTTCGTCAGGAATACATGCGGGAGTTTCTCCAGGAGGAAGGCAACGAACCTCTCCCATATGTGGGTTCTGCAAATCTTAATCGCGATCCGAAATTGGTTGCACAGGATATTCGGGAAACTCTTGGTCTGAGCAGAGAGTGGGCGGCAACAAAAGCAACGTGGCAAGAGGCTCTGCGAGGACTGGAGAATGCTGTAGAACAAGTGGGCATTCTCGTGATGGCAAATGGTGTTGTTGGAAATAATAACCACCGTCCACTCAAGGTTGAGGAGTTTCGTGGGTTCGCTCTTGTTGATAACTTTGCACCTCTCGTCTTTATCAATGCGAAAGACGGCAAAGCGGCTCAGATGTTTACACTTGCCCACGAAGTGGCTCATGTTTGGTTTGGTCACAGCGCGGCATTCGATCTCCGAAGGCTTGAACCAGCGGAAAACCAGATTGAACAAGCTTGCAATAGGGTTGCAGCAGAGCTTCTTGTCCCAGAGGAGGAACTGCAAGCGTTATGGCCTCGCGTTCGCGGAACCCCGGAACCGTTTCAATCTATCGCGCGACACTTCAAAGTCAGCGTGCTTGTTGCTGCCCGCCGCGCAAAGGACCTTGATCTTATAACGAGACATGATTTCTTCCAATTTTATGACGCATACATAAATGACGAACGGAGAAGAAGAGAAGAGGCGGAAGAAGGAGGAGATTTCTACGCAACACAGACAAGGCGAATAGGACGCAGATTTGCGGCGGCGGTCGTCCGTGCTACAAGAGAAGGGAAACTCTTATACAATGAGGCCTTTAAGTTAACCGGTTTGCGGGGAAAGACATTTGATCAGTTTGCAGCAAAGGTTCTTGGGGAGTTCACGGGGTAATGCCAGTCTACCTGCTGGATGCGAATACCTTCATCGAAGCTGCGCGCCGTTACTACGCATTCGACCTCGCTCCCTCTTTTTGGAACCATCTGGTCCGACTTGCAGCGGAAGGCAAGATTGCCAGCATCGATCGTATCAAGAAGCAGATCGAAGATGGAAACGATGCTCTTGCGCAATGGGTAAAAGATGGCAATATGGTGCATGCATTTGCTTCAACAGAACAGGACGATGTTATAGCTGCATACCGGGAAATCATAACGTGGGTTCAAAACAACACTCAATTTACCAACGCCGCTAGAGCCAGATTTGCTAACGATCCCGACGGTTGGCTTGTTGCATATGCAAAAGCCAAAAATTACATCGTTGTCACTCACGAGGTTGTACGTCCTGAAGCGAAAAACAGAGTTATGATTCCCAATATTTGTCAACAGTTCGGTGTTCCATTTGTGAACACATTTGATATGTTACGGGCTTTAGGAGTTAGAATAGGATAACATACATAAGTGTTTGAGATAACCGAAAACCAAATAGAAGTTTTTTCCATTGAAGTATTACAAGCCCTTGGGTGGAACTACCTCCACGGCCTCGCCATCGCCCCGGAAGCAGAGAAATCCGAGCGAGAGAGCTTCGAGCAAGTCCTTCTTCTCGCAAGGCTTCGTCGTGCTATTGCCCGGTTGAATCCAAACATTCCCCAAGAAGCGCAAGAGCAAGCGCTCAGGACAGTCCAGCGCATCACTTCTCCCCAACTCACCTCCAACAACGAGCAATTCCACAAATATCTCACAGACGGTGTGCCGGTTCAGTATCGAACCCCGCCTACGGCGGGGCAAGTCGGAAACCGCGAACGAGGCGACTCCGTTTGGCTCATCGACTTCACGAATCCTGAAAACAACGAGTTCCTTGTGGTCAATCAATACACCGTGGTCGAAAAGAATCAGAACAAACGCCCAGATATCGTCCTCTTCGTCAACGGCATCCCGCTCGTTGTCATGGAGTTCAAGAATCCCGCAGACGAGCAAGCGACCATCCGTCGGGCATACGAGCAAATCCAAACCTACAAAGCTACCATCCCGAGTCTCTTCACCTACAATGCCTTCTGTGTTATCTCGGACGGACACGAAGCCCGCGCGGGAACAATCTCATCCGACTTCGGTCGCTTCATGGCGTGGAAGAGCGTAGACGGGTCGAAGGAAGCGTCCCGTTTCATCCCTCAGCTGGAAACGCTCATCAAAGGAATGCTGAATCGCAACACCCTTTTGGATCTGGTGCGAAACTTTATCGTTTTCGAAAAAGCAAAGAAGCTGGACAAAAACACGGGACTGATGCAAGTAGAGACTGTGAAGAAGTTAGCTGCATATCATCAATACTTTGCCGTCAATAAAGCTGTTGAAAGCACGAAGAAAGCTGCAGCAGAGACTGGAACACAAAAAGGCGGTGTCATCTGGCACACGCAGGGAAGCGGCAAGTCACTCTCGATGGTTTTCTACTCCGGAAAGATTGTGGCTGAGATGGATAATCCAACCATTGTTGTCATCACCGACCGCAATGACTTGGACGATCAGCTGTTTGACACATTTGCTGCATCGAAGCAACTGTTACGACAGGAACCTGTTCAGGCAGAAAATCGTGATCACTTGAAAGAGCTTCTCAAAGTCGCATCAGGCGGCATAGTCTTCACAACGATCCAAAAGTTTATCCCTGAAGACGGTAGCCCGACATACGAGCTGCTCTCCGAACGGAGGAACATCGTTGTCATAGCTGACGAAGCCCACCGAACACAATACGGTTTTGCTGCCAAATTAAAGGAACATAAGGACGAAGAGACCAAAGAGGTTGTGGGTAAGCGCATCGCTTACGGATTTGCAAAATATCTCCGTGACGCCCTCCCAAATGCTACTTACATCGGCTTCACCGGTACACCGATTGAGAAAGAGGACCGGAACACGCCTGCCGTGTTTGGCAATTACGTGGATGTATACGATATCGCACAAGCTGTCGAGGATGGTGCAACGGTGAAGATATTCTACGAAAGTCGCCTGGCGAAGGTCAGCTTGGACGAGGAAGGCCGGAGACTCATCGCGGAGCTCGACAAGGAGTTGGAAGAGGACGAACAAATCACCGACAAGCAATTGATGAAAGCTAAGTGGGCTCGATTGGAAGCAATTGTCGGCAATGAAAAGCGACTCAAGAATCTCGCAAAAGATGTGATAACCCACTTTGAACAACGCCTATCGGTCAATGACGGCAAGGGTATGATCGTTGCAATGAGTCGCCGGATAGCGGTCGATCTGTATAACGAAATTATCGCCCTTTGGCCGGACTGGCATAGCAATGATTTGAACAAAGGCGTTATCAAAGTGGTCATGACGGCTTTGAGCTCTGATGGTCCAGCTATGCAAAAACATCACACAACGAAGACAGACAGGGAGATATTGGCTGACAGATTCAAAGATCCAGACGATCCGCTGAAGCTTGTAATAGTGAGGGATATGTGGCTCACTGGATTCGATGTGCCGTCGCTTCACACGATGTACGTTGACAAGCCGATGCGTGGACATACGCTGATGCAGGCAATTGCGAGAGTGAACCGGGTCTTCAAAGATAAGCCGGGCGGTCTCGTGGTTGACTATCTCGGAATCGCGACCGATCTCAAGAAGGCATTGTCCTTCTACGCAAACGCCGGCGGAAAAGGCGAACCTGCGGAAACACAGGAACAAGCTGTTGCAGCGATGATCGAAAAGTTAGAAGTCGTTAGGCAGATGTTCTCTGAAAAGAGCGCGTCCCAGAAGGCAATTGCCGTTGCAGAGCCCGAAGCCTACTATGGGCACGAGCCGAAATTCAATTACAGAAGATTCTTTACTGCCTCGCCGCAGGATAAACTCTCCATCATTTTGCAAGCAGAAGAGCATATTCTTGGCTTGGAAGATGGAAAGGCGAGGTTTATCCGCGAAGTAACTCTGTTGAGTCAGGCATTCGCGCTTTCCATCCCCCACCCGAAAGCCATGGAAATCAAAGAGGAGGTCGCCTTCTTCCAGGCAGTTCGGGCACGTTTAGTGAAGTTTGAAGGCGGTGGAAACGGTGGAAGGAGCGACACCGAAATTGAAACTGCCATTAAGCAAATCATTGATCAGGCTTTAACCTCTGACAAAGTCATAGACATTTTCGATGCAGTCGGCATCAAGAAACCCGATATTTCCATTCTCTCTGATGAATTTCTCGAAGAAGTGCAGGGGATGAAGCATAAGAATCTCGCCATCGAGCTGCTCAGAAAAATACTCAACGACGAGATCAAAATTCGTTCGAAATACAGTTTGGTCAAGAGCAAAGCACTTCTCGAAATGCTCAAGAACGCAATCAAGAAGTACCAGAACAATCTGTTAACAACTGCCGAGATCATTCAGGAGTTAATAGAAATTGCAAGGGAAATAAAGCGAGCAGATCAGCGAGGAGAGCAGTTGAACCTTACGAAAGAAGATCTGGCATTCTATGATGCTTTGGGGGTCAACGATAGTGCAGTAAAAGTACTTGGCAACGATACACTCAGAGACATAGCGCGCGAGATCTCAGACAAAGTAAAAGCAAATGCAACAATCGACTGGACAATCCGCGAAAGCGCGCGGGCGAAGTTAATGGTTGTTGTCCGAAGAACTCTCAACAAGTACGGCTATCCACCAGACAAGCAAAAGAAAGCGATTGAGACAGTGCTGAAGCAGGCGGAGTTGATGGCGGAGTATTTGGTGGCACCGTAGGGAATCGATGTGGTCAATCCTACGCGAGATTATGGTGCACTGCCTGCACGTCGTCGTCCGCTTCTAACTCCTCAACAAACTCTAGCACTTGTTTCGCTTGATCTTCCGGTAATTCTTTGCGTGCTGTCGGAAGATAATGCAGCTCGGAGCTCATCGCCTCAACCCCTTTTTCTTCCAGCGCTTTCTGCAATCTGCCGAAGTCATTGAACGACGTGTAGAGGACCACAACCCCCTCATCCTCATGCACATCCTCCAATCCATGGTCGATCAGCTCTAATTCGAACTCCTCCAGGTTCTGAATCGTATCGGATGGGATCTTGAATACTCCTTTCCGCTCGAAAAGGAACACCACCGAGCCTGTTGCACCGAGAGAGCCTCCCGTCTTCGTAAACATGTGGCGCACGTTGGCCACCGTACGGTTGGGATTATCCGTCGTGCATTCGACCATCACGGCGATGCCGTGCGGAGCGTAGCCTTCATACAGCACTTGCTGGAGCGCCTTTTCGTCTTTCGACGACGCCCGCTTGATGGCCGCCTCGATCCGGTCCTTGGGCATGTTAACGCCTTTGGCGTTCTGGATGGCGATGCGAAGCCGCGGGTTGTATTTGGGGTCAGGTCCTCCCTCACGCACCGCAATGGCAATCTCCCGACCGACCTTCGTAAAGGCTTTTGCCATCCGGTCGTAGCGGGCGAACATCTTATACTTCCGTTTTTCAAATATGCGTCCCATAGTCTCTCAGACGGTACGGTGAACAACCGGCGAACTGCGACAAGATACAAAGAAGACCGGTGAGGCGAAACATGCATTGCAACTCTTCTCATCCCCGCGTATTTTGTTCCCCGTGCTGCGGGGGTACCCTCATATCGTCGTGCTCTGCTCACTCCTTCCCATCGTTCCTCCCGTCGCGCAGGGACGCGTTCCTCCTCCGCAGATCAACGTCGAGCGGACCGGCAGCGGGAGGAACCCTCAATACTCGTGGAGCGGAGGAAACGTCTTCAGCCTCAGCGTTGTGCGGACATCGAATCCGACGACGATCGTTTGGGGCCTCGCGTCGCCGGGGCAAAACAACATCGCCTCGCCTGTGACGCACGGATCCGGAGCGTCAGGCTTTACTATTGTGGAATCTGCCGCGCTGGAGAAAACACTAACAACCGGCGTGCAGTACCGCGTCTCGATCACTCGCATAAACGGGACAACGGGATGGAAAGAATTTACTCCATAAGTCTTCTGTAGCGCGAACATCAAAAAAGAAAAAGCCGTCATCGCACTTGCGGTGACGGCTTTCTTATTTTTTCGCCCAAGACTTTAGTGACTGCAGGATTTCTTCGGCTTGGCCTTGACAGCGCAGCAGTCCTCAGTTTCCGTTTTTGCCTTTGCCTCCTTCGCTTTCTCTTTGGCACAGCAAGAAAGCGATTGCTTTTTCGACGCTGCCGTTTCGTTCGTGTTGTTCTTGACTTCCGCTTCATAACCCGCATCGGCAACGGCCCTCACCAGCAAATCCGGCTTGACAGCGGCAGACGCAAGGACAATCTCGGCAGAGCTTTCTTCAAGACTCACCGTTACATCCTTGACCCCCTCAACACTACGAAGCGCCTTTTCCACCTTCGTAGCGCAATTGTTACAATGCAAACCAGAAAGGGTAAGCTGGACTTTTTCCTGCTTCACCGTCTGTGTTTGAGCAAGCAGCACACCGGCTACCAGTAAGACGATCGATACAACAAGAATCGGGAACTTCATTGTTTCCTCCGTGTATGTATTGAACAGCGAACAAGAGCAAGATACAAGCAATTGGCGCCAACATCAAGCACAATCCTACAGTTTCGTAATGAGCGCTAAGCCCCGGCTCATTCCACCAGCAACAGCTTCAGAAATGTGCTGTTCTCTCCTGACCTATAGACGCGCTGTGTTGTCTTCTGGAAATCCGATTCCTTTGCGTTATAGATGTCCACAAACTTGCCGGGATTCCGATCGACAAGCGGGAACCAGGTGCTCTGGATCTGCACCATGATTCGGTGCCCTTTTTTGAACCGATGGTGTTTGTCGGTAGTGACCCTTTAATAGTTGACAAATATTTTCCTTTGTGCTCTCTTCTTTCCCTAAAAGGAGGAAGACAAGATGGCCAAAAGGGGACGACGACGAACATATAAACTCAAACATGAAGCCTGTCCCAATCCACAATGCCCCTTCTATGGCAAGACCGGAAAGGGTAACATCGTTTCCAATGGGACATATCCGACAAAGGAGGGTACCCCTGATCGTCGATTCCTTTGTAAACAATGCGGCCAGCCTTTTTGCAGTCGGGCGGGAACCGTGTTCTATGATCTCCGATCTCCAGAGGAGAAAGTCCTGATGGCCATCAAGCTTTTGGTCAAAGGGATGCCCCTGCGGGGGGTGGCAGAGGTCTTAGAAGTCAAGCTCGATACGGTCAGGCACTGGTTAAAAGTTGCCGCTGAACAGAGCGAAAAAGTAGATGCCTTGCTGATGAAAGAATTGAAAGTCTCCCGGGTCGAATTAGATGCTCTTTGGAGCTTTGTTAAAAAAAAATCGCTTCGCCAGAGAGCGATCCTTTGGAGGGCGAAGTTTGGATCGGCGTTGCCTTTGCCAAAGAATATCGTCTGATGCTTTCCTTCATGATCGATGGCCTGGAGCCTTCTCTGGCAGCCCCTCTGGTGGACAGAACGGAGAAACGACTTCGGAAAGGGAGTTGGCCTGTATGGGTAAGCGATGGAATGAATGCTTATGGGGAGGCCCTCAAGGGGCGGCATTGTATCCTTCAGATGTATCCCCGCACGGGCAAAAGAGGGCGACCTCGTCGAGACAAACTCGTTGCGTGTCCCCAATTGCGGTATGGTCAGGTGGTGAAAGAAAGGGATGAAAGGCATCGGGTCATTAGAGTTTTCAAACGATGCCGAGATGGGGATATTCCTTTGCATAAGATTAGTACGGTCTATATCGAACGTCATAACTTAACTCTGCGTCATGAGAATCGACGGTTGACCCGAAAGACCATTGCTTTTTCGAAAAAGGTTGAAGGTCTCGGGGATCAACTTTTTCTTTACCAAGGGTATTATAACTTTGTCCGGCCACACCGCGGATTGAAACGACGAATCCCGGCCGGCAACCACACCCTACAGAAATGGCAACGAAGAACGCCCGCTCTTGCGGCTAAACTCACTGACCATGTATGGTCGCTAAAAGAATTCATGACCAAAAAAGTATTTATCAACGATTAAAGGGTCATTACCTCGGTTTCTCTCCTGCCCGTTTGCCCCGGCTCGGTCGCGGTTCGTGGTCGCAGGTTCAGCTTGCTGGGCAGCTTGCATATCAGTGGCAGCCCCGCCCACCGAAGCTGTTTCTCAAGCGAAGGTGGGCCAAGTCACTGACGAAACAGTTTACCCCGAAATGTTTTTGTTCGGGGTTGAAGGAGTTTTACGAATCAATCACGTGGATGGAATACAGCCCACGTCTCAGGAAACGAGTCAGGCAACTTCGTCCCGAAGTCGGCGACTTGCTCACATTCTCGCTGGTAATTCTCGCTGTCATTGTCAGCGTCATTGCCTACATCGTTAATCCAAATCATACACCGCACACACCCACAGCACCACATCCAGCTCACGTTCAGGAGAAAGGCACTGGTTATGAAGAATTGCTTCTCCCGTTCTACAGTGAACAAGAAGCCCGTGCTTGTCTCAAGTGGCTCAACGAAACTTCTCAATCACGTCTGTGGCAAGCACTCTCCAGAGAACGTATCGCCTCCGCCCGCATAGAAATCATCATCACCAAGCGTCCTTACAAAACGTGGACTGAAGTCTACTACCTTCCCAAGGTTGGTATAAGAACCATAGAACAAATCATCACAGCCTGGAGGAAAGCCAAATGATTACCGTTGAACTCACGCCGGACGAAATCCGGTATCTCATCCAATCGCTCGAATCCGAGCGAGACCAATACCTGAATCTATTCCGCTCGTGTAAGCTCGGCATCGTTCGCGAACTCGCTCAACGAGCAGTTGAGCAAAACAACCAACTCATTGAGAAGCTCGAAACAGTGATCGGCGAGGGAGTCCCATGTTGACTCTCTCTTTCCTGAATGCGTTTACCCCCCATGTTGTTTGCGGCCGCCATTTTTTGGCGGGCTTCATCCGCCCGTCCACCTGATCTGCCTCTCAAGTGTAGGCGGACCTGCCTGTCTGCCCGAGCAGACCGGACTTCGCGGGGCAAGTGCAACTACAGTCAGACGAAAAGAGGCTCTGCCACGCTGAAAGTCTAGAAACCGCTTGACAGACACCCCCGCCTGAATCTATATTGAACCCAGCTATGGTGAACAAAGATCAGGTTAGAATGCATCAAAAGGAGAAGCGGGAGGTCGTCAAACGTCTCCACCATATCTGGGGACAGTTAAGCGGAATTGAAAAGATGCTTGAGGATGATAGACCTGTCAAAGAAATCTATGCTCAGCTGAAGGCGGCAGAACAATCGCTCCATCAAGCAATCTACGAAGTATTGGACGATCAACTGAAAAAGCATTTTGCGGCGATTCTTGCCGAGCGCCTCGCTCTGTGTCCGGGCGACTGTGATGACGCAGAACGACTCCAGTTTCTTAAGAGCGAATTTGCCGGGCTCGACTTGAAGGATCTCATCGATGAACTTGCATGGCTACGTAATTCACTTAACGCTGTGAAACCCGCTGCCGTCTCAATCCCGAAGGAGGTGAGAAAACGATGAAGCGAAGACTTGCATTGATTCTGACTGTTCTCGGACTGAGTGTGAGCGCGCTTGCGTTCTCCGGTTCGAATCCACAGACCACCGATGACGCCTGCCCCCTGAGAGGAACACCAGCCTGTCCTGAGTATCCTCGCTGTTGCAGGTAGAACTAACTTTAAGACGATAGGAAGAGGCTCGGCAAATACTGCTGAGCCTTTTTATTGCTGCGCGCACGCATTAAATTCTCAAAAATGAGAAGCCATTGTGGTTCGTGAAAATGAGACATCGATAATCTCCAGCCATTCTTAGCGCCATTCGAGTAGATGGAACTTCGTCAAATTGGCATAGCCTTTGCTGTATTTCTCTACTGTCGGGCATTGCCTCCGAAGTTCAATGGTAAGTCTCAATAACATCCTGCCGTGGCTTTCCATCCGAAGCAAGCTCATCATTGCGTTTACGTGTCTCTCCAACATCCCCGTTGCGTTGCTCGGCCTCTACGGAATCTTCTCGAACGTCAGGATGATGAAAGAGATCGCCTACGAAAACCTCACGCACGACGTCCGAACCATCCGCGAGAACACGGCAAACTTCCTCGCCTATGTTGAGAGTGACCTGCGACTGCTCAAGAATGTTCCGCCTTTCCAAAGATATCTGCACGCCCTGAACCGTCCCACTGCGGGAGGCGATCTTCGTGACGCCAAGCAGTTGAGCGAGGAAATACTTGTTTGGTTGGAGACGAAAAAAATCTACTACCAGATTCGTGTGATCGATGAACTCGGTGATGAGGTGACTCGAGTTGAGTGCACGGCTTTTTCTAATTCTGATTTCCTGTACCGAATTGTACCAGCACAAGAGCTTCGAAGCGGACGGGAATCATTCTATTTCTTGCTTGCCGGTAACCTGAGGCCGAGCGAGATATCGTTCACTGCGGCAGAACTGATCGGACAGAACAACGAACGCATCCCCATCGTCAGTTTCGTAACACCGTTGACGATGCGTACGTCGGAGACTGATAGTCGGGACGCGCGGGTAGGTCTTCTTATCGCCAATGTCTTCGCAAAGGACTTGTTCCTTGTGATGGAAACACCGAGACATTTCGGTGTTAAGGGGAAAACAGTTCTTGTCAGCGGCGATGGCCATTACTTATACCACAGTGAAAAGAAGAAAGAGTGGAATAAACTTCTGGCCTCTCGAGAAGATGAGAACCTTCAACACGACTATCCGGCTTTAGTCATGAAGCTTCTGCTTTCAGGAGAGGGCGGAATCATCTCTGAAGAAATTGATGAAATTATCGCTTATGCTCCCCTCTTTCCTCAATCTTCACTCTCGGCTGGGCAATCTCTGACCTCTTTTTTTGTACCCTTCTATGTGTTTAAGAGTGTTCCCAAAGACGTTGTGCTTGGTCCGGCGTATTCATTCGCATGGATGTTCGCGGGATTTCTCGTCCTCTTTCTCGGCGTTGCGGTCGGACTTGGTTTGCTCGCTACCCAACAGTTTACAAAGCCCATTGCAGCCCTGCAGGAGGGGGCGGAGATCATTGCGGGAGGAAACTACCGGCACCGGTTGAGAGTGGAGACACACGATGAAATTGAGAGGCTCGGAGAACAGTTTAACGCGATGGCCGCTTCTCTCGAACGGCACGAACAGGAGATCCAGCAGCACAGGACGAGGCTTGAGGAATTGGTACAGGAACGGACACGAGAGCTTACAGAAGAAAAAGCCAAGCTGCAGGCGATCCTCAACAACGTGCCCAGTGCTTTCGTGCTTCTCGATAACGACTACCGTATTCAGACGGCCAGCGCAACGTTTACGAAAGTCACAGGACTGCAGCTCGACGATGTCCGGGGAGAGGACTGTGCATCAGTATTCTGCAGCAAAGGATTCTGTCAGCAATGCGTTGCGAGAATAGCAGTCACCTCAGGAAGGATAGCGAGCCACATTGATCACAGAAAAGATGGAAATGACCGCTATATCGAGCACACGGCGATTCCGCTGGAAGAAGGCGGAACGCTACATGCCATCCTCGAAATCATTACCGATGTTACAGAGCGAAAACGTCTCGAACAGCATCTCCTTCAGACTGAGCGGCTCATGGCAACGGGAGAGCTGTCGGCTCTCATTGCACATGAGTTTCGGAACTCTCTGACATCGATCAAGATGATTGTGCAGCTCCAGAGTGAATCGAAGAAATTGAGCCGTTCAGACAAAAAATCGTTCCGTGTCGCACTCAACTCGATCTCGCACATGGAGCATATTGTTGCTGAACTCCTGAATTTTGCTCGACCCTCACCGCTTCAATTTCAGAAAGCCAATCTGAACAAGGTTATCCATGAAAGTCTCGATTTTGTGAAACCGCACTTCGAAAAAAAACGAATCATCCTGCGGCATGTTCTTGACCCCACTCTTCCTGCGGTGCAGATGGATATGCAGCGCGTAAAAGAGACTCTGGTGAACCTTCTGTTCAATGCAGCACAAGCTATCGAAAGTAAACCGGCACAGACACGTAACAAAATAGTGACGGTCGCAACACGGAGTATCATCCTTCAGGAAACACTCCACGATTATGCATACTCTCGTCTCTTTGGCGACAATCAAACCGACGGCGGTCAAAACGGCACAGAGGTTGTCCTTCAGAACGGAACAGCCTGCGCGCTTGTGGAGGTGAGTGATACGGGTCCGGGAATTCCAGAGCCTCTCCTCAATCGCATTTTTGATCCATTCTTCACAACAAAGGTGAACGGAACGGGGCTCGGTTTGCCGATGGTGAAACAGACCATCAATGCACACGGAGGGATTGTGACCGTCAAGAGTGCGCCCGGCGAAGGTGCAACTTTCACGATTTATCTTCCCACGGCAAATGGTGCAACAGCATGAGCAAACCAACAGTCCTGGTCGTGGACGATGATCCGAAGATTCTCTTTGCTTTCCGTGAAGTTCTGCGGAAAAATGGATACAAAAGCATCGTGGCAAGAAACGGTGCGGATGCGCTGCAGAAGATCGCTTCGGAACGTCCAAGCATGGTGTTCATGGATATCACCATGCCGAAACTCGACGGGCTTGAAGTTCTGAAGCAGATGAAAACGCAGAACCTGCGCGTGCCTGTTGTCATCATCACGGGGTATGGCACAATGCAGACGGCAATCAAGGCCATGCAGCTCGGCGCCTTTGAATATCTGACAAAGCCGCTGGATGTCGGCATGATCAGGGACATCACGCGTAAGGCCCTTGCCAGCACTCGGCATTCACTGCAAGTGACGGAACGCTCCCCACTGCGATCGACAGATATGACAGATCGATATATGCTCATTGGCAACAGCGCTCCGATGCAGGAGGTCTACAAACTCATTGGCTCAATCTTGACCACCTCGAATCATACCTCCGTCCTGATTCTTGGTGAGAGTGGGACCGGCAAGGAACTTGTCGCGAGGACAATCCACATCGCCGGTCCGAATGCTCAAGAACCCTTTGTTCCCATCAACTGTACCGCGCTTCCGGAGCCGCTGCTTGAATCGGAGTTGTTTGGGCACGAAAAAGGGGCGTTCACGGGTGCAACAGAGCGTAAACTTGGAAAATTCGAGATTGCCCAGAAGGGAACAATCTTTTTGGACGAGATCGGGAACCTTTTGCCTAATCTCCAGCAGAAACTGTTGAGGGTTTTACAGGAGCGAGAATTCGAGCGGTTGGGCGGAAACAATTCCATCCGTGTTGAGGCACGATTCATCGTCGCAACCAACCGGGACCTCGAATTAGAGATGAAGAACGGGAATTTCCGGGAGGATCTCTTTTTCCGGCTCAAGGTTGTGACAGTCAGCTTACCGCCGTTGCGTGAGAGAAAGGAAGATATTCCACATCTTGCCAACTATTTCTTGTTGAAATACAACAGCCAAATCAAAAAATCGATCACCGGTTTTTCCGATGAAGCGATGGCGCTTCTCCAAACATATGATTATCCGGGTAATGTTCGAGAACTCGAGAATCTCATCGAACGTGCCGTCATGTTCACGAAAGGAGACATCATTCTCCCCGATGCGCTTCAAGAACCCGCTCTTCAAACGCCGATCAGAGCTGCTTCGCTGCCCATCACGAGTCAAGACTTCAGTAAATCGCGAACGGATCTTCTCAACATGTTTGAGCGGCAGTTTGTCTCAGAGCTCTTAAGAAAGTACCATGGCAACGTGACTGCTGCAGCGAAGGCCTCGAACATGACTCGACAGAATTTTCAACGCCTGATGGCAAAGCATAATATTCAAGCAAAGTCGTTTAGAGGTTAACCCACCTTTTGCAACTCCCGCTGACAAGTCCCGCTTTCCACACCGCCAAGCATCTCTTTGCACTTAGCCTCATTCTGCTGACCGGCCTCTCTTGAATCGACGGATTCTATCCGTTCTGGCGACCTCAATCGGGCGCACTGCATTGGTACGAGCTTTGATGAAAAACTGCTTCGACCAATGAGGTGAGGGATGTCCCATCAACCGACAGTGATGGTTGTTGACGACGACAGCAATATTCTCGCCGCGTTTGAGGATTTTCTCAGAAGAGAACATTGCCTTATGCTGGCAGCCGCCAGTGCCGAAGAAGCTTTGAAAAAATTGGAGGATCATCACGTGGACTTGCTCGTGACGGACGTCAGATTAAAACTCCAATCAGGTGTCACCTTTCTTCTGAAGGTCAGAGGAAGTCTTCCCAGCCTGCCGATCATTGTCATCACGGGCTACCCGGACATCGTCACAGAAAAAGAAGTCAAGATGTACGGCGCGGACTATTTCTTTCTCAAGCCCTTGGATCTTGAGAAGCTGCGCCGGGCACTACGAGCATGTCTAAGCATGAACGGAAAATCGTAACGCATCATCATGATCATCAACCTCTTATTAGGAGGATTTATGAAAAAAGTCATAGTCCCCTTCGCGCTCATCGTCCTGCTATCTGTGTTTACGGCCGAGCAGGCGTCTGGTATCCCTTCCTTCTCGCGAAAATACATGACCAGCTGTGCAACGTGTCACTATTCGTTTCCCAAACTGAATGCATTCGGGGAATCGGTACGGAGAAACGGCTATCAATTTCCAGAAGGTACCGATCCGCAGTTCATTAAGGAGGAAGAGGTCAGCCTCGGTTCTGAAGGCTACAAGCGTGTCTGGCCGGATGCCATTTGGCCGAATGCGATCCCCGGTAGCAGCCCCATCGCGATCATGCTGGAAGGAGAAATTATGTACGAACCCAAAGGCGAACAGCGATGGAACTTCGACCCTTTGGAGGGCGAAATTGAAGTTATGGCCGGCGGGACATTGGGAGAAGATATCAGTTTCATGGGGGAATTAGAAGTAGGAGGAGATGAGATAGAAATTAAGCGAATGTTTGTCGTCTTCAGCAATGTTATAGGACCATACTCAGCGTTTAACGTGAAAGTAGGCAAATTCGAGCCCAATGTCCTGTCGATATCGAATTTCCGGCGGCTGACTCCGCGATACTGGATAACGACACGGACGTTAGGAGATAATGCATGGTCGCTTGAAAGCACCCAACGTGGAATTGAGGCGAGCGGCATTCTTAGCAACGGACGACTCGGTTATAACGCGGGTATCGTCGAAGGGCGAAAGAATCTCGCAAACAGCGATAAAGACCTCTATGGCCACTTGACCTACAAATTCGGTGGGTTGCGACTGGATGGAGTGTCGGAAGGCGAAGGTTCTCCACTGGAAGCAACGAAACCGTGGGAGGACAATTCAGTCATTCTTGGGGCGTTTGTATACAACGGAACTGCAACGTTGAGTAGCAAAACCGTCGGCACGGTGACCTATCCCGGCTACAACAACACATTCCAGATGTTCGGCGGTGATCTTTCTGCCTACTATGGCCGTGCAAATGTGACTATTGCCTATGCCATTCAGCAGGACAAAAAGCCCTTCGTGGACCGCCCCACCGTTGAATCAAACGCTGCACACTGGTTTGCTGAAGGAAGTTACCTGATCTATCCCTGGCTGCTTCCCGTAGCGCGATACGAAAGCTTTACGCTGAAAGGCACCGACGCGGAAACGCGCATTGTCGGTGCGCTTAATATTCTCTTCCGCGCAAATGTGAAATTGATGATCAAGACGGAATTCGAAAAGGAACACGAAGGATTTGAACTTCACAAGGTAGCGTTTGCCATTAAGCTGGGATTTTAAGCGTTCATTCGATAAAACCTGAATAGGAGATACCTATGAAACGATTTCTGGTCATAACCATAGCGTTGTGTACCCTTCCGATCTTGCTGAATGCCGGAGACATCAGAGGTAAAGTGAAAGCAAAAGGGGCAAAGCACAGCGGCGATGCAGTGATGTACATCGATAAGATTCCCGGCAAGATATTCCAGCCGCCGAAGGAACATGCAACGATGGATCAGAAGAATCTGGTCTTCATTCCGCATGTCCTGCCCGTTTTCGTTGGCACGACCGTGGATTACCTGAACAGCGACGACGTGTTGCATAACGTGTTTACTCCGGATGCATGCGCCCAAAAATTTAACCTGGGCACATGGCCGAAAGGTCAGGTGCGCTCGTACACCTTCAAAGAGCCGGGCTGCAGGGCAGTGATGCTTTGTAACGTTCACCCAGAGATGGAAGCGTATATCGTAGTCCTTGAAACACCGTACTATGCTGTCAGTACAAAGGACGGAAGTTATGTGATCAAGGATGTTCCCGCTGGCAAGTATACCCTCAAGATCTGGCATAAGAAGCTGAAAGGCGAATCTGTCTCTGTTGAAGTACCGGAGAAGGGGGAAGTCGTTGTGAATTTTGAGCTAAAGAAGTAAAAAGCTGTTGTCCTGTAAAACAGCGTGAAGCGAGGGACCGATGAAGGAATCCAGATGGCAAGCTGGGTTGATGGCGACAGCAGTGTGTTTTATACTGGGGCTCCTGCTCTTCTTGAGCGACGTTCACTCCACCGGTGAAGCGCCACAGCGATTCGACATCACCATCTCGTGGTCGGCAGTGTCGGTTGCTGGCGCGTTGTTGATTGTCGTTGCGGCCATTGGAGCGGTTGTTCTCTATTTGAGTGAAAGAAGAAGAGAGAATCAGTATCGTTAAGCGTGCCGGATCAACTGAAATTCGTCAATCTCGACTGGCTCGACTCGAACTTTCCGTGCATGGCGGCATGCCCCGTGCACACTGAAGCGGGCCGTTATGTCGCGCTGATCGAGGAGGGCCACTATCGCGAAGCCTATCATGTTGCCCGGCGCCCGAATCCCTTCGCCTCCATTTGCGGACGCATTTGTGCGGCGCCATGTGAACCAGCATGCCGCCGCGGGAAGCTCGACCAGCCCATTGCCATCCGCGCCTTAAAGCGATTTGTCTGTGAACGGT
>JBGFRR010000110.1:0-50471 GCA_041695045.1 Bacteroidota bacterium
CCGGCGACGTACAGCTCGGTCACACCACGTTCTTTCAGGAAATCTGCAAGCTTTACGTTTGTCGCCTCGAATGCCGAGTAGCCGTCGTCCTTGTTCCCTGTTCCTTTGTAAACAACCTGGTGCATTTTCTCCACCTGCAAGCCCGGATGGAACTCCGCACCCTTCGTTTCCCGAACGCAATGCACAGGCCACTTCTGGAAGTGCACCGTCTCCGATGGATGCCAATCCTTCGAAGCAACGACGAGCGGGAAGCGGTCCATCAGCCTGTTAATCACGGGAACGACCTTGTCTCCCTCCGGCACTCCCAACGCGCCGCCGGGACAAAAGTCGTTCTGCACATCGACAACCAACAATGCTTTCATTTATTTCACACCTCCTGCAGCTATGTTTTGTTGCAACGATTCATACAATGCACTGCGCAGGTTGAGCAGCCGCGCACTGACGCCAACTTTATAGACATGCGGGAACTCAAAGCGCTTATGCTCGGGCGAAAGATGAGCGAGCCGTTCCGCTGCGAACCGTGCGATGGCCTTCACGGGTTGCGACTCATGTACAACCTTCCCGTTCTTCATCACCATATGCAATAACGACTCCGCTGTGCGCCGTTCCACACTGCTCCGCTGCTCGGGAAAGAATGGATGATGAATCAAACCGACCGACGACTCATCCTCTAACACAACGGCATCCGCATAGTAATGGTCGTTTCCATCGGTAAAACGGAGGACCTTTTTGACCCCCGGAAGAGTCGTCTTCACAACGTTCTCGGAAAATTTGAGACACGGCCGGCCATCCACCACGGCGAGCTTGTAGACGCCGTCGAGAGCGGGGGATTGCCGTCCCGTGACGAGATGTGTTCCGACGCCAAAGATATCAATCGGCGCGCCCTGCCCGAGCAGGCTGCGGATCACATACTCATCAAGCTGGTTGGAGACTACGACCTTCACGTATTCGAGACCTGCGGCATCGAGCAGTGCACGCGTATGCTTGCTGAGATACGCGAGGTCGCCGCTATCGAGCCGTACCGCGATGAGGCGATACCCCCTCTGCTCTAACTCCTTCGCAACGGTGATGGCGTTCGGAACTCCGCTCTTGAGTGTGCTATAGGTGTCGACCAGAAGCACACAGCGGTCGGGAAAGATCTCTGCAAAGCGACGGAACGCCGACAACTCATCGGCGAAACTTTGGACCCATGAATGCCCCTGCGTACCCGATACTTCCAGCGACCAGAGATGCGCGCTGAGGACGTTCGAGGTTGCTTCGACACCGCCGATCATCGCCGCTTTTGTGGCATGGATACCGCCGAGGGCCTGTGCGCGCCGCAATCCGAAATCCACGACACGTCGTCCACCGGCAGCCATCTTGAGCCGGGAGGCTTTCGTTGCGATGAGGGACTCAAAATTCAGAATGTTCAAAAGCATTGTCTCGATAACTTGCGCCTCGGCGATCGTTCCTTCCACGCGCACGATCGGCTCGAGCGGGAATACCACCTCTCCCTCCCGCATCGCGTGGATGGTGCCGCGGAATCGAAATGCTTGGAGGTACTCCAGAAACTCTTCCCGAAAGCCCAAGCTGCGGATGTAGTCGATGTCATCGGCATTGAAGCGGAAATCGTGAATCATGTCTAACAGGTCGCTCAGTCCCGCAAAGACGACGTAACCGCCTTCGAAGGGATTCTCGCGGAAAAAATAGTCGAAGCACGCGCCTGTTTCCCCCTTGCCGCTCAGGACGTAGCCCTGTGCCATCGTGAGCTGGTAAAAATCGGTATACAGACCGGTATGTTCGCGGAGGATGTTCACGTTAGAATGCGTCCTTGACATGCTTGATGGTTGTCGTATCGCGCTGTCGGAGGATGGCCACGACATCGAAGCGACAGGGTGTATCCTCGATGCCACGCTCGGTGAGATACGCCTCCGCGAGAGCGCGAAGCTGTTCTTGCTTGCGGGGTGTCACTGCCTCCTCGGGCTCACCGTACGCGGTGGAGCGGCGGGTCTTTACCTCTACAAACACTACCTCGCCTCCATCGTTTGCGATCACATCAATCTCGCCCCGCTGATAACGATAGTTGCGTTCAAGGATTTTCATGCCGTTCCGTTCGAGGAATCGCACCGCCAGTGCTTCTCCATCGGCGCCCTGCTGCCGCAAGGATTTACTTGCCTGCTTCCTCATCGCACAGCCGGCTCCACGATTGCACCGTCGAGAGTAACGACAGCGGATCGAAAACTCCGTCTGTGGATCGCACAGAGTCCATACCGGCGTATCGCTTCACGATGCTGCCGTGTTCCATAGCCCTTATGCTTCGAAAACCCGTAAACCGGGTACTGCGCGTCATAGCTACGCATGATGTCGTCCCGCGTTACTTTGGCGATGATGGAGGCAGCGGCAATGGTGAAACACCGTGCATCGCCATCTATAAGGTTCTCGAACGGAAACGTATCGTGCGAGAAGCTGTTGCCGTCCGCAAGCACGAGATGCGGCTGAAGCGACAACCCCTCCACCGCTTTCCGCATTGCGAGAATCGAGGCATGGTAGATGTTGATGCGGTCGATGACCTCGTGATCGACGATGCCGATACTCAGCGCCACAGCAGACTCGCGAATCTTCGCCGCCAACTCCTCCCGCCGCTTCTCTGTCAGCTTCTTGGAATCGTCAACACCGTCGATCCGGAAACCCTTCGGGAAGATGACGGCTGCGGACACAACCGGGCCTGCCAACGGTCCGCGCCCCGCTTCATCAACGCCAGCCAGCCACTCCCTCCCTTGCGACCAGCAGCGCTCCTCGATGTCGAGCGTAAGTCCGCCAACGGCGGAATGCGTACGGCTCATGGCATTCTCCCTATAAGCATCGCCGCTAAACCGAGCAGCATACTCCACTTCAATCGAGAAGAAAGTCGATGAAGAAACTCCGGTTCCTGACTTTGCCAGATGGCAATCCCAACGGATGCAAGCAAGAGGTCGGTCGGGATGATAACGGCCAAATAGCGCCAGTCGAACATCTCAAGAGCAAATGCGACGACGGTCGTTGCAATCAACCCCATCAGGATTCCCGTGGTCAGTTGGAGAGCCGGCCGAATCCCCGCTTGTATCGGCAACGTGGTTGCGCCGAGAAGCTCATCCCCTTTTCGATCCTCGATGTCCTTCAGGATTTCCCGCGCGAGATTCACGAGGAATGCAAAGAGAAACGGGAACAGTGCTCGCTCCGGCTTTCCAGCCACGAGCGCTCCAAGTACGAACGTCAGGCCGGTCATCGTCGCAACAAGCACGTTGCCGACCAGCATCGTCCGCTTGAGTCGCCGTGCGTAAAAATACAATCCAACGACCCAAAATACAACAACGGAAAATGAATGCTCTGGAAGAAGCCAGCCAAGCACGAGCGCCGCGAACGAACAAACGACCCACACAACCCATGCACTCTGCAACGAAATGATGCCGCGAGGAATCGGTCGATCCGGTCGGTTGACGCGGTCGATGCCGGCGTCGAAATAGTCGTTCATCGCATAGCCTCCCGCTGCGGCGAACGAAGCGGCAAGCGCTGCGAGGAACACTGCCGGCTGCAGGTCCCACCCACCCGCGATAACGGCGCCGGCCACGACACACGCGAAGACGACCGCCGTGTTCAGAAGACGAACAAGCTCCGTGTACGCCTTGAGCAATTCAAAACTCATTTGCGATCCTGACATGGAGTTTCGCGTTTTCGAACGACTCCCCCGCCCCAAGCGCAATGCTCACACCGATCAACCCAACGGGCGTCTCCAGTCGCGCACCGGCTCCATAGCCGAACTTCGTTGCCGACGCAAACCCCACAACGGCCGCTGAGGCAGGCGTTTCAATCCGTGCACCATCGAGGAACGCATACGCGAACGAGCGGTCCCCAAGCAGCACGCGGTACTCGACGGTTCCCCAGAGTGCCCGCGAGCCTACAAACTGTCCCTCGAAGTATCCGCGCAACGTCGCTGCACCACCGATGCGAAGAAGGTCGCTGTGTTCAATGTCCGCCACACGTACATCGCGCAGATTGAGCGAAGCCATCGCCACTTGCCCGTCGAGGACGGACAGATAATACTCCAAGCGGAGTGCAATATGTTGCGTGCTGTTGCTGCGCGAGACCGACCCAAGTGATCTCTGTTTGATGCCCGCCTGGTACTGCGTTCGGTAGAGGACGCCTGCGGTGGGCGTAACGGCGTTATCCCGGCCATCATAGTGTAGAAAAACTCCCGCAGAGCGAGTACGGCTTTCCACCACGATAGGCACATGAGGCAGTTCCGTGGGCACAACCGATGCCTGCGTGACGACACCGCCAATCGTGACCTCATCACCGAGCGCGGCATCGGCAGAAAGCTCGTACATCCGGCGGACGAACGTTGAATCCTGCTTCCGCTGGAAGAATGCAACTTCGACATCAAGAGGAAGCGAGGCCGCCCACGGTTCTCGATACCGCAGGCCAATCTCGTGCGTCGACTGCGTTTCCCGAAACCATCGCGTTGATAGCTGCCGCGCTGTGCCGAAAAGGTTGCGCAGCGAAATATCGATCAGACCGGTGAAATAACCCGTCTCGTGCGGCCCTGCTGATGGAACGTATCCTACAATGCCGTCGAAACGATTGGGGCTTCCCTCCCGCACGTCGACGTGGAGGCCGCCTGTGCCGTCCGGTTTGACATACAATTGCGGCACCGACACTGACGAGAAAACCAGGAGCCGTTCGAGCCGCCGTTGTATCAGCGGCGGAAGGGCGGAAGAATACAATGCGCCGGCTTTGAAGCGCGCCGCTCGCACGATGACGTCGGTGCGTGTTGTGGTGTTACCCGTGACGGTTAGCTCCTCAAGACGCACGGATTGACCTTCATCCACCCGCAGAACGAGAGCGGCCACGTGCGACTCGGGCTCTTCCTCCACATCGACTCGGGCGATTGTTACGGTGGCGAACGGGAATCCCTTCCGCTCATATAATTCTAACACACGTCGAATCCCCTGCTCCAGCGTTTTCGCACTCCACCGTTCGCCTTCCTCGACGCCGAACGAAGCTTGCAGTGTTGCGAGATCAAACGCTGCATGACCGTTGAACCCTATCTCCTGAATCATTGTTGGCTTCCCTTCCTCCAGTGCGATCACGATGCTGACTGACGCCGCGCCGTCATCTGTTTGAACCGATACGGAATCAATCGCCGCGTGGAGGTAACCGTCGAGCGCGTAGCGTTCGATCAGCCGATCAAGAGCGGTGGAGAGACTCTCGGAAGTGTACCGAACGCCCGAATCGAGAGCCAGCGTTTCAAGGATGGTGGACGTGGAGAGATGATTGTTGCCGCGGATTTCGACCGAACGAATGATGTTGGCCTCCTGTGCGCGGGACAATGAGAGCAGCACGAAGCACAGTGCACAAGCGCAAAAGCCAGTGCGAAGAAATTCTACACTGGCTTTGCTGAAGAAACGACGGAAGGTCATGCAGAACGTGTTACCGCACCTGTCTCCAGAACTCACCAATCGGGGAACGGAGGCGGTAATCGCCAAAGCCCGTCTCATCCACGAAAACAAAATCCCTGTTGAGATGATAGTAGCTCCAGATTTCGTAGGGCTTGCTGCCGACATCGAAGGGACGGCGCTCAACGTGTTCCGGCGGCCCGAGGTAGATGTAAACCATTCCGCGATCGGTGCGCCATCCTTCCATGTAGTGCGCAAAATTCTTGTTGGCGTAATCCACACGGTTGAAGTACTCTTCCATCAGCTCGTTTCGTTCCGTCGTTGGGTCCGGGTCACGCTTGCGCCAGAAATCGAGGAACCGACGGCGTCGATCTTCCAGGTCTTCCGCCTGTCTCATGTACTGCAGCTCTGACTCACGCGCAATGTAGCGCATCTGGTCGATTGCTTTATCGAGATCGCGCACCGTTGGCGGAAGGTCGGACCATTGAATCGAAAACGTGCGCGAGGTGGTCGCCATGAGCGGCGTCTCGCTCTTGTGGACATCCTTTGCCTGCACCGTCAGGAAATACACGCCGGCTGGCAGTGAGAGGTTGTCAACTTTGAGAAACGCCTGGGTCGACGTGCCGGAAAGCGCCTCAGAGTAGGTGCCGGTCTTGAGTTCTTTCCGCTTTGTGTCCATGATCGACCACGTGAGCTCCACCGAATCGACATCGGCTTTGGAGTAAATCTCGAAGAAGAGGAAAAAGCCTTCCGAGAGGTGCCCGACGTTGCCAGAGATGTTCGGGACGATGGTGCGCTTCTCGCCGTCGGTTGAGAGGCGATTGACGAGCATGATGTCGCTCATGCTCAGCGGCTCTTTTTCGAAATCGGTGACGAGGAGCATCCGGCGGAGGCGAGAGGTTTTGCGGGAATCCTGATCGCGCAACATTACATTCAGGATGTAATTGCCCGGCTGTATGTCAACGGCTCTGTGGATGAGGCTCGAAAAACGACTGGAAGTGGTCTGAGAGTGATCGGAGACGCGGACGACTTCCGTCCACGTGCGCTCCAGCACAAGCTCCTGCGCCGAGGTGAAAAAACTGACGGCGACATCGTACCGAGCAACAAAGTGCTCGCGGTCGCGCACAAAGCGAAGTTCTTCATACGGCACCTGAATATAGAGATCGACTCGCGCCTTGTCGCCCTTCCCCGACGCATAGCTCATTGCATCCATGAAGAACATCGGCAGAGCGTCCGTTTCGGACGGCGCTCCAACCTGTGCAACGACCGATGGAGCGTACACGCTGAGCACACATGCCATCAACCACACGTTGACGTTTCGCATAGTATCCTCCCGAGCCAACTGCTCAGATATCCGTTCTGTGGGAAGGCCATCGTTTCAGAGTCTCACCGCATCTGCATGCACATCATACCCATCTGTTCCAACAATAGCAACCTCACAAAAGTTGCCGACCTCAAGAGGCCTCTTCGAGCGTACGATCACTTCCTGGTCAATCTCCGGGGCGTCCCACTCCGTCCGGCCAACGAAATGTCCGTTCTCTCTGCGGTCAATCAGCACCCGTATCCGCTCGCCGGCCAATGCCGTGTTGCGTTCCTCCGCGATCTCACGCTGAAGTTCCATAATCACCGCCTTCCGCTCTTCTTTGACGGTGTGCGGAATCGGATCGTTCAACGGGAAGGCTGTCGTTCCCTCTTCCTGTGAGTATGTGAACACGCCGAGCCGATGGAACCGCGTCTCTTGCACGAAATCGCAGAGCATTTCAAAATCCCTTTCCGTTTCGTTCGGATACCCGACGATGAGGGTCGTCCGCAGCGCGATCTCAGGAACCGCTGCTCGGATTGTGTGGAGCAGCTCGCGCAGTGCACGATTGGTGATGCCGCGACGCATCGACTTCAACACATCGTCCGATGCATGCTGAACGGGGATGTCCAGATAGCGGCAGAGCTTCGGGTTGCGCTGGAAAACATCGAGGAGCGCGAGGGGGAACTTTGCCGGGTAGGCGTACATCAGCCGGACCCATTCAATCCCGTCGATGGTGCAGAGTTCGTCCATGAGGGCTGGAAGCGTTCGCTCGCCGTAGAGATCCATGCCGTAGTACGTCGAGTCCTGGGCGATTACGATCAACTCGCGAACGCCTTTGCGCGCAAGCGCTCGCGCTTCTTCCACGACAACGTCATGCGGCTTTGTGCGATGCTTGCCGCGCATGACGGGGATCGCGCAGAACGAGCAGGGATGGTCGCATCCTTCCGAAATCTTGAGATAGGCAAAGTGAGAGGGGGTCGTCAACAGCCGCTCTCCGACAAGCTCGTTCTTGTAATCGATGTCGAGCGATTGGACCACATCGGCGATCTGGTTGGAGCCGAAGAACGCATCAACCTCCGGCAACTCTGCGGAAAGCTCCGTGCGGTAGCGTTCCGAGAGGCATCCCATCACAACGACTTTCTTCAGCTTGCCTTCGGACTTGCGCTGTACGGCTTCGACGATAGCGTCGATGGATTCTTGCTTTGCCGCGTCGATGAACCCACAGGTGTTGACCACGACCGTGTCGGCTTCGTCGGCAGTGTCGACGAGCGAGGCGGAGGACTGCCGGAGCTGAGCGAGCAACTGCTCGCTGTCGACGACATTCTTCCAGCAGCCGAGCGTCACAACGTTGATGCTTTGTTTTTCAGCGCTCACAGTACACCCTCTTGCTCCAAATTCCTTACATCGAAATCCGAGCGTTCGGTACAATGTCGGCCGGTACGAGAACCGAAGAGAAATACGCGTACACCCCGTTTGGAGCCGAGATGTTTTTTCGCAATTGCTCTCAATCGGGTTCTGACGACGTCAAGCATCCGACGTGAAGATGGGTGGCGATGACGATCCATAGCGTACCCGCGGAAAACGACCTTACGACAATACAACGAAATCGATGTAAAGATACACAATAGGGGAAACAAACACCAGACTGTCGAAACGGTCGTAGACCCCGCCGTGGCCGGGAATGATCGATGAGGAGTCTTTCACGCCCGCGTCGCGCTTGAAGCGCGATTCTATCAAATCCCCAAGCTGGCCGAACACTCCAACAATTGCGCCGACGACCATCGCATCGGCGAGTCGAAGATAATCGAGTAGAAAAGCCTGAGCAGCCACCATCGTCGCCACGGCGGCAACAAAGCCGAACGCCGCCCCCTCCCATGTCTTCTTCGGACTCACACGCTCGAAGAGTTTGCGCTTGCCCAGCGACGCTCCGCCAAAGTACGCAGCCGTGTCGCAAATCCAGACCGTCGCGAGCAGCGCGATAACGGTATACCCTCCCCACTGATGGATAAGCGGAAGATGCTCTTCCATGCTGAGCGATGTGGGGAAGAACTTGTGAATCGGAAAACCGTACGGGAATAATTCCCGCAAGCCGATCAGCGTTCCAAAGAACAATGAGATGAACACGACGCCGCTCACCGTTGCCGCGATGTTGAGGGATGGTGATCCCGTTGCTCGGAACAGCTCCACCAGCAAAACGGCGAGCACAAACAGAAGGATAACGACAAAAAGAAACTGAAGCTGAGAAACCATTGCCAGCTGAACGCCGAGACGCTCAAAGAACACATAGCACTCAACCTGAAACCGCTCATAGATGAACGCCCCGTTGATGAAAAACCCGAATGCAAGTCCTAACGGAACGATGGGCGCTGCACCTTTGTGTTGCATGAGCTTGTAGTACTCAACAAGGGAGAAGCCGGAAATCAGGGCAACGAAGCCAAAGAATGCAAAGCCGCCCAGCCACGCCGACCAGACGATGACCGGAATCGCGACAAACGACACGGCGAGGCGGGTTGCAAGCGAGGGGTACGGGCGGTCAGACACGCAGATACCTTTCAGCGGGTGGTGGAATCTCCATCCTGACTATCGCTTACGCGCAGACGGCTCACGACCTCTCCTGCGCGAGCTGCCACTGTGCGCGGCACCCAAACACGCACCACTTCCACCTCGTCCAGCCAGAGCGTTTCCACATGATGGTTCATGGGGAACACCGCACAGTCGATACCGGATGCCTTGAGATTTGCTTCGATCATGTCGATTTCAAACTCGGAATCGGACGAGAACACAACCGCCCAATCCCGTTCAATCGACACATGGTCGCGTACATCGCAAAAGTGCTTGCCCGCGACCGCAACGCAACAATCTCCGCACACCGGCTTGCCGCACACAACGCAGACCGACGTCGCCGGCACTGTGGGATGATCCTCGCATTGCACTCCCTCATCCTGTGCCACAGCCTGTATCGCTCCGCAGTCCAGACAGATGCTCTGCCCCACGGGTATGCCTCGCGAGCACGCCCGACAGGCGTTCATAGCTTCCTCCGTTCTTGCAACGGCCGGTCTTCCGTCGCTCGCAGATATGCCGTGAGGGAAAGAGCAAAGAGAAGCAGATAGAGAATCAGCTGGAGCAACACCGTACCCGTTGCCGGTTCCCGCTCACTGCCGAGACTCAGGATATTCTCTTCGGTCATCCCAAAGTACGTTACGATCACAGCAAGAGCGTTGTTCAAGAAGTGGGCTGTCATCGCCATGATGATGCTGTTGGAGCGAACGCGGAGAAAACCAAAATACCATCCGAGTCCGATCAGCGGCAGCAACGCAAGCGGATTAAAGTGGAACAGTCCAAAGATCACGCCCGTGATGAACGCCGACCGGAGCGGTGTGAACACACGAGCGATCGAATGCTGGATGACGCCGCGGAAGAGAAGCTCTTCGACAATCGAAGGGACAAACGCCACGACAAGCACAACAAAGAGCAGCTCCGGAATACTGTCCGCCGTGACCAGGCCGCGAAACATCTCCTCCATCATCCGCTTCAGCGGGTCGAGGATCTGCTTTACGGCATCCGGCAGCGGCAGGCGCTCCTGAAAGAAGAGGTAGATTTGAAAGATCTGCTGCAACCAGAGAAGTCCGAGCGACGCGTAGAGTGTTTCCCGCATCGAGGGAACGCGCCAACTGAACACATCCGCCAGTCGCGTGCTGAGCAGGCGCGCAAAGACGAGCGATGGGAAAAAGATGAACAGGAGTTGTCCGACCATCGTGAAGAATCGCATGGCGAACGCATTCTCGCGCGTCACCATCGGCTGGCCGACGAGGAGAACGGTGAGCGTGCCGCCGACGAGCTGATAGAGCACGAAGACGATGCCGAGCGCAGCGATCGCGAAAACGAGTGGATTGATACTGTTGCGCTCGACAAAGGAACGCTCTTGCATGAAAGATTCAATCTGATCGGCGTCGTGCTGGTCGGTCATCGTATGCGCTTTCGAGTGAGTGATGCCTTCACCATTGCGGCAAGGAGGGGCACCATAATCTCATGATGTCCGGTGAAGTTGTAGCCGCGGCCATAACGCTGTGTGGGACGCTCCACAACGTTCACCTGCGGTCGGTAGTGGCGAATCATATCAAAATTTGCAGTGGAGAACCCTTGCGCTTTGTAGCCGAGGTTCCGAGCGACGGTCAGCGCCTTCAGGAAGACTTCCGGAAGAATAACCGCAGAGCCGATGTTGAGCACAACCCCACCGCCGCGCAAATCCTTCACACTGTTGGCCAACACCTTGAAATCGCGAAAGCTCAATTCTCCTGTCGCCGCTCCGTCCATCGTCGGTTGCTGGTGGACGATATCGGTCCCGATGGCCGCATGGACGCTGATGGGGACGTTCTCTGTGTAGCACGTCGTCAAGATACTGTACACACGGTGCTTTGCCTTCACGGCAATCAGCTTCTTCGCCAGCGCTTCGCCGTATCCTTCACCGGAATCCGCAAACGCTTTCACGAGAGCCTTGTTGATGAACTCGCCGGTCTCGCGGGACATGCCGAATCGTCCGTCCAGGATGTTGACCGCCACGTCTTCGGAAGTATGTCCCCACATTGCTGTCTCAACATCATGGATGGCCGCGGCGCTGTTCATCGCAACATGCGTCACAACTCCGCGCTTGATCAAGTCGATGATGACCGGTGAGAGGCCGACCTTGATCACGTGCGCGCCCATCATCAGAATTACCGGCTTTCTTCCGGCTCGTGAGGCCACGATATCGTTGACAAGGTCGCGGAGTTCCTCACCGATCAAAATCTTCGGCAGGGACTCGATGAACTCTGTCACGCGAGCGCGTCGAGGGTCGATGGGCTTGGCAAAATCTTTTGGCTTCACCTTGCTCGTGCGCGTGGCGATCGAGGTCGTCCTGATCGTTGAGAGAGAAAGTTGCCGGTACTTTGCCATAGGTTATCTCACATGAGCGCGAATAGAGCCGGTGATGCCGCTGAACTCGCGCAACTCGGCCGTAATCGTTCCGATGAGAACACGGGTTGTTACCTTCACGGGAATTTTCCGGTCGTCATCGGTCAACCAGATGATGACACGGCCGTCGCTCTTGAACAGCCCCCCCTCACGCACCAACGGCTCGATGAGGATGCAATCGAATGTGCCGGCCTTCACACTCGTGCGTTGCCGGCCAAGAAACTTGACGCCGAGCGTATGCGTGGTGTCGTTGTAGAAGTTCTGCATCTCAATCACCTGCCCAACACGGAAATCGGAGAAATCGCGCGTGCGCGTGTAGTAGAATGCCGAGACCACATCCTGAACATACTGCGGAATGGGATACTCTCCCTCCGATGTGCGGGCAATGAGATTGATCTGGTCAAACTCCGCCCAGAAATCACGATGGTACCTTCCCTCCCGTATCCGCTGCACGAAACGCCAGGGAAACAGCCCCTTCCGGTCGATGAGGGATTCGTACCGGTCTTCCACCCGATAAATCCACGAGAAGGAGGGTGTCGAGTTTACGGTAAAAAGAACTTGATGGCACTCTCTTCCCTTCACGGTGTCGAGTTTGGGGATTGAAAACACTGCCTCGCCCGCCGTGATGAATCCCCATCTTACATCGAACACCAGCCGCTCGCCGACCGAGAAGGCGTTGTGATGAATTTCCCGCAACACGGCGTTTGGCGCATTCTTCGTCGTATCCCCTTGAGAAACATGTTGAGCCCACCCAGCATGCAACAGAAGCAACGGTAGGGGAGCGATCCACCATCGCATGCTCACGGCATCACCTTGACAACAGGTTGAAGCGATGGCACGGCCAGAAGACGCTGCGCAGCATCCAGAACCTGATCCACAGTAATCAACTCCATACAATCGTTCCCTCTGCATGCGCCTCCATGACAACGGGGGCATTGGCGCGCGTCGGGAACGAAAACGACTTTCTCTTGTGTGTACGGCCCCCAGCGCGTTGGGCTGCAGGCGAGAATTGGCGGATAGAGGCCAATCACGGGAGTGCCCACGGCCGCAGCAATGTGCAGCGGGCCGGTTGAGTTCGAAACAAACAACGCGGAGTCTCGGATAAATGCGCCGAACGTCTTGAGCGAACCTCTGTTGACCAATGCGCGGCCTCGCGAGCCAATGCTCTTCACCACAGAATGCACAAGTTCGTCTTCCCCCGGTCCGCCGGTCACAACGATGTCGTACCCCATGGCGGCAAGTCTCGCCCCCAACCGACCGAACGACTCCGCGCTCCACTCCCGCGCGGAACCACCGCTGCCGGGATGTAGCACAACACGAGGAGCGCCTTCCGTCAATCCTAACCCGGCCGCAACGCGCGTTGCTTCCTGAACATCGTCATCGGAAAGAACGATTGAGGGAGGAATCGGAGCAGCGTTGGGAACTCCAAGCGCCGAGAGCAGAGAGAGATTGTACTCGAGCTCATGCTTCTCGGCTGTCTTGCGGTGCTCATACACGCGTCGGTTGAAGAGAACCGAGTACCATCGGTAGCCCGTTCCCACGCGCACCGGAATGCCCGACAGGAACATCAACAGCGCAAGACGAAGCGTTGGATAGCTCACCACGACCGCGTCGAATTGCCGGCGGCGGAGTTCACGGAGTAAGTTGAACAGCGGGCGATGACGGCCACTGCGATCGTACAGCAATACGTCGTCGAGGGGTTGGCCTTCGGTAAGCTCGCGCGTGTAGGAACGGATCAACATGGAAATTCTAGCGGATGGGAAATGCTGCCGAAGACGGGTAATCATCGGTAGAGAAAGCACGAGGTCGCCGATGCGGTCGGTCCGGACAATCAGGATATTATGAAAGAGATTCGCTGGCACGCCGCACGCAGGGGTTAATATAGGTGAAGGCCTGTAGAGTCGCAAGAAAACATTCCGGGGAGGATGCGAAGCCATGGAAGCGGGTGCGCTACGAGATAAAGACCCGTGCGACATCGAGGAGCATGGATGGGCGGTTCCACATCGCGGTTCGGAAAATACCGCCGACGGTGCGTCGATGTTCGGGAAGCTTGGTTCCGACCTCGCAAAGCTGGTTGAATGTCTCATCGGTAAAATCCGCTATGGCCGTCTTGATGTTGTAGAACACTTCGTGCCGCCATCCTAAGCGTTTGTGCCAGCGTCGTTCGTATTCCGTAAGGTGCCGGAGGTTGTTCTTGCGTAGGGCTTCGGCAGCGACCTGGCCTGCAATCATCCCGCCGATCATTCCGCTGATGATGCCGCCGCCGGTCATCGGGTTGACCTGATGCGCCGCATCGCCCACGAGCATAACATTGTTCTTTACAATTTCATCGCAGGTGCGCGCACATGGAACGCCGCCGGCTATCCTCGTCAGAATTGCCGCCGAGGGGAAGCGTTTCTCTAAAAATTCTTCGAGGTACTTGATGGCTGCTTTCTTCTTGGCCATCTCCACACTGACACCCAACCCAATGTTCGCCGAGTCCTTCCCCTTCGGGAACACCCACAGATATCCCCCAGGCGCAACTTTATCTCCGAAGTAGAAATCCAAAATATCCTCTTCCACTTCAATCCCCGAAACCGTCACCTGCGCGCAGCTCTCCATATCGCTGATGCGACACGTGGTGTCGATGCCTGCCCACTTGCCGACTCTGCTTTCTACTCCATCCGCACCGATGACAATGCGACTCCGGATCTCGACTTTCCGGTCCTTGATCAATGCTTGCACCCCAACGATCTCGCTACTTCCTTCGTTGCGCAAGAGATCATAGACATATGCCTTGGTTATGACCTCTGTCCCTTCTCGAACGGCAAGTTTGGCGAGCTCGTAATCGAACATGCGCCGCTCAAGCACATAGCCGATTCCGTCCAGCCGCGGGACCACCGCCGTGCCGTTGGGGGATACAATCCGGAAGCGCTTAACCGTCGAAGCAATCCATTTCGGGTCGGGCTCAATGAACTGGATGACTCCCTCATGGCTTACTGCTTCACCGCAGCGAACCGGATAGCCAACGTCGCGGTCTTTTTCCAGCACCAACACCGAAGCTCCACCCGCAGCCGCAAATCTTGCCGCTGTTGAGCCTGCCGGCCCCGCCCCAACCACGATGATGTCGTAGAAATCCTTCACGCTCAGCTATGCCAACTGAACTTCCTTGGGGAGATGAGCAACACCTTCGCGATGGAACTCAATGACCTCCCACGGGCACGCCCAGACGCACTTGCGGCAGTTGGTGCACCGCTCGTCGATGATGCTGATTTCGGCCTCCATCAGCTCGATGGCATCCTCAGGGCACACGCCGACACAGCAGCCGCAGAAATCGCACTTTCCGGGTACAATGTGAATCATTAAGGGAGTTGTTCGAGGCAAGCGAAGGTCCTTGCTTGATTGAGAAATGATGCGGGAACAAAATAGGAAGAGAAGGGGTGAAATGCAATCAGCCGGTGTGATGCACACAATCCATCACTGCGTCCCGCTGTCGGCAGGAAAAAACGATGGAGCTTCGATAGAGCGAAGTTGATTGAGAAGTTCTTTGTGGCGAAGAACGAAGGGTTTAACTTCCTGCCCGCGCTGCGATGCTTCCTTTAACTCGCGCTGGTTACGTTCTACTTCCTTCTGGATCACGCGACGTTTGACGGCAACGATCGCTTTGCGCGCAATCTCACGCGGGTCGGGTTCATCAATCTCCACGTTCATCGCCGACCACCCGCGACTCAACTCGTACCTGCTGAGCGCCAGGTCGGTGACGATGCTTTTGAGCTCAGGGTCTGTTAGCGACTCAACGTACGCGCTGAGGTTGACCGGCCCAGATTCGTTCATCAAGCCGAGGATGGTGGAAACCAGTGTCTGGACATTCGGATTCTCCAGCTCGTCGGTTGAAATGTGGGAAGCGAGAAGCTGAACGACTTCCGGTGGTCCCTCAAGCATAAGTTTGAGAATATCACGTTCAGGGGCAGAAATCGGTGCGGTGCGCGCGGGAGTCACGTCGGCCATGTCGCTTTGATACACCGGAACACGACGGGCTGATGATGCAGCGACGCGGGAGGCTTGCCGATCCTTCCCTATTGCACGCTCAAGCTCTCGGAACAACACGGACTCGTACATGCCGTATCGCTCGGCAACGTGCTTGAGGTAGAAGTTGCGCTTCAATTCATCCTTCATGCGGGCAATAGCGGAAACAATCTGGCGCACGGCCTCCGCTTGACCTTCCGGCGTGCTCAGTGCACCCGCTCGTTGGAATTGCTGTGCAAGATAATCGATGAACGAAACTGCTGATTCGACCGTAGCACGAAATGCCTTTGCCCCCTCGCGCTGAAGAAAGGAGTCGGGATCGTCCCCCTGCGGCAATTCCACCACCTTCACATCGAAGTCTTGTTCCAACGCTAACCCGACGCCGCGCACGGTTGCCTGCGACCCGGCGATGTCGGCATCAAAGACCAACGCGAGGTTCTTCGCGTATCGCCCGAGCAGATAAAGCTGGTCTTCCGTCAACGCGGTGCCGCTCGTAGCTACAACGTTTTGGAACCCCGCCTGCACGAGCGACAACAAGTCGGTGTACCCCTCAACCATCAGCGCGTTGTTTTCGGAACGGATTGCCTCTTTCGCTTGAAAGAGTCCGTAGAGCACACGGCTCTTGTAGTAAATGGGGGTCTCAGGCGAGTTGATGTACTTCCCCTGAACCGGATCATCGTTGCGAAGTTTCCTCGCGCCGAAGCCGATGACGCGCCCCGCCGGCGAGAAGATGGGAAACATCGCACGGCCGCGGAAGTAATCGTACAGCGTTCCATCCTCGCGCTGACGAAGGAGCCCGGCTTTGAGGAGGTGTTCCGGAGAAATTCCCTCATCCTTCGCTCGCGCCAACAGCGCATCCCAGGATTGCATGGAATAGCCTAACCCGAATGTTCGGATAGTGTCGTCCAAGAAACCTCGTGACCGGAAGTATTCGAGTGCAGTGCGGCCCTCATCGGTTTTGGTAAGATTGGTGTGGAAGAACAGGCCGGCAAACCGGCATGCGTTGTAGAGTTGTTCGACCTCGCCTGATCGCTCGACCTCAGCTTCGCTTTCCGGTAATGCGATGCCAGCCCGTGCAGCCAGTGTGCGGACGGCCTCAACAAACGAGACCTTTTCAAACTCCATGACAAATGTGAACACGTTGCCCCCCAGCGCACAGCCAAAGCAGTGATACATCTGCTTGTCCGCACTGACGGTAAAGGAGGGAGTTTTCTCCTGATGGAATGGGCAGAGACCGACGTAGTTCTTGCCGCGCTTCTTCAACTGCACATGCGCGCCAATGACTTCGACAACATCGTTGGCCGTGCGGACTTCTTCGATTTTTTCTTCGGGGATTCGCATGGATAAGGGGGCGACTGTACGTTGTCGCCCTTGCGTACACGGTGAGAATGTAGAGAAATATGGGGGGACAAGCAAATTCCGATGCTTGAGAGGAAAAACAGCGAGGCTGTACAAAAAGTACTTGTCTTGGTGGGATAGCAGGTGTTGAAAAACTGATTCCAGAGTGGCGTCAGGAGTCCCGCTGTACGGGATGTCCCGCTTCTTGGGAAGCGGGATAAGTCCTGACACCACTCCGTTTCCTTTTTCAACCTGCTTGAGTTAATAATACTGCACGGCACACAAAAAAAGCCGACGATGAGTCAGCTTTGCGTTTCGCTCTTTCAGAGTGGGGATTCTCCGCACAAGGCAGAAGAGCCTTCGGCTCAGAACCATCGATAAAGAACGGTTGAGTTCCGATTTGACATTCGCCGCACACGTGCTCGCGTGCGGAGAGGGGGGGATTCGAACCCCCGATAGAGTTTTACCCCTATAACGGTTTAGCAAACCGCCGCCTTCAGCCACTCGGCCACCTCTCCATGATGAATAAGTTGAGCAGTAAAAAAATAGGGAAAAAGAAGGGGACATACAACCAACGCGTGATTCGAGAGTGGGCTCTTCTGCTGCTTGTTTACCTACACTCGTTTCTCTCGCGGAGGGTGAGGGACTCGAACCCCCAAGTTCCAATTCGACTTGACTTAGCAATCCGCCGAAGGCGGAGAAGCTAAGTCAACTGTCGAATTGAGAATCCCGCTCGTTGTCTGAGCGGGATCATCCGCATGCGGAGGGTGAGGGACTCGAACCCCCAAGGGATTGCTCCCGCCGGTTTTCAAGACCGGTGCAATAGCCATTCTGCCAACCCTCCAGCAAACATCAGCCTACGGCAACAGCGGGCTACATAAGCCGTCCTGCCTGAATGCTGAAAAAGGTACTGAAATCAAGCACAAGTTTCAATGGACACAACAGCCCGATGAGCAATCGATTGTTCTCTTCTCCTTGCATCGTCCTACGGACGCCGCAATCCTGCAAATAATTTCTTGAACTTTCGCTTTACCTTCCTCCGCGTTGTATCACCATCCACAAGCAGCGCCATCCAATCGCTCTTCGTCGTCTGCCTGCATTGTTTTGATTGTGCGTAGATGTGCATCCCATGACGCTCCTCGCGCTCTACGATTGCGTCGTTATCCTGTTGCCGGCCCCGAGAGGCTTTTCCATGAGGATCCTGCGGCTTCCCTTTCCTCCCTCCTTTCAACAACTGTCGTCGTTCACGCTGGTCCCGGTTGTGTCCGTGCGGGCGGTTCCGATGCCGAATCGGGCCGGAGAAAACCTCCTTATCAGCAGCAACAAATCCCGGATACCCGGCCAATGCAATTCGCTTCCCCATCAGTTGCTCAATGCGCCGTGCGTACTTGCGCTCGTCATCGGAAACGAATGTGATGGCTTCACCCGTGAGTGATGCCCGACCGGTGCGACCGATACGGTGGATGTAATCTTCCGGCTCCACCGGCGTATCGAAATTAATGACGTGCGAGATACGCTGCACGTCGATGCCGCGAGCGGCAATGTCGGTAGCAACGAGAATACGGAATCTCCGCTGGCCAAAGCCGGCCAGCGCCTGCTGCCTCTGCGCCTGTGTGCGGTTGGAATGAATAGCCGCCGTCGAGAACTTCTTGCGCTCGAGCCACCTGCTGATCCGGTCTGCTCCACGCTTCGTGCGAGCAAACACCAGAACACTCTTCATCCGCTCTTGCTCGATGACATGCGCGAGAAGCTCCAACTTGTTTGCCTGTCGCACGGCATAAAACCGTTGCGTCACAGTTGGTGCAGGATGTGTCGGCACTCCAATCTGAACGCGCTCCGGATTCTTCTGGATGCTCTGCGTGAGTTGTCGGATCGATTCCGGCATCGTCGCCGAGAACAGGAGCGTCTGGCGGCTCTGCGGCGTGTGCTGGACGATCTCTCGCACGTCGTTGATGAAGCCCATATCGAACATCCGGTCGGCTTCATCGAGCACGAGCACTTCAACATTTTCAAGACTCACGGTGCGCCGCTGCAGATGGTCGAGCAGCCGGCCCGGTGTTGCGATAACAATATCAACCCCGCGGCGCAGGCGTTGGATTTGATTCTCCATGCTGACGCCGCCGTAGACCGACAGCGCACCAATGTTGGTAAATCGGCCGAGACTGGTAACAGCATCTTCGATTTGCTTTGCAAGTTCGCGCGTCGGCGTGAGCACGAGTCCTCGAACGGCTCGATCACGGTTCTTCGATAAGGAAAATTTGTGAAGCATCGGCAGCATGAACGCGGCGGTCTTGCCGGTTCCGGTTTGCGCGATGGCCACGAGGTCTTTTCCCTCAACGATTCGCGGGATCGATTGTAATTGAATGGGTGTGGGTGCATCGAAGCCCGCTGCGCGGACCCCCTGCACGAGACGGTCGTGAAGACCGAGTGATGAAAACGGCATACTACTCCTTATGAAGGATTTATGGTGAGACACTGGACTGCGAAGGAGAATCGAGAAGGGAGTCGGAGGGAAAAGCCCGCCCTATATATTCATCGTCGGAGAACGGAGTCTCGAAATAGTCCGCCTCCGAAATGCTTGCTTCCGTCAGCGGGATTGTCCGTCGTCATGGTGTGCCGAAGGGCATCACGATGTGAGCGGGCTGCTTGTTGCAGCGGTTGTAAGATATGGAGAACCCGTGAAACTTCCTAATACTATTCTTGCAAATCTTTCCGCGGCAAAGAACACGGCCTTTCCATCAACCTAATTGTGTCGTGATCACGCCGGCGATCGTGATGATCCCACCGATGACAAAGGCACCCGTGATGGTGTACTCCAGAAAGATCAACGAAAGCAGCGCAGCAATGATCGGCTGACCGTTCGCGAAGACGGCGAGTTTGCTCGCTTCGATCTTTCCCAAGGCGAAGTACCACAGCAAATAGCCAAAGATCGACGTTCCGACGGCAAGATAGAGAATGCCGGCCCCGTGCGCAAGCGTCAAGGTATCGTACGGGAAGACGATTGCCGCTGCAGTGCCGAAGGGGAAAAAGATCGCCGTCCCCGCCATCATCGCGAGGGCTGTGGTGGGAAGAGCGCCGTACTTCATAATCATCGGCTTGCCGTAGGTTGTGAACACCGCCCACGCAATGACGGCGATCAGCATCATGAGATTGCCGTAGGTGTGTTCGGACGAAAAATCGACACCGCGCTCGAACATCACGATACCGACGCCAAGAAACGCCAGCGCAACACCGATGGCCTTGCGGATGGTAATCGGCTCGTTCAGCGTCAGTTTCGAGAGGAGAAGAACGAAAACAGGAGTTGTTGCGTACAGGAGGGCGCCGTTCGCGGCGGTGGAGAAGTTCACGCCGTAGAGATAGAAGAATTGATTAATCGGCAGGGCCATGAGGCCGAGGAAGGCGATGCTCTTCCAATCGTCACGGTCGACGCTCATCGTCCACCCGCGTGCCCGCAGGATAACGGCAAAGCCGACAACAGAGATGATGGAGCGAAACAATGTGAGCGTGGCCGCATCGACGTCCTGCACAACAGCCTTCGCCACAATGTGGGTCGCCCCGGCAATGAACAGCTGCAGAACGACAACGACGTAGACATTCATAACCGTTTGAAACGGCGCGGAGCGAAAGCCTCAGCGTCGTTCCCGTTCCAGCGCAACCTTCATCTCATCAAGCGTACCCTTGATCTCTTCAATGTCCTTTGCGATGAGATGAATCCGCCAGAAACTCAGCAGGATAACGCTAATAACACCGCCATAGAAGATCGCGATCAGCACCATGCCGACCATTGAGCCTGTTGACATTCCTTCCATATCTCCTCCCGCATCGGTGGGTTCTGCGGCTGCGAGGCTCCCCCTTGCCTCTTGAAGCTGTATCCTTCTTAAAAATTGGCGACTAATATACGCGAGTTTGTCGGAAAATCAAAAACGGGTTTGCTTTGCTATGAGGTTTGGGTATATTCGGCTGTTCTCTTCACGAGTCGCTCCATGCCATATTGTTCACAGGAGGAAAAGATATTCAACGCTGAACTTCCTCTCCTATCGGGCACGATTTTTCATAACTTCAGCTTATGCACCTGCCGACGGAGCCGTGGCGGAAAACGCTTTACATCATCTGGGTCTCGCAGTTCATCGCCATGATGGGGATGAGCCTCGTTGTCCCCTTTCTCCCCTTTTACATCCGGGACCTCGGCGTCGAATCGACAGAGCAGATTGCCCGGTGGAGCGGGTTGGTGTTCGCCGGCCCCTTCTTCGCCTCGTTCTTTCTCACACCCGTGTGGGGATACTTCGGGGATCAATACGGCCGCAAGCTGATGGTGATTCGAGCGATCTTCGGCTTAGGCATTTCTCAGATCCTCATCGGCTCTGCGCAGAGCGTGGAGATGCTCTTTGCGTTTCGCATGATTCAAGGTGCCATCAGCGGTTTTTTGGCCGCCGCGCTCGCGCTCGTTTCCGCGAACACACCGCGAGACAAAACCGGTTATGCGGCAGGATTGCTGCAGACAGCGACATCGGCGGGAAACGTGCTGGGGCCGTTCATTGGCGGTTCGCTTGCGGATACGATTGGCTTCCGCCCGATCTTCTTCATCGTTGCGCTGCTGTGCTTTTCGTCCGGCTTCCTCGTTATACGCTTCGTCAAGGAGGCGCCGCTCAAGACCGACGACAGCCAGCACAAGCATTCCCTCCTGAGCAACTACCGGTATGCGTTTTCCTCGCAAGCTATACGCGTCGCGCTGATTGTGATGGCGCTCTCGCAGGTTGCGGTCTTTATGATTCAACCGATCTTTGCCCTCTACATTGAATATCTCGTGCCCGATAAGGCTTATCTTGCGACGATGGCGGGAGCCATTTTTTCCGTGGCGGGAATCTTCACCGTCATCGCCGCGCCCTGGTGGGGAAAGCGTAACGACACGAAGAGCTACAAGAAGAATCTGACCATTGCGTTCCTCGGAGCGGGCGCGGCCTATATTCTGCAGGGTTTCGCCACGTCACCCTGGCAGCTGATCGTCCTGCGCGCGCTCCTCGGCTTCTGCCTCGGCGGCATGCTGCCGACGCTCTATTCATACATCAGCAAACACGCATCGGCGGATCGAACCGGAGGCATCGTCGGCATCGCAGCAAGCGGAAACATTCTAGCAAACATGGTCGGCCCGCCGATGGGCGGCTACGTTGCCTCGCACCTCGGCTTGCGGGAAACGTTCTTCGTTTCAGGCACGCTCTTGATCGTCACGGTTCTGTTGCTGCGCCGCTCATTTATCGACCTGCGAGGGAAAAGTTCATCGAGCAAATCGGATGTCGGGATAAAACAACACGCGGTACCAGGTTGATGGTGTAGGTCGGCTCTCCAGAGCCGACCAGAAGAAATGTTGCCGTATGGAATTCACAGACCTTCTTATCGTCCTCGTCGTTACGCTCGTTGCGAGCGCTGTGACGCGCGCAGATTCTTAGATCGACGCTGATTTGCACAGATGCACATCTCCACAATGATTGCAACGGACAGTATAGCAGCGCCACATTCGAATGACCCTGCATCTGCTCGTTTGACGCTCTCATGGCACAGGTAGAAAAACTCTTCCTCATCGACGGTATGGCCATCGCCTACCGCTCATACTTCGCGTTTATTCAGCGTCCGCTGACAAACTCGAAAGGAGAGAACACCAGCGCGGCGTACGGCTTTGTAACGTTCCTGGATCGAATTCTCGAGCACGAACAGCCCGAGTACATCGCCGTCGTTTTCGACACCGCCGAGCCGACATTTCGCCACAAAGAATACAAAGAGTACAAGGCTACACGGCAGAAGATGCCGGAGGACATGGCGCCGCAACTCGACGTCATCAAGGGCATTGTGGAGGCGTACGGCATTCCGGTGATCGAGCTGCCTGGCTTCGAAGCGGACGACATTATGGGCACGCTCGCTAAACGAGCGGAGAACGAGAAGGTCGAGACGTATCTTGTGACGTCGGACAAAGACTTCATGCAGCTCGTCTCCATGCTCACAAAAATCTACCGGCCGGGCAAACAGGGAATGGACGCGGAAGTTGTGAGCTTCGAAGGCGTAAAGGAGAAGTTTGGTGTACCGCCCGACCGCGTGGTGGACGTGCTTGCGCTCGTGGGCGACAAATCGGATAACGTACCCGGTGTGCCGGGCGTTGGCAAGAAAACGGCGATCCCGCTCGTGCAACAATTCGGCTCGCTGGAAGAAATCCTCAAACACATCGACACAATCCCGCAGAAGGGCCTGCGCGCCAAGCTCGAAGCGAACAACGACCTCGCCCTGCTCTCCAAACGGTTAGTCACGATCGACACCAACGCCCCCGTGCCCATCGATTTTCACAAGCTGCGGCGGGGAGAACAAGACCCCAAGCGACTGCGCGAGTATTTCACTGCGCTGGAGTTTCGCAGTCTGCTTCGGAGTTTAGAGGACGCTGCACCAACGACGGCGCGGAGCGAAGACATGGAGTTCAACGTCAAGCCATATGCTACGATCACGAACGACAGCCATGAGTACGTCATCGTCGCAACAGAGCAAGCTCTTGCGGAGCTTTGCAGAACGCTTGAGCATGCAAAAGAATTCGTCTTCGATACCGAGACAACGTCGACCGATGCGCTGCGTGCGGAGCTTGTCGGAATCTCGTTTTCCCTGAAGCAGCGCGAAGCCTATTATGTTCCCGTCAATTCTTCGGACGCTGCACCAAACAACAACGCGACGAGTGCGGGATTGTTCGAGACAGCCGAAGAACCAAAAAAACCATCGGTCGGACTGCCGAGCAAGAACGTTCTCGCCGCGCTGAAGCCCGTTCTTGAAAACCCCGGCGTCAAGAAGGTCGGTCAGAACATCAAGTACGACATGCTCGCAGTATCGCAATACGGCGTTTGGGTGCAGGGTGTTGCCTTCGATACCATGGTCGCCGCGTACGTTCTGCGCCCAGACGGCCAACACAACCTCGATGCGTTGGCGCGGGAGTATCTTAACTATTCGACGGTTTCGTACGACGGCCTTACGGGGACAGGGAAGAACCGGAAGGATATCCGCGAGATTCCTCTGCAAGCGCTCGCAGACTACTCCTGCGAGGATGCCGACATGACCTTCCGTTTGTATCAGGTGCTTCGGGAGAAGCTTGTCAAGTATGGCATGGAACGGCTGTGCAACGAGGTTGAGTTTCCGCTTGTTTCCGTGCTCGCGCGTATGGAGCGGGCAGGCATTGCAATCGATACGGATTTCCTCGAGGACATGTCGAAAGAACTCGAGCGCATGCTCGATGCGCTGACACGCGACATCTACCGTCATGCCGGAAAGGAGTTCAACATCAACTCCACGCAGCAGTTGAGCGACATCTTGTTCAACAAGCTTAACCTTCCGACGGTGAAGAAAACCAAAACGGGCTTCTCGACTGATGTCGGTGTGCTCGAAACGCTCCGGCACGCACACCCCATCGTCGAACTCCTGTTAGAGTATCGACAGCTCTCCAAGCTGAAATCGACCTATGTTGATGCGTTACCGAAAATGGTGAACCCGCGCACGGGGCGCGTGCACACGTCGTACAACCAAACGGTGGCCGCAACAGGGCGGCTTGCGAGCAGCGATCCGAATCTGCAAAATATCCCCATTCGCAGCGAGGTCGGGAGGTCAATCCGCAGAGCATTCATTCCCGGCGGCAAGGACCGGCTTCTCATGTCGGCGGACTACTCGCAGATTGAGCTGCGGGTGATGGCGCATATTTCCGGCGACGAGGGATTAGCGGAGGCGTTTCGGAAGGGGGAAGATATTCACGCGACGACAGCAGCGAAGGTGTTCGGCGCTCCGCTGGAGGAGGTCGCACGCGAGATGCGCCGCAAAGCCAAGGAAGTGAATTTCGGCATCATGTACGGCATCGGTCCGTTTGGGCTTTCGACACGGCTGGAAATTTCTCAAGCGGAGGCTAAGGAGATTATTGAGCGTTACTTTGAGCGCTTCCCGAAGGTGAAGCAATATATTGAAGACACGAAACAGTTTGCACGCACAAACGGCTACGTTACCACGCTCATGGGACGGCGGCGGTACTTACCGGATATCAACAGCAACAACCAGAACATCCGCCAGAATGCCGAGCGTCAGGCAATCAACATGCCGATCCAGGGAACAGCGGCGGACATGATCAAAGTAGCGATGGTGAGGATCGACGCCGCGCTGCACGAACAATCACTCCGGAGCATGATGCTGCTTCAAGTGCACGACGAGTTAGTGTTTGAGATATGGAAGGATGAGGAAAAGACGATGCGCGAGCTTGTTCGGACGCAGATGCAGGAAGCACTGCCGCTCAATGTGCCGCTCGAAGTCGAGATCGGCGTTGGGAAGAATTGGTTAGAGGCGCATGAGTGATTGCAACACTTCGGTCTCCCTGCCCTGCCTGTCCGGCAGACAGGCCTGTCTGCCAAACCACAGCTTTTTGTTCGGCGGGCAGGGATACGGCCTGTCAGGCAAACACGCCTTCCTTATGAATTGATTTTACAGCTTGAATCCTTTACCTTGTGAGAGAATTGAGCCATGCATTTTGAGTGGGATTCCGCCAAAGCACTCAAGAACATCAGGAAACACCGGATCTCGTTCGAAGAAGCAGCCAGTGTATTTTATGATCCATTAGCGGTCACCGGCGACGATCCTGATCATTCTGAGACAGAACAGAGGATGATTACATTCGGGGTATCGTCCAGAGGAAGACTTTTAGTTGTCTCCCACACGGAGCGCAGCGGTACGATACGAATTATCAACGCTCGGAAGGCTACCAAACACGAAAGGAAAATCTATGAAGAGGGATAGGTTAAACGATCTTCGGAAGGAGTACAAACGCTCCGATTTTAAGAAACTTGAGCGAGGCAAGTACTACAGACGAGTTGTTGCAAGCTCAAACGTCGTTGTACTCGACGAAGAGGTAGCGACGGTTTTTCCTAACTCCACAGCAGTCAACAAAGCCTTGCGTTCTCTGGTTGACGTCGCACACAAGGCCACTCGCCCAAGCCGGCGTAAAACGGGTAGGATGAAAGAACGCCTCGGTTAGCGCGACAAGCAGCATAGTTATCTACGAACTCGCCTGCGGTCTGCGCTTGAGCAAAATCGCCACTCCCAACAGGATGAGCAGCACCGGCCAGTAATGGCGTACGTAGTACCGCACATCCCACCAGTCCATGTATCCCCACTCCACAAGAAACTCTGCCGCTCCGAATCCGCCGAAGATCAGCGCCGGAATAAGAACGCCGAGCTGGCGCGGGTTGTACACGAAGAGCATCAGAAACGCGAGACCAAGCGCGAGCGAGAGCACGGCGAGCCAGTGAATCCCCCAAAAATCTACCCAGCGCCAGAGCCGCATCAGCAGAAGCGCGCTGACAAACAGCATGAGGCTCCCCCAAAACACTCGCGCCTGCCGCTTCCGCAGGAATCCCTCCACGGTGATCGCCGCACCGAACGCAGCACCAAACATCCAGAGAATCGAACTCCAACCAAGATGAATGAGCGCGAAGCGGTCTAACAGCATGAACGTGCCGAGCAGAACAAGGAGGATTCCGAACAGCGAAACTCGTGATTCGGTCATACAGATTGCTCCTCCACCGTTCGTGCGACGGGTTGTTCCTCCGGCATCATGAAGATGAGACCGATGTAGAGAAGTAGACCAAGCCCTACCGACATCAGGGTAAATAAGACAAAGAGGAGACGAATGACTGTGGAATCAATGCTGAAGTACGCACCCAAGCCGCCACACACACCGAACAACTTCCGGTCGGCGACCGAACGCTCGAGTCGACGGCGTGTTGGCGGTGTTGGCTCCGGAGTCGTCGCCGTTGAGCCTTCCGTGGATGCTGGCGGCTCACCACGTGATTCGGGCTTCGGTCGCATAATCAAGTACAGGCCCAACAACACGAGGCTCACGGGCAATGCATAGGACCACGCAAATCGGAAAAGAGAACGGAACGAAATGAAGCCAAGGTTGTCCAACAGGAATCCCATGCCAAGCGCAACGAGCGCAATGCCGATGAAACGCATCAGGTTCTCGTCAGCCTGGCTCGAGGTGGCTTGTCCCGCAACCGGCGCTTGGGGATTCAGGGGGATGACGAAGATACAGACGATGTAGGCGATGAATCCCCAGCCGCCAAAAACGGTAAAGAGGATCCAGAGTATGCGTACGAGCGCCGGGTCGACATCAAAGTACTCCGCTATCCCGCCGCAGACGCCGGCAATCATGCGGTTGGTTTGACTGCGGTAGAGCTTTCTCTCGTTTGCCATACTGGGGCCTCCTATACGTTTATTCAGCTAACCTCTCACCTTACGCTCAGACGGTGAGAATGTTTCGCCGTTGTCCTAATCATGCCGCACCTGTTCACCAAGCACGAGCCTGGCTGTACAAAATGATGTAGGGCGAGAAGTCTTCTCGCCCTACGTTGGAGTTGCATCAACATACTGAATTGTTAGGATCCCAAACCTGCACAACGCTGTAGATTGAATTTTTTTGTAACAGCCACGCTTCAACTCATGTCAGACTGTTTCCTGCATTCTGTGGTCTGCCTTACACTTCCATAATCTCTTTCTCTTTCAATACGAGGAGTGTGTCGATGTCCTTGATGTGTTTGTCCGTAAGTTTCTGCACCTCTTGCTCGGAGCGCTTCCGCTCGTCTTCGGGCATGTGAAACTCCTTCTCCGCCTTCTTCAAATGCTCGATGGCGTCGCGTCGGACATTGCGGACGGCGATCTTCCCCTCTTCCCCGAATTTCCGCACGAGCTTCACCAGTTCCTTGCGGCGTTCTTCGTTCAGCGGCGGGATGGGGACTCGAATCACCGAGCCGTCGTTCGTGGGGTTCAGGCCGAGATTGGCAGTGAGCACCGCTTTTTCGATCGGGCCAACCATACTTTTCTCCCACGGCTGGATCGAAATGGTGTGCACATCCGGCGTGCTGACGTTGGCAACTTGATTCAGCGGCATCATCGAACCGTAGTAGTCTACCTTGATGCCGTCGAGCAGCGCGGTCGTCGCCTTGCCGGTGCGGATACGGATCAATTCTTCCCGCACAACTTCTACCGCTTTCGTCATGCGGTCATCGGCGTTCTTCAGGATTTCTTTCGAGGTCTTGAACTGCATAGTGTCCTCCGATGCATGGATTCAAGATGTGACGTCGGGATACGAAGGTCAGACAAGCTCACTGACGCGTGAGCCAACGGCCTCGCCCAACACCAGCCGTCGCAGGTTCCCCTGTTTGTTGATGTTGAAAACGAGAATGGGAAGCTGATTCTCTTTGCACAGCGTAATAGCCGTCAGGTCCATGACGCGGAGATTGTTCTTGAGGACGTCGGTGTAGGAAATTTCGGGGAAATGAATCGCCGCCGTGTTCTTCTCGGGATCGCTATCGTAGATGCCATCCACTCGCGTGCCTTTGATGATCACGTCCGCTTCAATCTCGATAGCACGCAGCGCGGCGGCAGTGTCGGTGGTAAAGTACGGATTACCTGTGCCCGCCGCAAAAATGACGATGCGCCCTTTTTCGAGATGACGAATCGCGCGTCGACGGATGAACGGCTCGGCGATCCGCTCCATGTTGATGGCCGTGAGACAGCGCGTGTAGAGGCCCTTCTGTTCAAGCGCACTCTGCAGTGCAAGAGCGTTGATGACGGTAGCGAGCATGCCCATGTGGTCGCCTGTTACCTTATCGATGCCGTCCGTGGAATCCTCGACGCCGCGATAGATGTTGCCGCCGCCGATGACGATGCCGACCTCGACACCCAGCTCTTTCACCGAGCGTATTTCCTCCGCGTAGCGGCTGAGCACCGGCGGGTCGATACCGTACGGTCGGTCGCCCATGAGCGCTTCGCCACTGAGCTTGAGGAGGATGCGTTTGTATGTGAGACTGTTGGTCATTGTTCGGTATGGGCGTAAAAAATCCCGTCAGCGACGGGATTTCCAACATCATGACCGGCCATCATCACCAAGCTGAAACCGCATGTAGCGGCGGATGGCAATCTTCTCTCCAACCTTGCCGGTGGCTTCATCCAACAGATCCTTGATCGTCTTGCCGGAATCTTTGATGAAGCTCTGCTCAAGCAAGCAGACCTCTTGAAAATATTTTTCCAGACGCCCCTGGGCAATCTTTTCAGCAATCGGCTCGGGTTTACCTTCGTTGATCGCCTGCTGCTTGTAGATTTCGATTTCTTTCTGAATCACATCCTGGCTGATCTGGTCGCGGGAGACATACTGCGGGCTCATGGCAGCAATCTGCATCGCAATGTCGTGCGCAAGCTGTTTGAAGTCGGGAGTCTTCGCCACGAAGTCGGTTTCGCAGTTGAGCTCCACCATCGCGCCGATGCGTCCGCCGGCGTGAATATAGGCTTCCACCACCCCTTGATTCGTTTCACGGTCGGCTCGTTGGGAAGCCATTGCCGCGCCCTTCTTGCGAAGGTACTCGACCGCTTTTTCCATATCGCCGCCGGTCTCCTCCAGTGCGCGCTTGCAGTCCATCATGCCGGCGCCGGTCTTGTCTCGAAGTTGTTTAACGAGTTCACTCGGAATTGCTGTCATGGTTGACACACGGATCTCCTGTTATTCTCCAGATCTTCGTTTGGGTTACGCCCTTGCTCTCTCGTGATGCTCTGCCGCCTCTTGCTCCTCGGCTTCCAGTGCACGTTGTGCCGCTACGCGCTCCGCCCCCTCTACCACCGCATCTGCAACGGCTTTGGTGATGAGCTGGATAGACTTCAACGCATCGTCGTTCGCCGGAATCGGGAAATCGATCAACTCCGGGTCGCAGTTCGTATCAACAATGGCAACGACCGGAATGTTGAGTCGATTTGCTTCCCGCACGGCAATGGCTTCCTTCTTCACGTCGACGACATAGAGAAGGCCGGGGAGTCGCGACATTTCCACAACACCGTTCAGCACTTTTTGCAGCTTCTCCCGTTCGCGGGAAAGGAACAAACGCTCTTTCTTGGTGAGGTTTTCGAACGTCCCGTCGCTTTCCATCTTGTCGATGTTCGTCAGCCGCTTCACGCTCTTCCGGATTGTCGAGAAGTTCGTGAGCATCCCTCCTAACCAACGCTCGGTCACGTAGAACGCACCGCACCGTTTGGCATGTTCCTCTACCACTTCCTTTGCCTGCTTTTTCGTGGCGACGAAGAGCGGTTTCTTTCCCTCCGCAACGATGTTCGAAACGGCGTTGCAGGCGGCGTCGAGCAGTTCCTGGGTTTTCTTGAGGTCGATGATGTGAATCCCGTTCCGCTCCATGAAGACATAGGGCTTCATCTTGGGATTCCATCGGCGGGTCAGGTGCCCGAAGTGCGCACCCGCGGCGAGCAGAGCTTCTAACTCTACACGTGGCATACTGCTTCCTTCCGTTTGGTTGCGAACGGCTATTCCCGTCCTCTTCGTCCGGAATCTCGTTCCGATCATTGATCGGAGCGGGACACCGCCGGCCGAATCGGGGAATATGATTGATTGAACAACTACTGTTGATTACTGGATACTACATGAGCCGCAAGGATCATCGGCAGCTCTCTTAACTCTCGTTTCAGGGGATCAAGCGAGAGGCCCAATGCTTCAAGCGTCAACGCACCTAAGAGTGTACTATCTCCCTCTTCTCCAAAAATAACATCAGCGCCGCCGATACGATCTTTGTACCGGAAAAGGGCCGCACCCTTTTTTCGAACGATCTTATCGCCATTCGCTAGCCGGAACTCCTCTTCCTTGAGCGGTTTGATTCCTAATTTTTTGAGAATGGCGGCCGGAACGACGGAGTAGATTGCACCTGAATCGACGAGGAATTCAAGCTTGACCATCTTCTTCGGGTGAGCAATGTTCCCCACCTCGACTGTCAAGACCGTCAATCTCATTGCAGACTCCTCGGCTGTACGAATTATCGCTTCGAGAACTGGAAGCGTTTGCGGGCTTTCTTCTGCCCGTACTTCTTGCGTTCGACCATGCGCGGATCGCGTGTCAGCAATCCGGCTGCACGGAGCGAAGAGCGGACGTCTTCGTCGATGCCGACAAGCGACCGGGCGATAGCAAGCCGCACGGCTCCCGCCTGCCCCGTCGGGCCGCCTCCCTCGACGCGCACGTGCACGTCGTACCGGCCTGCCGTCGATGTCACGTTGAACGGCTTGAGAACCTCCTGGCGGAGAAGTTCAATCGGAAAATACTCTTCGACGGGACGGCCGTTGACGGTGACCCTGCCCGACCCTTCTGTCAACTTCACACGGGCAACCGCAGTTTTGCGTCGCCCAACAACTACGATTGGTCGCATGGAACAATGTCCTCTGTCTGAATTAAACCGGTAATACCTGAGGCTGCTGTGCGGTGTGGGGATGATTGGGACCGCGATAGACCTTTAACTTCTTGATAATCCTTCTCCCCAATCGGTTGTGCGGAAGCATGCCCTTCACGGCGTGCTCGAACACATGCTCGGGACGGGTCTGCAGAAGCTCCTTGACGGAACGGAACCGCGCACCGCCGGGATAGCCGGTATTGTGATACAACTCTTTCAACTCCGTGCGCTTGCCCGTGAGTTTCACCCGCTCAGCATTGATCACGACGACAAAGTCGCCAACATCGAAGTTCGGCGTGAACTGCGGCTTGTGTTTGCCGCGAAGGACGCGTGCAACCTCGGAAGCGACGCGCCCTAATGTCTTGCCCGCCGCATTGACGACGTACCACGTTCGTTCAACTTCTTCCGTCTTGAAGAATTTTGTTACCCTACTTGTTTCCACCGCAAAAACCTCCACAATTTGAAGAAAACCGCCCGATGGTTGTTCAAAAAGCTGTTCAATATACCGAAACAAGCAAAGAATGTCAATGTAATATTCTCGGGAAAAATCAACGCACGAGGATCAGCGTGTCAACAACCGATGCAACGCTCCGCGTGGTAGAAGCTGCGGCCCAACGAACCCTACTCCACATGCTTGAAGCCATCTTCAAGTTGACATCTGATCAACTCGGAGTACATCGGTGCACCTAAAGAGCCTAAAGGATCCTCTTTATTGTCTCGCAGTAGCTTATTCACAACGGTTTGGGGGTCGCTCTTCTTGCGCCTGGCAACTTCCAAAATAAATCGAGAAACGTCTTCATCGAGGTAACCGGGAAGCCTCAATCGGACATTGGCTTGATAAAACTTCCCCCGTACACCCTTGGAAAAATCGTATTCGCGTTTCGTCCTGCTCGCCTTGTTCTCCTCCATTATTGAAACGCCACCTCAATGCCTTCCTGCCGAACTGCCTCAAGCAGAGGAGAGCTTTCATCCACTTCAAACCGTTGTTCTCCAACGACAACAGGCTCAATCTTATAATCCACTACTTTTGTTAACGCCCAGATGCGCCCAATGTACTGATCGCCATCACCATCGAATGCGGGAGAGATGAGAAGCAAATCGATGTCACTGGACTCGGTCTGGGTTCCTGTTGCGTAACTTCCAAACAGTATTGCTCTTGTCACCGGAATCCCATCAGCCAGGAGGGCGTGCAGATAGCTTCGTATTACTTCTAGAGTTGCTCGATTAACCATCGTAATCGATCCTGCGTTTGTCGAAAAAGAACGTCGGCTTCAGTTTGCGAAATCACGAGAGGAATCGTCTCCGGGTATCGACCTTCCAACTGATACTTCATGAGTTTTCCTAACAAGTCTTCTGACAACTGATCCGCGTCAATCCCGCATTTTGAGATGAAGAAGAACAGATTATGTGTCCTTGGCGCGGCTGCTCTGTTCGTCTTCACATAATGAGCCTTCAACGCTTTTTCAATGCTCAGATGACAGAAGAAGAGACCTTCCCGAAGTTTCTTGTTGGAAATCAGCACCTCGGCAGTATCGAGATCAGATAGTGCCGCTTGTTTCCAATACTGAATCTGCTTTTCAACATTCATTCCACACATCGCTCCGCGTGGTAGGAACTCCGAACAAGCGGACCCGACTCCACATGCTTGAAGCCCATCTTCATTCCAACCTCTCGATACATCCGAAACTCATCGGGATGAACATAGCGGTCGATCGGCAGGTGATCTTTTGTGGGCTGAAGGTATTGACCAATCGTCAGAATGTCACAGTTCACCGCGTGAACGTCCTTCATCACGTCGAGAACTTCATCGGGTCTCTCCCCAATCCCGACCATGAGTCCCGTCTTTGTCAAGAAACCGCGTTTCTTCGAGCGCTCCAGAACCTCAAGCGACTGATGGTACTTTGCTTGAGGCCGAACAGTCAGATACAAGCGTGGGACGGTTTCGAGATTGTGGTTGAGAATGTCGGGACGAGCATCGAGCACGATGTTCAGCGCCTCTTCGCTTCCCTTGAAATCAGGAATGAGCACCTCAACACGACATTCTGGTACGCGGCGGCGGATTTCGCGAATGGTCTCGGCAAAAATCGGAGCGCCGCCATCCTGCCGCTCATCACGATTCACCGACGTAATGACGGCATGCCGAATACCGAGCAGTTGCACCGTCTCGGCAACACGATAGGGCTCATCCCAATCAAGACCTTCTGCAGGTTTGCCGGTTTTCACAGCACAAAAGCCACACGAGCGCGTGCAGATATCCCCAAGGATCATGAACGTCGCCGTGCCGGCGTTCCAGCACTCGCCCATGTTCGGGCAGCGCGCTTCCTCGCACACCGTATGCAGGCGGTGCGCGTCGATAATGTTCTTGAGATGCGCGTAGTTCTCGCCTCCCGGAATTTTGGCTTTCAACCACACCGGCCTTCGCGGCTTCGGCTCTTCAACAGGTATTTCCTGGATAATGTATTCCACGTTAGAATGCTTTCTCAACGTCGTACTGTTCAATGTTGGACACCACCTTTGAAAGGAACTTTCCACCCAACTCCCCATCGATGATCCGATGGTCAAACGTGAGCGTCAGGTACACCATAGACCGGATGGCAATCATGTCGGCGCCCTCGGCGTCCGTTATCACCACCGGCCGCTTTGTGATCGCTCCGATTCCGAGAATACCCACCTGCGGCTGATTGATGATGGGCGTGCCGATAATGTTGCCGAACACACCGTAGTTGGTAACTGTAAACGTGCCGCCCTGGATGTCGTCCGGCGTGAGCTTGCGGCTGCGCGTGCGTGTGGCGACATCGTTTACCGCACGTGCAAGCCCGAGAAAGTTCTTTTCCTCCGCATTCTTGATGTTCGGCACAATCAGTCCCGACGGTGAAGCGACGGCCATGCCAAGGTTGATGAAATTCTTGAGGATGATCTTATCCCCCTCGACGGAACTATTCATCAACGGAAATTCCTTCAGCGCCTCGACGACAGCGTGCAGGAAAAAGTGTGTGTAGGTAAGCTTGAAGCCTTCCTGCTTCTCAAACCGCTCCGCATGCTTGTTGCGGAACTCAACAATCCTCGTGACGTCGCATTCCGAGATGGCCGCGACGTGCGGTGAAACGTGAACGCTCCGCACCATGTGTTCCGCCATCTTCTGCTGCACGTTGTCCATCTGCACGATTGTGTAGCGCGGTGGGGGATATTTCTTCGCTAACTCCTTCGCATCGACAGGCTGTATCGCGGCAAGCCAGGCCGGGGCTTGCACCGCCGGACGACGTATAGAACGTGCATCGATGTACGCGAGAATATCGTGTTTCGTAACGCGCCCTCCCGCGCCCGTGCCGGCAATGTGATCAAGCTCGGAGAGTGCAATGCCTTCCTTCTTCGCAATCGTCCTCACGAGCGGTGAATAGAAGCGTTGGCCGTCCCGTCCGCGTGCTGGGGCCTTCTCCGCCGTCTCTTGACGCTCGCGCGCCCCTTCGTGCTCTTCTTTCTTTGCCTCCGACGTTGCCGGCTCGGATATCTCCGTCTCCACCGTTGCCGCCGACGCATCCGTCTCAATTTTTGCTATCACGGTCCCCACCTCCACCGTCTCCTGCTCCTGCACGAGAATCTTTGTGAGGACGCCGCTGGCGGGAGATGGAATCTCGGAGTCCACCTTATCGGTGCTGATCTCGAGGATGGTCTCATCCTTCTGGACTTTGTCGCCGGGTTTTTTTGTCCAGCGCAGAATCTTCCCTTCTTGAATGCTCTCGCCCATCTTGGGCATGACGACGTCGACTTGCATATTTTTTCCCTTCGATAATGACCTTAAGCCGTTACCGTCTCGAAAGCGATTCGTAGCTGTTCAGATGAAGGCAGGGAATAGTTGAGTTTTTTCAATCCAATGACTTTACCCTGGCGATTCTTCATTCAGACAATCTCTTCTCCGGTTTCTTCGGAGATATACTCCTCATTCAGGATTGCTGAACCACACCGTCAACGTACTAGCCTTACGATCATAGTACACTTTTACGTGCTCCATATGAGCTCGCCCTCTTTGATTGAGTCTGTTGGGTATGCTGTGATCAAGTAACCAAAAGCATTGAGCTTCTTTGCGACAGCATATAACCAGCGCTCAGGTTTCTCAATCATCCGATTTCGTCGGCGCTTCTCGCATTAGGACAACGACTACAAGACCTCCGGCATCTTCGATGAGCGCTTCAACCCTTCGTTTATTGAGTGTCATTCAACGACTAAGTTCTCAGTCGTCAAGTTAAAGATATCTGCTTTAGGATAGCGTTGCGTGGCATCGAGAATCTCGAGACCAATGAGCTTGCCATTCTCGTCCAGGTCGATGCAAATCCCATCTTCCAGCTCTGTTGTCCGGGCAACCATTTTTTCCTGCAATCGGATGTAAAGTGCATCGACTTCTCTATCGTATTCAATTTTCATAGTTACCTCGTCTTATCGATTGCACTAATGATAACAATTCGTTCTGCTTCCTCTTTGAAAATAACTTTGATCAACTTCTCCCCCACCCGCCCGCTTACCTTCTTTCGTCCTTTTATTGAATCTTGAATATCCTCTACAGCCTCAACAACTTTCACGACCTCCTCCTCACTGATGTCTCTCCATCTCATTCTTCGCTTAGCATGTCGGCTAAAATAGATGTTCATCAGTACGCCGCAAGCTCCTCCAATGCCGCCACAATCTTTCGCTCGTTCGGCAGCATCGCATCCTCAAGAGGCGGACTGTATGGTACCGGCGCGTCGAGCGCCGCGACGCGGCGAATCGGCGCGTCGAGACTTTCGAACAACTCATCGGCGATGCGCGCGGCAATCTCCGCACCGAATCCCGCCGTGAGCGTGTCTTCATGAACGACAAGCACGCGGTTTGTTTTCTTCACCGACGCCGCTATCGTCTCCATGTCGAGCGGGTTGATGGTGCGAAGATCAATCACCTCAACGCTCACACTCTTCTCCTCCATCTTCTTGGCCACCTCGAGCGATTTCTGCACCATGTAGCCATAGGTCACCACCGTGATGTCCGAGCCCTGCCGCTTGACGGACGCGAGGCCAAACGGAAGCACATAGTCCTTATCCGGTTCCGGCGATGCTGCGTAACCCTGGCGATACAATCCCTTATGCTCCATGAAAATCACAGGGTCATCTCCACGGATCGCTGCTTTGAGCAACCCCTTCGCGTCCGCAGCGTTTGATGGGAACGCGAGACGAATGCCTGGAATGTGCGCCATGATGCCTTCGATGCATTGACTGTGATAATGTCCGCCGTGGATGTACCCGCCTACGGGAACACGAATCACAACAGGACACGTCCAGGCATTGTTCGACCGATACCGGAACATGGCTAACTCATCTCGGATTTGCATAAAGCCGGGCCAGATGTAATCGCCAAATTGAATCTCCGGCACGGGCCTCCATCCTTTGAGTGCCATGCCGATGGCAACGCCGATAATGCTCGCTTCGGCCAGCGGTGAGTTGAACGCGCGCTCGGTGCCAAACTTTGTCGAAAGGCCCTTCGTTGCAGTGAACACGCCTCCTTTACCGTCCGCGATATCTTCCCCGAAGATGACCATCTTCGGCTCGCGCTCCATCTCTTCATGCAGCGCGTGGTTGATGGCGTCGACGAGGACGACGCGATTGCCCGTGTGTTCGGGCTCTTCAAAGTCGCGCGGCGGATGCACATGCGCCTCGCCGTAAACGTGGAGATCGACCGTTGAAGGAGCTGGAAGCGGTTGCGCCTCCGCCCAATCGACTGCGTCATCAACTTCCTTTTTGATTTCCCCTTGCTGCGCGCTGGCTTCTGCGTCGGTCAAGTAGCCTTCCTCAATCAGGTAGTGCGTCATCTTCGGAATCGGATCCTGGGCACGATCACGCTCGATCTCTTCCTTCGACCGGTACTTGTTATGGTCATCCGACGATGAGTGCGGCAGCAAACGGACGACATCAGCGACGATGAGCGTCGGGCCTTTGCCGCTGCGCGCTCGATCCACAGCCGCCTGCCAGGCTTCGTAGGATTCGACAAAGTTCGTCCCATCGATGTGAACGCGATGCAATCCGACGAACCCTTTGGTCGCTTCATAGACCGACCCGCCCGCCGTTTGCTCTTCGACGCGCACAGAGATGGCAAACTTGTTATCCTGCACATGGAAAATCACCGGCAGAGCTTCTCGTGCAGCCCAGTTGATGGCCTCCCAGAACTCGCCTTCGCTTGTCGCCCCTTCCCCCGACGACACATAGACGACTTCGCCGCTCTTTTCTTTTTTGGCGGCAAGGGCAATGCCGACTGCCTGCAGGAATTGCGTTCCTGTGGGACTCGATTGTGTGACTGAGCGAATCTCCTTCTTACCGAAGTGCGACGGCATCTGTCGCGCGCCGGTGGAGGGGTCGCCGGCGCGATGGAGCGCCGCAAGAACAATCTCCCGCGGCGTCATGCCGTAGTGGAGGGAAAAGGCAAGATCGCGGTAGTACGGACACGCGTAATCATGGCCCGGCTTGAGCGATTCAGCGGCAGCGACTTGCGTTGCCTCGTGCCCCGAGCCGCCAATGTGGAAGAAGCACTTACCTTGCTTGAGCAGAATCAACTGCTTCTCGTCCATGCGGCGAGCGAGAAGCATCGTCCGGTAAGCGCGGAGCAATACGTCTTGAGCGATGCGCTCGCGCTTCATCTTGGTGCCGACCTCAGTTTTCGCTACTGCCATGCTTCCATTCCTCCGGATTGTCGTTCATGCAAATTTCATTAACGCTGCGCGGTTTCAGCTATCGCCTCGGATGCCGGGCGGGCCTGCCTGCCGCCTGCCTGCCGCCTGCCTGCCGGCAGGCAGGGCAGGCATACGTGCTCACAACGCGCAGCAGTTCATCCTTCGATACCGAAACCGAGTAGCAACCGAATACCGCCGCAAACGCACGTGTCAGCTCGGCATGCACATCCTGCAACGGCACACGGCGACCGAGCAGCTGTTCCATCGACGTTACACCCTTGTGAAAGATGCCGCACGGAATGATGCGATTGAACTTGGAGAGGTCCGTGTTGACGTTGAGCGCAAAGCCGTGCATGGTGATCCAACGACTGACCTTGATACCGATGGCGGCGATCTTTTCTCCTCGAACCCAGACGCCGGTCATGCTCTCCTCGCGGCCCCCCTCGATGCCAAACTCTTCGAGCGCCAGAATGATCACTTCTTCGAGACACCTCAAGTAGCGATGGATATCGGTGAAGTAGTCGTTCAGCGCGATGATCGGATAGCCAACGATTTGGCCCGGACCGTGGTAGGTAACATCGCCGCCGCGGTCGATATGAAACACATCGACACCCCCTTCCCGGAGCTCTTGTTCGGAAGCGAGAAGATGATTGCCGTCTCCGCCTTTACCGATGGTGTAGACGTGCTCATGCTCGGTGTAGAGCAGCACATCGGTTATGAGGCCATAGTGCCGGAGGTCAAAGAGCTTCTGTTGAAGCTCCCACGCCTCGGCATACCGCGTGCGGCCGATATTGGTGGCGGCAAGTTGCATCATTTTGCCATGAGCCGTATGGCTTCCTTCCGCCCTTCCTCCGTTAACTTCTCCATTCGTTGTAAGACCACCATTGTTTCCGCATCGAGTCTCTCTGAAAGCGTCTTTGTTTCCACATCCAGCTTATTCAACAGCGCTCGCGTTTCTTTGCCATTCTTTCTTGAAGCCCGGGCAAGCCAGACACCATAGAACCGCCGCTTGCAATAATGGGAAACCGCTAGCTGAAAGTCAGCCAATTCATGGGATTTTCCCAGCCGCGTTAAGCTACTTGATACGATGAGCCTACTTTTTCAAACTCGCTCGTTTGCTTCTTAGAAAGCTTCATTCGTACTTCTTCAAATCTCTTAATCGTATCTTCGTCGTACAACCTCTCACCGCAGCGTAAACAAACTTCAGCGCGCACTCTCATCATCGCGGTGTCGTTACCGCCGCGAAGAAGTTTTTCTACCTGCTTTTCAATCAACTCACCGCCACAAACAGGGCATTTTTCGAATCTCATCATATTGTTTTCCTCCTTACTCTCCAATCAATCCATTTCTCTGGGTCGGGTTCATAAACAGTTATAAGAACCACATATAGATTTAGCTGATTGTAAGCCCAAACACTATGAACAGGCTTGCCCCCTTTTGTTCTCCCGAAAACCAAGCAACTTGGATAAGGCCTATCGTGTGGATACTCCTCAATAATTTCTCCACTCTTAACGGACGTATAAAGTTCTTCAATTGTTAAGCTATCAGCCGCTGCTTCTTCATCTGCATGGTCACTAATTCTTATTCTCTTTGATTCAATCGCATCAATAATGTCCTGAAGCTTGAATGGTAAACTCATCAATCAGCCCAGACTCTCAAATATGGATCGCTACACCGTACGCATTCCCAGCCGCTTCCATCACGGCCTCAGAGAGTGTCGGGTGGGCGTGCATGGTACGGAAAATCTCCTCATACGTCGTCTCTAATGCCTTGGCGGTCACCAGCTCGGCGATCATCTCGGTCGCTTCCGAGCCGATGATATGCGCGCCCAGCAGTTCACCGTACTGTTCATCAAACACCAACTTCACCGTCCCCTCCGTTTCCCCAATCGCCATCGCTTTGCCGAGCGGACGGAACGGAAACTTCCCAACCTTCACTTTGTATCCCGCGGCAACAGCGGCTTCCTCGGTCATCCCAACGCTCGCCACTTGCGGCTGGCAGTAAGTGCAGGAGGGAACATTATTCCGGTCGATGCCGTACGTGGCCTTACCCGCAATGTGTTCCGCAGCGATCATTCCTTTGTGCGATGCAACGTGGGCCAACAACGGCGGCCCGCTCACATCGCCAATCGCGTAAATCCCATCGACCGACGTCTTGCCAAACCCATCGACTTTGATGAATCCTTTTTCCACCTTCACACCGACCGACTCGAGCCCCATGTTCTCCACATTCCCCTGCACGCCGATCGCCATCAACGCAACATCGCCTTTGAGCGTCTTGCTTCCCTCCTTGCCGGAGACCTTCACGGATACCTCCGTACCGATAGACACCGATTCCACTTTGGTGTTCGTCAATAGCTCGATGCCCGATTTCTTCAGGCTCGATTCCAAAATCTTCGTGACCTCCGTATCCTCCATCGGCAGAATGGAGGGCATCATCTCCACCACGGTTACCTTGGTGCCGAAGGCGTTATAAAAGTACGCAAACTCAATTCCAATCGCCCCCCCGCCGATAATGACCATGCTCTTCGGCTGTTCGGGCAGCGTCATTGCTTCGGTGCTCGTGATGATCTTCTGACGGTCAATCTCGACGCCGGGGATGGTGCGTGGGCGTCCCCCCGTTGCGAGGATGATATTCTTCGACGTAATCGTATCCGCGTTCTTTCCATCCTTGCTCACCTGGATTGCATTCTTGCCTGTCAGTTTTGCCGTGCCGGAGAAAACCTCAATTTTATTTTTCTTCATCAAATACTCGACGCCCTTGGAGATGCGCTCCGAAACATCCCGACTCCGCTTGATGATCTTCGAGAAATCATAGCCGACCTCTTTCGCCGAAAGCCCGTATTCTTCGGCTTTCTTGAAGGTGTTGAACATCTCTGCGCTCTTGAGGAGGGCTTTGGAGGGAATACATCCCCAGTTGAGGCAAATGCCGCCGAGGCGATCGCGCTCGACCAGGCCGACCTTCATGCCAAGCTGAGCGGCACGGATTGCCGCCACATATCCGCCCGGGCCTCCACCGATAACTGTGACATCGAACTGATGCTCTGCCATTGTCGTCCTTTCAGAATTGCCCGTAAATGCCTGAAAAAGCGCTCGCAATATAGGGAGAACTGCGTCGAAAGGCAACCGAGCAACAGCGGGCGCGGCGGTGGGGAACAGATGAGTTTGGAACAAACACATGAGCAGTCGATGAGTATAAAGAATTCAAAACTCAGCGACGGGGATTCAGCGAATCGAGAGAAACAGGAAACTGCACTTGAACTCCTCGCTCAGATCTTGTCGCAAGCTTGCGACTCATCATGAGCGAGAGCGTCCTCACGGTGCAGTTGAATGAAGATGGTACACGAAAAAGAAATTGATTCTTTTTCACTTTTCGGTTATCATTACACCACATTTTTTTGCCCAGACCCCACGGGGTCGTTCCGCGATGGCCGATCAAGAGCGACGCATCGTTGTCTCCAACCGCAAAGCCCGTCACGAGTATCACATACTCGAGACATTGGAAGCGGGGATTGTCTTGCAGGGAACCGAAGTGAAAGCGCTCCGACAAGGGAACGCCAATCTTCAAGACAGCTACGGCCTTCTGAACAACGGCGAGGTGTGGCTGCACGGCATGCACATCAGCCCGTACGAACAGGGGAGCATGTACAACCACGAGCCGCGCAGAACACGCAAGCTCCTTCTCCAGAAGCGACAGATCCGCAAACTGATCAGCACGCTGCGCGACAAGGGCATCACGCTTGTTCCGTTGGCCGTGTACTTCAAAGGGCCGTATGCGAAAGTTGAGCTTGCCCTCGCACAGGGAAAGCGCCAGTACGACAAACGCGCGGCCATCGCCAAGCGCGAAGCCGAACGCGAAATTGCCAAACGTATGAAGAGGAGACTCTCCTAGAAATTGTTCCCTCCGCTGAATGAACAGATGGACGTGATCAAACGCGGCGTCGCGGAAATCATTCCCGAAGACGACCTCGTGCGGAAGATTCAGCGCTCCATCAAGACCAAGAAGCCGCTCCGCATCAAATTAGGATGCGACCCCAGCCGGCCTGACCTTCACCTCGGACACTCTGTCGTACTGCGTAAGCTTCGCCAGTTTCAAGACCTTGGCCACGAAGCCATTCTCATCATCGGAGATTTTACGGGGATGATCGGCGACCCCTCCGGCCGCAGCAAAACACGACCCGCCTTGACACTCGAAGAAACGCGCCGCTACGGGCAATCGTATTTCGAACAAGCAACGAAGATCCTCTCCAACAAGAAGATCCGCATGTTCTACAACTCCGAGTGGTTAGCAAAGATGCACTTTGCCGATGTGATTGCCCTCGCGAGCAAGTACACCGTTGCCCGTATGTTAGAGCGCGACGACTTCAGCGAGCGCTACAAAGCGGGCGAGCCGGTCGGCATCCACGAGTTTCTCTACCCCCTCGCGCAAGCAATGGACTCCGTCGCCATCGAAGCCGACGTCGAGTTAGGCGGCACCGACCAGAAATTCAATCTCCTCGTCGGGCGTGATATTCAGCGCGAGAACAACATGGAGCCGCAGGTCATCCTCACCATGCCCATCCTCCCCGGCACCGACGGCGTGGAGAAGATGAGCAAATCGTACGACAACTACATCGGCATCAACGAGCCGCCGCGGGAAATCTACGGCAAGACGATGCGCGTTCCCGACCACCTGATGTACACGTACTTCGAGCTTGCGACCGATGTTTCAAACGCCGAGCTCACAGAAATCCAGCAGCAGCTCGGGGGGTCGAGTGTGAACCCGCGGGATGTGAAGCGACGCCTTGCTCGCACGCTCGTGCGGATGTATCACAACGCCGAGGCAGCAAAGAAGGCGGAGCTTGAGTTCGACCGCATCTTCGTCGAGAAGTATCTGCCGGATGTGGTGGAGGAGTTTCAACTTCCATCCAACAACGGGCCGGATTCGCTCGTGGCGCTTCTCACGTTGACTCACCTTGCGTCGTCAAAGACCGATGCGCGGCGGCTGATCGAGCAAGGGGGCGTCAGCATCGACGGTGAGCGTGTGAAGGATTGGAACGCGGGAATTCCGCAGAAGAAGGAGTTTATTCTGAAAGTGGGGAAAAGAAAATTTTTGAAGGTGGTGCAGTAACACAGACAGATCCGAAATACGAACTCTCAATCCTAACGTGGGCAGGCAGGCCACAACCAAAACAAATTCTCAACCGCGAATGAGCGCCCCGCCTTGGCGGGGCAATTGGCGTTGATTCGCCCCGCCCTGCGGGGCGGTTCAAAAAAATCCCAACCAATTCGTCCATAACCATCCACATACACCATCGGAGATGAGGAATTGTTCGTACCGAGCAAAATGTTTTTCACCAAAGGAGTCGGGCGCCATCGCGACTACCTTCAATCGTTCGAGTTAGCGCTGCGCGATGCCGGCATCGAAAAATGTAACATCGTAACCGTCTCGAGCATCTATCCACCGGGCTGCAAACGGATTCCACGGGAGGATGGGCTCAAGCTGCTCCAGCCGGGAGCGATCACGTTTTGCGTCATGGCGCGCAACGCCACCAACGAGCCGAACCGGCTCGTTGCGGCCTCCATCGGTGTTGCGCAGCCGGCGGACGCGTCGCAGTACGGCTATCTTTCCGAGCACCATCCCTTCGGCGAAACAGACGAGCGCGCGGGCGACTACGCGGAAGACCTCGCCGCGACGATGCTGGCGACAACGTTGGGCGTGGAGTTCGACCCGGATACCGCCTGGGACGAGCGGGAAAAAATCTATAAAATGTCGGGCAAAATTGTAAAAACGTTCAACGTTACTCAGTCGGCTGAAGGCGACAAGAACGGCTTGTGGACAACCGTGATCGCCGCCGCAGTCCTCTTCCCTCCGGATAACCAAATCCCCGACCTCACCCCGGAGAGCGGTGAAGGGGCGAAGTAAAGAATTCCAGACTTCAAACAAAAGGGCGACCGATGATCCTGGAGAAGTGGATCCGGTCGCCCTCATCGTTTCACTGTACAACGTATAGAGTTACTCCCGCTGCATCCCCTTCCCTTCGATCACGATCACAAACTCTCCTTTCCGTTCGTCCTTCGAGAATCGCCGCACGAGTTCCGGCGCAGTGCCGCGGAAGATTTCTTCATCCGGCATCGTCAGGTCGAACGCAACGCTGATGCGGCGTGAGGAACCGAGCACATCGGCTACGTCTTTCAGCAACGTCATGAGCCGGTAAGGGGTGTCCATCAGTACGATAGTGCGCTGGTCGCGCTTCAACTGCTCGAGCTCCGCCAACCGTCGATTGCGCTTCGGCGAGAGGAAACCCGCGAACACGAACTCATCAATCGGGAAACCGGAGGTGATGAGCGCCGGCATGAGCGACGATGCTCCCGGAATCGGAACGATGGTGATGCCCGCATCGATAGCGCGCTGCACGAGCAACCGCCCCGGATCAGAAAACACCGGCGTACCGGCATCCGAAATGACTGCGACCGATTTCCCTTCTCTCAGATACTTGAGGATCACCGACGCGGCGGCGGCTTCATTGTGCTCGTTGAGACTTTCAACAGGCTTCTCGATGCCGAAGCGCCTCAGCAGTCTCGACCCCGTCTTGCGCTCTTCATACACCACGACATCCACTTCTTTCAGCACGCGAAGAGCGCGGAAGGTCATATCTTCTAAATTGCCAATCGGCGTGGCGACGAGGTACAGTGTTCCGGTCATGAATGATATTTGCCACTAAGTCACAAAGACGCTACGTCAACGACTACAGATTTCGTACGCTCGTTCAAGTTATGTTTCTCGCGCTGAGTGGTATTGATCAACGGGGATGCCGCGCTGACCTGCTTCCCATTCGCGCACGAACAATATCACCAGCGCCGTTGTGGGAATCGCAATCAGCAGTCCGATAAAACCGAGGAAGTATGCAAATACTAACAGCGAGAAAATAATCAACAGCGGATGGAGGCCCACCTTCTTCCCCACGATGCGCGGCGAAAGGAACGTCACCTCCAACAGATGCAACGTACCGACGGAGGCAACGGCAAAGATGACCTTCGGCAACACTGGCGGCTCACTGAAGAGCGCAACAATACCTCCGAGCACCATCGTGATGATCAGCCCGAAGTAGGGCACAAGGTCCAACACGCCTGCGATGAAGCCCATCACGAGCGCGTTCTTGATGCCAAACAGCCAGAAGAGCAGCGCCACGGCGATTCCTTGCAACAGCGCCACCGTTAACGCCCCGCGTAAATAACGACCGATCAGCTCATCGGCACGGTCCAAATAGCCCGAGAGGCGAACGCGCTGGTGGCCGGGGATGAGCCGTCGCAGTCCGTGCTTGATCGTCCGGAAATCCGCAAGCAGGTAGAACGTGAGGAACGGAACGATGATGATATAGAAGATCTGCGTCACGAGTTGGGACATGCTGGTGACAAGGCTGAGCATGCCTTCGAGCAAATCCTTGAGGATGTTGTCCATCTTCGGCATGAAATTCCTCTCCACCGTCTGGCGGACTTCTTCCGCGGAAATGCCGTACTGCTCAAGCAGCGCAACCATCCTGCTGCTCCAGATCATGGCGTTGAGGTCGTTGCTGAGCTGGGTGATGGTGTTGAGCACGCTTTCGAACTGCGCCACAGCGATCGGCAGCGCGAAGAAGAGTACGAGCGATATGGCGCCGAGCACGAGGAAGGGGGAGAGGATACTCTGGATGGTGTACATCAGCACCATCATCAAGAGCACCGCGCCGATGAGCATCACGATTTCGATGCGGCCGAGCGATTGGAACAGCGAATCCCACCGGCCTTCGTCGCGCTGCGGTCGGATGTTTTTGAAGTGTCCGCCGGAGGCGGACGCCGTCTTATGACGCTTTCGAGCTGGCATTGGTGGGAATTCCCCCTTGCGAGATGCCGGTGTGACCAAATCCCCCCTCACCGCGAGCCGACAACGCTAACGCCGAAACCTCATCCCACGCGACACGCACGTAGCGTTGAACCACCAACTGTGCAATCCGGTCGCCTCGCGCAACGACAAACGGCGCACTGCCGTGATTGATGAGAATGACCTTCACCTCACCGCGGTAGTCGGAATCGATCGTGCCCGGTGCATTCAGCACCGTTACGCCGTGCTTTGCCGCCGGTCCGCTGCGCGGCCGGACCTGCGCTTCGTAGCCGTTCGGAAGTGCAATGGAGAATCCCGTAGGGATCAACGCGCTCTTGCCCGGTGGAATCGTCACGTCCTTGTCAACAGCCGCATGAATGTCCATACCGGCCGATCCGTCGGTTGCGTACGCGGGCAACGGAAGGTCGATCGCCTCAGGGTGTGTGCGCGTGATATGAACGCTGATTGTTTCGGGCAATGGGTGCGGTTGGGATTGTGTGGATGTACGAATATAGGGAAGGATGGGAGGAAAAGCAAACAACGCTCATGAGTATTCTGCATCTCGGTTCTTTCATTTCGCATTCTTCATGCACCGGCTTTGCGCTTTCAAGTTCACAATCAGAATCGTATATTGGCAGCGACCTCTTTCCGACTTCGACACTCAGCAACACCTCTGGAGACCATTCCGATGCAGAACGCCGCAATGGAATACCACGAAACGATTCTCACCACGATCGGCAACACCCCTCTCGTGAAACTCAACAAAGTGACCAAAGGGTATAAGCCGCTGATCCTCGCCAAGGTGGAATACTTCAACCCCGGCGGATCCGTGAAAGACCGCATCGGGGTCGGCATCATCGAAGACGCGGAGCGGGAAGGCCGTCTCAAACCCGGCGGCACTATTGTTGAGGCCACGTCGGGTAATACCGGCTTGGGACTCGCCATCGCCGCAGCAGTCAAGGGCTACAAGTGTATCTTTACCATGCCCGACAAGATGAGCATCGAGAAGATCAGACTGCTGCGGGCTTTTGGGGCGCAGGTGATCGTAACGCCGACCGCCGTCCCGCATGAATCGCCCGAAAGCTACACCGAAGTCGCCAAGCGCATCGTCCGTGAAACTCCCAACTCCATCCTCGCTAATCAGTATTACAACCCAAAAAATCCCGAGGCACATTACCTCACGACCGGCCCGGAAATCTGGCGCCAGACTGCCGGGAGCATCACCCATTTTGCTGTCGGACTTGGCACCGGAGGGACCGTCACAGGCGTCGCCAAGTATCTGAAAGAGCAGAACCCGAACGTGAAGATCATCGGCATCGACCCGACGGGGTCAATCCTGCGAGAGTATTTCTACACAAAGAAGTACTCGCCAGAGTTCAAGACATATAAAGTGGAGGGAATCGGACAGGACTACGTGCCCGGTGTGATGCAGCTCCAGCTGGTGGATGAAGTGATTGAGGTGACGGACAAGGAATCGTTCTTGATGGCTCGACGGCTGACGCGGGAAGAGGGACTTTTTGTTGGGGGGTCGGCAGGAACGGCGGTTGCAGGGACGCTCAAGTATGCAGAACAGTTGGGTGAGAAAGATGTGGTCGTCGTGCTGCTGCCCGATACCGGCGAGCGCTACCTCAGCAAGATTTACAACGATGATTGGATGAGGGAGCATCGCTTCCTCGAACCCGACCGCATCACCGTGCGGTACGTGCTGGAGGGGAAGAAAGGCGTGCCCAGCCTCGTGTCGGTCGATCCGGTTACGACGGTTCGGAAAGCGCTCGACCTCATTAACGAGCACAACATTTCACAGCTCCCTGTGCTCGATAAAGGCAAAGCGGTGGGGAGCGTGGAAGAGAGCGACCTCATGAGCGCGGTGCTCAACGACCCGACAAACTTCGACAAACCCGTCAGCACGCTGATGCAGAAGCCGTTCCCGACGGTCGCCACCGATGCATTGATCAACGCCGCCATCGAGCATCTCTCCCGCAAGCATCCCGCCGTCCTCGTGGAGGAAGAGGGCAAACTCATCGGCATCCTAACGCGGTATGATGTGATTGAATACATGGCCCGCTGACGCAGATTTACGCTGATCGTAAACTGATTTGCACAGATTGTACATCATAATGAGTGCACAGAATTACCTATACGCAGACATCACTGAAAAAATCATCGGAGCCGCATATGCTGTGCATAACTCACTCGGCAAAGGCTTAAGTGAGAAGACGTACGAAAATGCACACGCACTCAAGATACAGCAACTCGGCCTGACGGTGGACCAACAAAAGAAATGGCCCATATTCTTTGAAAACACCAAAGTAGGTGAACAACAACTCGACCTCGTTGTCGACAGGAAAGTAGTCGTTGAGATCAAGGCAGTGAAGCGGTTACTCAAGGAACATGAAACACAGCTCCTGGGATATCTCCGAAATACAAGATTCCAGATCGGCCTCCTAATCAACTTCGGCTCGAGTGTCGAGGTCAGACGATTGATTCTTACGAATGTAAACAAATAATGTGGCACCCCTGAAACACCCTGTCTTTCCAAGAAGCCACTTACCCACACATTCATTCTGAATTGAATAAACTTCCAGTTCATTTGTCGTCATCCAAACAAACACATCTGTGAACATCAGCCTTCAAACTGCGTGAATCTCGCGCACACAGCCAAGGAAACCACCATGGGCTTCTCTACCAAGGCCATCCACGCCGGCGTTGAGCCGGATCCGTCCACCGGGTCAATTATGACGCCGGTGCATTTGACCTCCACGTACGTCCAGGAAGAACTCGGCAAACACAAAGGCTATGAGTACAGCCGTGCCTCCAACCCCACCCGCACGGTGCTCGAACGCAACATTGCCGCGCTCGAAGGCGGCCGAGAAGGCCTCGCCTTCGCATCCGGCATGGCGGCGACGGCGGCGGTTTTCCATCTCCTCGAAGCCGGCGACCACGTCATCGTCTCGCGCAACGTCTATGGCGGCACGTATCGCCTCGGCAAGCTCGTCCTCAGCAGTTACAAACTCGACTTCGAGTTTGTCGACACCACCGACGTCAAAAACATCGACAACGCCATCCACCCGAACACCAAGATGGTTTTCGTCGAAACGCCAACCAACCCGACAATGGAGATCACCGACCTTGCGGCCGTTGCGAAGCTCTGCAAGATGAAAAAACTCATCTCGGTTGTCGACAACACCTTTGCCACTCCCTACATCCAAAATCCCCTCGCCTTCGGCATCGATATCGTTCTGCACAGCGCAACGAAGTATCTCAACGGCCACAGCGACATGTTGGGCGGACTCCTTGTGCTGAACGATAAGCGCCTCATCGAGCGCTTGCGGTTCATTCAGAAGTCCGTCGGTGGTGTGCTGAGCCCGTTCGACTCGTGGCTTTGCCTGCGCGGTATCAAGACGCTCGCCGTCCGCATGGCGCGACACGAAACAAACGCCATGGAAGTCGCCTCATTTCTCTCAAGGCATCGGAAGGTGAAGACCGTTTACTACCCCGGGCTCATCACCCATCCGCAATACCGGCTCGCCAAGAAACAGATGCGCGGCTTCGGCGGGATGATTTCATTCGACCTCGGAAGTTTGGAGAACGCGAAGAAGTTCCTCAAGCGCGTCCGCCTCTGCGCGCTTGCCGAAAGCTTGGGCGGCGTCGAGACGCTTATTTCCCATCCGGCCACCATGACGCACGCGTCCGTACCGCCCGAAGAACGCAACGCAATCGGCGTAACGGATGGGTTGGTGAGAATCTCCGTCGGGATTGAAGATGTGGAAGATATTATCGACGACTTGAAGGAGGCGCTGGCGACGGTGTAAGGTCCTACGGTGTAGGAGGTGTCTATGCGACCGCAACCGTTGATTGCCGTCCGTGATAGTGTTGGATTCGAGACCCGGATGGCGACGTCATCGTGCTTGCCAGCGCGTACGGCACTTGACAAAAGTTTTTCCATTGCCAAATTTTAGCACTGGACCTTTCAAGCATCGAGGATTAACTCTATACCGTTGTCGCCTTTGATCTTTAGCTTACCAGGGAAGAACTACGCAATTCCTTTTTTCCTCCCAAGGGGACGCAATGCGTAAATCCAGTAGTTATGCGTCATTGTTTTGCTGCATTCTACAAATCGACAACCGAATCTAACGGCGGGCGGCAACCAGAATTGCTCAACATATGCAATCCCTGATCTCGAATGAATGGCATCGCGTAGACCAGAATCTTCACTCGCTCCGAAGACAACTTCAGGTGTCCCATGCTGAAGAAGACTTCCAGGGTGTGGGTGTACTATCGAGAGAAACGATCATTTCGCTCGGTCAAGCTGTGCTCGATGATTCTCTCAAGGCTCGACTTCCAAGCATAAGCCCGACGGACGCCGAGGAGATTCTTTCTAAATACTTCGAGGTTAGACTTGCGGGTGCCTCAAATGAGGAATTGCGCGCATATGCTAAATCTTGTCTCAGATTATCTCTTGCGCTCCAACACATGCGAAATGCTTCATATATTGAGGCAGAGTTATGTACGGAATCATGTGCCCACCTTGTCATGCTTGTGCGTATTCTCTACTTCGAACAAACTTATCCTCCGAATGAACGGCTTCGTCATTCTACATCTGCAAGCGCAGAGTCCGAATTTATTACTTCCTGGATGTTCGCCCACTTCGATTCCCACCCTGTGGC